>CAUFMG010000008.1 GCA_959026725.1 uncultured Collinsella sp.
GGCGGGCGAGCTGCGGAAACTCGGTCGGTCCAGAGCAATATCGGCGGAACGGAATTCTGGCTGAAGAACTGTTCGCGATAAAGACTCGATAGGTAGCCCCCTCTATATCCTTTTATAAGTTGCGGTGAAATAGGGACTGTATTTGGGGTTGAATCGTTTAAACAGTCCCTATTTCACCGCAACTTATGGGAGGGATAGAAAAAGGCGGAGGCCCTGGAGAGAGACTCCGCCTTATATACAGTGGGCGATGTTATTCGCGTACCGTAGAATTAGACCAGACGAGCGTTGATCGTCTTGGCGATCTCGGCGGCGTCGGTTGAACCCTTGACAGTGGCACGGAAGTCCTCGTCCATGAGCGCCTCGGCGACCTTAGACAGGATCTTGAGGTGCGTAGTGCCGGCCTGGGCACCGGGGATGAGCAGGGCGATAGCCACGTTGACGGGAGCGCCGTCCATGGTGTCCCAACCGGTCACGCCGGACTCGTCCTTGACGACGATCACGGCAGCCTCGGTAATGGCGTCGGACTTGGCATGCGGGATGGCGAAGCCCTCCATCATGCCCGTGGTGCCCTCGGCCTCGCGGGCCAGGAAGGCGTTCATCACGGCGTCGGCGTCGCTGGCGATACCTGCCTTGACGGCCTGGTTGGAAACGAAGCTCAGAGCCTCGTCACGAGAAGCGAAGTCCTCGGCGACAAAGACATTCTCGACCTTCACGAAGTCGGCAGCCTCGGCCTTGGGGGCCTCGACGGCAGCGGCCTTGGGGGTCTCAACGGGCTTGGCTGCAGGAGCGGCCTTCTGGTTCTTCTCGAAGTCGTACTTCTTGAAGGCCACGAACAGGATGCCACCGACCACAGCGCCGATGAGGATCGCGAGGACCCAAAGCGGACCGTTCTCGACAACGGGCAGGACCAGGAAGCCACCGTGAGGCGCCGGATCGTGAACGTTGAACATAATGGTCAGGATCGAAGCGATAGAGGAACCGAGCATCATGATGGGCATGACGGGCCAGATGTTCTTGGTCATGAACGGAATGGCGCCCTCGGTGATGTGGGTGCAACCAAGGATGAGGTTGACGACACCGGCGTCGTGATCCTCCTGGCTGAAGTACTTCTTGCCGACAACGACGGCAAAGGTGGTAATCAGCGGCGGAACGATGCAGGCGGCGGAGACGGCAGCCATGAAGTTGGTGCCGAAGTTGTAGGTATCGGTGCCAACACCGGCGGCCAAAGCCTCAGTGAGCATAGCGGTACCGGTGACGTAAGCAGCCTTGTTGACCGGGCCGCCCATGTCAAAGGCGCACATGCAGCCAATGGCAAGACCCAGGACAACGGCGCCAGAGGCGGACAGGCCCTTGAGGAAGTCCATCATGGCGGTGTTGATGGCAGCCATGGGGCCGGAAATGCCGAGCATGACCAGGCCGACGATAGCCGTCGAGAACAGCGGGTACAGGAAGATAGCTTTGAGGCCGTCCAGGTTCTTGGGCAGACCGGCAAAGACCTTCTCGAGCAGCAGGATGACATAACCAGCGAGGAAGCCGCCGACGATGCCGCCCAGGAAGCCGAAGCCCACGCCGGCGCCACCGGCGTCGATCATGCCGGTCTCGGCGTTAACAGGCAGGCCCTGGATGGCGATCATACCGGCAACAAAGCCGGGGACGAGCGCCGGGCGCTTGCCGATGGACTCGGCGATGTAGGCGGAAAGCACCGGAACCATGAGGTTCATGGCGATACCGCCGATAATCTTGAGCATCGCGGCAAAGCTGTTGTAGTCGGCAGCCGTCGAATCAAAGGACGTGATGCCCCACAGGAACGAAATGGCGGTCAGAACACCACCGGCAACGACGAAGACCAGCATGTGGCTGACGCCGTTCATGAGGTGCTTGTAGATGACGTGACCGATGGACTCCTTCTCCTCGACCTCGTCCTCGACATCGGCGGCAGCGGCAACCGTGTCGTCGCCCTTGGCGGCGAGCGCGCGGTCGATCAGCTTACCAGCAGCCTCGACAGACAGGGCCTTGGAAACACCAACGGAAACCATGGGCTTACCGGCGAAACGCTCAGCCTGGACATCCTTATCGGCTGCGACAACGACGGCCTTGGCACCGGCGATCTCGCTCTTGGTGAGCTCGTTCTCGACGCCGACCTGGCCATGAGTCTCGACCTTAATGGTCAGACCTCGCTCGGCAGCAGCCTTCTCCAGCGCCTCCTTCGCCATGAAGGTGTGCGCAATGCCGGTCGGGCAACCGGTCGCGGCGATGATGTCAAACTTAGCCATGTGTCCCTCCTTCTTGAGTACAGCGCCCGCGGGCGCTCCCCTACACGCGCTTCGATGCGCGTTTTTCCACACTTGAAAGATACCAACCTACCGTCCGCGTGAGAAGAGACAAGGCGCAATTCTCCGGTGAAAGGTTCTTTCATAACCGTAAACGGCAAGTGAAAGTTTACCATCAACACTTGAAACGGCAAGGTGTATCTTGTAATTGAAAATGCCCATATACTATGGCATTGCAAATCAAGCTAGATTTTCATGCCAACCAGGAGCCATCCATGACCGATAGTAGCAAAAGCGCACTTTCCCTCATTAGTACCCACCAGGGATACAGCGAGTCCGAGCAGCGCATTGTCGACTATATATTGGAGCACCAGTCCGAGGCGCCACGCCTCACGGCGGCTCAGCTCTCGCGCGCCGCTGCCACGTCCGAAGCGACCGTTTCGCGCTTCTGCCGAAAGCTGGGCTTTGGCAGCTTCCGCAGCTTTCAGTTTTCGTTGGCGAGGGATTTGGAAAGCCAGCGTAACGAGGGCCTGACTGACGAGGTCTCGCTCGACAATATGGAGCAGAGCCTCAAGAACATCCTGGCTGCCAAGGTGAGCGAGCTTAATGCGACCATCGACGGGATCGACCACGATACGTTGGCGGCTGTTGTGCATGCCCTTAAGCATGCGGGGGTTATTGAGTTTGCGGCTGTGGGCAATACGAACGCGGTCGCGCTCGATGCGACGTTTAAGTTTTCGCAGCTGGGCCTGCGCTGCATGGCGAGCACCATTAGCGAGACATCAATCGGCTTTGCACTCACGTTACGCCCGGGTGACGTTATCGTGCTGATTTCGAACTCAGGCAAGTCGCGTCGTTTGAATCGCATGGCAAAAGCGGCTCGCGACTGCGGTGCCACCGTAGTCGTCATCAGCAGCGACAGTAAATCCCCGCTCGCGCGTCTGGCAGACTACACTTTTAATACCGTCAACCACGAAGCGCTGCTGACGACGGGCGACTTTGCGTTCTCCAAGATCAGCGCCACGATGATCATCGAAGTCATCTACAACTTCCTGCTGCCCGAGATTGAAGACGCTCGCGAGCATATCAGCTACTACGAGGAGCTCATCCAGCCGGATAAGGTCGTTGAGTAAAACGCGTAGTGGGACAAAAATTTCAGTCTATTTTGTCCCACCAACACAGCTGATACGACCTAACCTCGAGCTTCTTCGAGCATCTGTTTGGCGTGCGCCAGGCTTGCCTCGGACTGATCGCCGCTCAACATGCGGGCGATCTCGGCGGTACGCGCTTCGCCGGTTACCTCGTCCAAATGCGTCTGGGGAACATCGCCTGGTTCCTTGCTGACAACATAATGCTTGTCGGCCATGACGGCGACCTGCGCCAAGTGGGTTACGACAATCACCTGATGCGTAGAGGCGAGATCTGCCAGCACGCCCGCGAGTGCACGCGCCGTGGAGCCACCGACACCAGCATCGACCTCGTCAAACACCAGCGTATCGACACCGTCCGCATTACCGAGGACAACTTTGCTTGCCAACATGACGCGGCTGAGCTCGCCGCCCGACGCAATTCGACGCAGGGGACGCGGCGTCAAACCAGCACCGCTACGGTATAGCAGCTCGTAGCTCGAAGGACCAACGGGCGTCCACTCAGCACGGGGAAGATCGCGCGACTCCCAGACGAGCTCGGCGCCGCCCATTTCCAGGCGAGCCATCTGGCGGCCAACCTCGTGGCAGAAGCGCGGGGCCGCCGTATTGCGAGCGCGCTTAAGTGCCTTGGCAGCGATAAACAACTCGCGCTCAGCGCTCCCGAGTGCCTCACGCGCCTTTTTGATCTGCTCATCGCCATCATCGACCAGGGACAGCAGCTCTTGCGAGCGATCGCGCATGGCAAAAACATCGTCCATGGTAGGACCCCACTGACGCAGCAGGCCCTTGAGGTCGGAATACCGCTCACGCATGCGAGCGAGCTCGCGCGGGTCGAAGGCAACGCCATCGCGATAGGAACGAAGCTCGTTCGCGCAATCCTCAAGGGAGATGCAGGCATCCGAAAGCGCATCGGCAAAGTCGCCCAGTTTGCGATCGACGGTAGCCATGCGGGAAAGTTCTGCCACGGCGCTGTTCACGGCATCGAGCGCTCCCCCTTCAGAGGCAAGCGATGCATGGGCATCATTAACTGTGGCAACCAGCACCTCGGCATGTTCGGAGCGCGGCAGCAGTTCCTCGAGTTCCTCATACTCGCCCGGTTTGGGGTCGACCTCGCCGATGCGCTCGAGCGCAAAGCGCGCTTCCTCGACGCGGCTCCCCTGCGCACGCGAGGTCTCTTCGACACGTCGAACCTCCTTAGCGGCAGCACGCGAAGCCTTAAAGCAAGCACGGTAGTGCTCGAGTGCCTCGAGCGCAGAGCGCCCCGCCCACGCATCGACCATCGCAACGTGATGTGCCGGATCGAGCAAGCGTTGGTGCTCGTGCTGGCCGCACAAATCCATCATCACGCCAACGCGCTCCGAAAGCTCGCGCACACTGGCGATGCGCCCGTCAATCTTCACGCGGCTGCGGCCCTCGGCGGAAAGGCTGCGCTGTACGGTGAACCCTTCCGTGTCGTGCGGCCCGTCGAAGAGTCGTGCCTCGACGCTCGCGAGCGCCTCGCCCTCGCGCACCGTCGACGAATCCGCGCGCTCGCCCAAAATAAGTTTGAGGGCCGAGAGCAGCGCGGTCTTGCCGGCACCGGTCTCGCCGGTCAGGACAGTCAGGCCGGCACTCGGCACCAACGTCGCCTCGCGAATGAGTGCAATGTTAGAAACCTGCAGCTCATCGATCATGACGCACTCCGTAGAACACACGGCTCACCGAGTTATAGAAGCTCTCGGGGCCGTAATCCAGCAGCAGCACATCGCCGGGACCGCGACGCACAGCCACGCTCTCGACCGTGCCATCGCAGGTAATAAACTGTCCATCGATGGCGATCGCCGGCACGCTCGGGCGATCATCGGACATAAAGATTTCGACGACATCACTCGGCGAAGTCAAGAAGGCACGGGCCTGAATGGTGTGCGGCGCAATGGGTACGCAGACCATGCCCGTATAGTCGGGGCTCACGATGGGGCCGCCGGCGGATAGTGCATAGCCAGTGGAGCCGGTCGCCGTCGAAACAACGACACCGTCACCGCGTAGGCGGTCGATATGGTGACCGGACACCGTGATGTCAAACTCGACCATATCGGACAGGGGGCCGCGCGTAAGCGCCATGTCGTTGAGGGCGAAGGTGCGCACGACATCCTTCGTGCCATCGTCGCGCACGGACACGATATCCGCGGCGATGGTGGCGCGACGGCTCACGTGCAGCTCGCCGGAAAGGGCGTCGCTCACGACCTGCAGAATGTCGCGCTCCTCGGGGCTCGCAGCAGTTAAAAAGCCCAGGTGACCATAGGAAAGACCGAGGATAGGAATCTCGCGATGGTTGAGGATGCGGGCAGCGCGCAGCAACGTACCGTCGCCGCCGAGCGTAATGACCAGATCGGAGCCGTCAATATCAGGCGTGCTTTGAATCTTCGATCGCTGGTCGGCAGCCCATGCGACCTCATAGCCCTGGCGCGTCAGCCAAAGCTCGAGCATCAGGCCGCTCTCAACCGCCTCTTGCTTGTAGTAATTGGGAACCAGAAAGACCTTCATAGCGTTGCAGCTTTCTCGCTCAAAACCGATACCTGGAATTGCAGCTCGTCTTGCGTGCGGTCGCCGGGGTCAAATCTCGTGCCGTACAGGAAAAACTCAACGTTTCCCTTGGCACCATGAATGGGCGACACGCACACATCGACCGGGAACAGCCCCTTGGCAGCAAAGAGTTCAACTGCCGCAACGAGTGTATCGCGGCGCACGGCGGGATCGGTCACAATGCCGCCCTCACCCACCAGCGCCGCCGGAGCCTCAAACTGCGGCTTTACAAGCGTGCAGAATGCACCCGTAGGCGCCAGGCACGCCAGCACCGCATCGATAATGTTCGCGATGCTGGTAAACGAGACATCACACACAGCCAGGTCGATGGCGCCGGCATAGCCAAGCTCAGGCAGCTGCGTCACGTTTGTGCGCTCATGCAGCGTCACGCGATCGTCCTGACGTAACGACCAATCGAACTGGGCGCGACCAACGTCCACCGAGACAACGGTCGCAGCTCCGCGCTTGAGCAGGCAATCGGTAAAGCCGCCGGTAGAGCAGCCCACATCCAGACAGGCAAGGCCCGTCGGATTGATACCAAACGTATCAAGCGCGCCTTCGAGCTTAAGACCGCCGCGGCCAACATAGGGAATGCGCCCCTTCACGTGCAACGGCAGGCCCGGGGTCACCTTAAGGCCCGGCGAAGTCAAGCGCTCGCCGCCACTCGAGACCAAGCCAGCCATAAGAGTGCGAAGGGCATCCGCGCGATCGGCGCAGATGCCCTGTGAAATCAGTTCGTCATCAAGACGCACGCGTTTCATGAATGCCATCAACCATTCGTATCCGGAGATGCGGCCTAGCTATCCTGGGATTCGTTTGCCGCATCCTCATCGTATTCCTGCTCGAGCTTGTCGGCCTCACGCGGCGTCAGCTCAAACTTATCGACCATGTCGACCGCACGGGAGCCCAGCTCAATCGCCTCGTCAAACAGATCGAGCGAACGCTCCAAGGACGTATCCTTAGAGCGAACGGTAGCGATGATCTGGTCCAGACGGTCCGAGATCTCGTCAAAGTTGCGGACAGAACCCTCTGGCATGGCTACTCCTCGACGGAGTCGGCCTCGACAGCCCCAGCAGCGTCCGCGTCCTCGGCAAGTACACCGGCAGCAGCCTGAGCAGCAGCGACCTTGGCGGCAGCCTCGGCAGCCTGTGCCTCCTCGCGAGCGCGATCCTCGGCCAGCAGCTCCTGGTATAGGCCCTCGCCCGGCAGCTCCTCGCTGCGAGCGATCTTACCCAGCACGCCGTTGACGAACGACGCGGACTGGTCGGTGCCATAGGCCTTGGCAAGCTCAACGGCCTCGTTGATCACGATGGCGTCCGAGACCTCCTCGTCGGTGAGGAAACGCATCTCGTAAACGGCGATACGCAGCAGGTTGCGGTCGGCGCCGGGCATGCGCATAAGATCCCAGTTCTTGGCAACGGAGCGCAGAGCACAGTCGATGCGGTCGATATGCTCGTAGGCACCTCGGCACAGCTCCAGCGCATAGGGATCGAGGGGACCCTTCGAGATCAGGAAATCACCCTCGAGGACGCGCTCGAGCGGGCTGTCCGTGGCCTCGGCCTGGAACAGCAGCTGCAGCGCCTGACTGCGGGCAAGCGTACGCCCGCGATAAACCTTAAGGCTCAAAGGTTACTCCTTGGGGAAAACGAGGCCGTCGATGCAAACGTCAACGCGCTCGACCTCAACGCCAACCTGGGCATCGATGGCGGCGACCACGGCAGCGCGAACGGCCTCGGCGAGTTTCTTGAACGGATAGCCAAAGAACACCACGACGCGCACGGTGAGTGCGAGCTTGTCGCCGACGACCTCGGCCTCGACCGCCGGCTCAGAAGCCGGGGCCTTGGACGAGAGCATCATGGAGACAAGGTTGGTGGCAAGGTCCTTGACGCCAACGGAGGCGATGCCCTCGACATCGGACACGGCGCGCGAGACGATGGCGGTCAGAACATCGGGCGAAATGCCGATGCCGTCAATCTTGATTTCCTGGGGCATGAGTCCTCCTAGAAGAGTTGGTTGCTAGACGCGGGAGACGAACTTGCCGTCGCGGGTGTCAATCTTGATGACCTCGCCCTCGTTGAGGTACATGGGGACCTGAATGACAGCGCCGGTGTCGATCGTGGCCGGCTTGGTGGAACCCTGGACGGTGTCGCCCTTAAAGCCCGGGTCGGTCTGGACGATGGTGGTCTCGATGAACATCGGCGGGGTCACGCCCATGAGCTCATCGTCGGCGAAGAGCAGCTGGCAAATGTCGTTCTCGCGCAGCCACTTGGAGTTCTCGCCCACCATGTCCTCGGGAACGGGAACCTGCTCATAGGTCTCGTTGTCCATGAAGATGTAGTCGGCGCCATCGTTGTAGAGGTACTGGAACTCACGGGTGGTGAGCATGACGCTCTCGAACTTGGTGCCGGCGTTGCAGGTGTTCTCGACGACGCGGCCGCTCTTGATGTCGCGGGTCTTGTAGCGCACAAACGCGCCGCCCTTGCCCGGCTTGACATGCTGGAACTCGACGATGGTGTAGACCTTGTCCTTGATGCGGAGACCGAGGCCGTTCTTGAAGTCGGCGGTGGAAATGGTAGGCATAGCGACCTTTCTTGTTATGGGCAGAACGCACAAGCGTCCAAATTACATACGACAGAAATTATACACTTGCAGACGGCGCCTGCGGCGAGCGCATAAAAAGAGAACGCGGGGCGTCCGAATCAATCCGGACGCCCCGCCCCAAACTATCTACCGAAGTAGACTAGCAGTCGATAACGTGCAGGTCGTGCGGGGTCTTGGTGAAGGGCTCGTAGCCGTTCTCGGTGACCACGCCGTAGTCCTCCAGGCGCACGCCGCCCACGCCGGGCAGGTAGACGCCGGGCTCCATGGTGATAACCGAGCCGACCTCGATGATATTCTTGCTGCGGTTAAAGTTGGGCAGCTCATGGATGTCGATGCCCACGCCGTGACCCAAGCCATGGTTATAGTAATCGCCATAGCCGGCATCGCCGATGATCTTCTTGGAGAGCTTAAAGATGTCGTTGCCCTCAACGCCCGGATGGATGGCGGCGACGCACTCCTCGTGCGTACGGCGCACGAGTGCGTACAGGTCGAGCTGCTCCTGGGTGGGCTCGCCCATCACGACAGTGCGCGTCATGTCGGAGCGGTAATCGCAATAGCCCGCGCCGTAATCCATAAGAACGAAATCGCCCTTCTCGATCACGCGGTCGCTCGGCACGGCATGCGGGTTGGCGGTGTTGGGGCCGCTCGCGACGATGGAACCGAAGGCCAGGCTGTCGGCACCGTTGGCGAACATAAAGTTCTCGAGCTCGTTGCGTACCTGCTTCTCGGTCATACCGGGCTTAATAAAGCCGAGCATGTGCTGGAAGGCGGCATCGGTGATCGACTGCGCATGGCGCATGAGCTCAATCTCCTCGGCGTCCTTGATGGCGCGCATCTTGCGGATATCGTCGTGCATCAGCGGCAGCATACAGGCGACGGAACAGTCCTCCAGGCCGCGCTGAATACCCTGGTAGAAATTAATCTGCATATCGTCCTCGACAGCGCAGACGCGGCATTTGTTGGCCGCGATCTTGCCGGCGACCCAACCGGGGATGGTGCCCTCATCCATGTCGTAGACCCAGGGGCTGCCGGCTGGCGTGTTCTCCTCAAAGCTGTTGAGGTAGCGCGAGTCGGTGTGGAACAGGCACTGGTCGGCCGTAATAAACGCAGCGTGCGGGAACTCGAAGGTGTAGTCGAAGACGCCCTTCACGCCCGTAAGCCAACGAAGGTTGGCCTCGTCGCGCACCACGATGGCGTCGTAGCCACGCTCGACCATCAGGGCACGGACACGCTCGATACGACCGGCAGGACCGGCAGCAAACTCAGACATGCAGATTCCTTTCTTGTTGTCTCAATATAGACGGGACGGGTCTCAACCGAACGACGGAATCGCATGCGATCCGCAACCGATTGAAAACCCGCCCCTCAACATGATACGAAAGACGATGGAAGTCAATAAATCTTAGAGAAGTTCTTTACGAGAAGCCAAGTAGGCGTGAGCATGGCGCTCAAGAACCTCGTCCTCGACGCTCGTTAGGCGAATGGCGCCGAGCGCCGCGGGCAGCGGCAGCATGCTGCGGTTCGAGCGGACAAACTGCTGTCTGCGGAACTCCTCGATATATGCGGCAGGCTCCAAGTCGAAGGCAAGCTCCTCGATGCCAAAGTCCTCCAGGCAGTCATCGAGATCAAACACATAGTCGATATCGAAGTCGCAGGCATCGTGTGCTAGGCGCGCCTCAAAGCGCATGCCCTCGGACAACAGCTGGTAGGCAGGGACCTGCGAAGCGGCATCGCCCAAGCAAGCGCGCAGGGTGCGCTCCCCCGTCTTGCCAAAATCGAGCGCATGGCGAGCGCTCGGGTTCGTGGCCGTCAGCACGTCCTTGCGGGCAGTCTGAGACCATTGAACGGCATTGACGAGTGCGACCTCCTCGCCCGCGAGAATCTCGGGGACGGTCTCAGTAAACTGATTCCAGCGGGACTTACTGCTCGAAAGCATGGTGCCAACAAGTACCGCATAGCCGAACTTGAGGTCCTCGGGTTCCGCCTCGCGAACAAGGTCGAGATCACACACAACCAAGCCCGGTTCGGGACGGAACGCGATAGCGGGAAGCGCATTGGCCAACGAGGCGACGAGCGGCTTCATGGTCGTCGCGACCGTGAGCATGGCGTCGAAGGTCGTCGGCAGCAGCGCGCACTCGGTTCGGCCACACCACTGGTTGGCGCACCAGCCAACAACCGAACAGGTTGCGGCATCGCCAACAGCGACAACCAGATCGTCGCAGGTGATGCGGTTGGCAGACAGGGCGCCAAAGATAGCATCGGCGTCGGCCAGCGTGGCACCAGCAGGCGAAACCTCGAGGACGAGCAGCGACACGGCAAAACCGGCGTCGACCAGCGCATGCTCGACGACCTCACCAAAACGCTCGGATGTGGCGTCGTTCCAAACCACCATCGCGCGCTTAGGCTTGCCCACGGCCGAGGCAAACATGCGCGGCAGCTCATCGAACGCGCCCAATCCGACGCGGACATCGACACTGCGGTTTTGGAAATTGATCAGTTGACGGCGAATCATAGCAGTCCACGCTCCAAAAGCATCTCGGCACAAAGGTAGGAAACGTCCTCGAAGGACTTGTTGCGAATATCAAGGGTAATATCGGCGGCCTGGCGATACAGCGGACGACGATGCTCAAACAGGCGCGCGGCATGCTCGGGCGAACGGAAATCGGGGCGCGTGTCGGACCGACGAATCTGGCGAATCGAATCCTCGAAGTCGCCCTCGAGGTACACGCACGTACCCATTTCGTGCATCAGCTCAATATTCACCGGCGTCTCGACGATACCGCCCCCGCACGAAACCAACAGGCTGCGCTCGCTTTGGAGCGAACGGAGCGCCGAGGTCTCGAGCTCGCGAAAACGATCCTCGCCCTCCGTCTCAAAAATCTCGGTTACCGACTTGCCGCAACGGCGCACGACCAGGCGGTCGGTATCGATAAAACGCCGCTTGAACATAGTGCCGACGTTGCGCGCAAGCGTCGATTTGCCCGCGCCCAAAAAGCCGATAAAGAAGATATGGTCGCAGCCGTGTTTGATGTGCTGAGACATGGCGAAACCTATTCCTCGCAGGGAAGGTCGCGCAGGGCCCGGCGCTCAAAGATACGGAAGATCTGCGTGTACCACAGGTCCTGGGTTGCCTGCGGCTTAACCAGGATAGTATCGACGCCGGCAAAATTGCCGCTCCACACGTCCGTGTAGAGCTGATCACCGATCAGCACCGCCTCGTCGGCCGTGGCGCCGAGGCGCTTAAGACCCGCCTTGAGGGCAAACGGCGCCGGCTTCATGGCGTGGCTGATGGCCTCGAGTCCCAGCTCGCGTGCAGAGCTCATGACCTGGTCGCGATGCCAGTTGTTGGACACCATGCACAGCTTAAAGCCTTTGGCGCGGGCGGCATCGAGCCAAGCGGAAACCGCGGCGGGAACCTGCTCGGTGTCGCGCGGCACCAGGGTGTTATCGCGATCGAGCAGAATGGCGCGTTTGCCGTCGGCCCACAGGGCATCAAGGTCGATGCGATCGACCGAGGCAACGTATCGTTTGGGGCTAAAAATCCTCATGCTAATTCCAAGACTGTTGATGCTCTTCGTAGGTTTGCGAGAAGTACTCCTCGTCCTGCGTAATGTAGAAATACAGGTCATCGGAGTCGGTCGGCTCAAGCGTGGCCTTGAGTGCCTCGAGCGACGGAGAGCAGATGGGCGTGGGCGGCAGGCCCTCATGCTTATAGGTGTTATACGGGCTATCGCTCTGCAGGTCGTCGGCGGTAACCTCGCCACCGGTGACATACATCATGGTCGCATCGCTGTTGAGATAGCGCAGACCGTCGAGCTTGCCGGCAAGGCGGTTGTAGAAGACCGAGGCCACGTGCGCACGTTGATCGGCGTTGAGGCCCTCGCGCTCAACGATAGAGGCCAAGTTGACGATGTCGTAGTCGGACATCTCCACACCATAGCGCTCCTTGATCTTGGCTTCGCAGCTCGCAAAGTCAAGCGACTTGTACTCGGTCTTAAACTGATCGAGCATAGCGCGAATCACGTCATCGACCGTCGGCGAATCGCCCAACGAATAAGTCTTGGGGAACAAGAAACCCTCAAGCGAGTCGTTGGCGGCGCCCTTAAGGAAGCTATAGTCGTCCACGTAGTTGGAGGCCTTAGCCTGGTTGAGGAAGTCTTCCTTAGAGATGCCATCGTAGGCCTGGGCCACACGGTCGGCGACTTGATCGACCGTCAGGCCCTCAGGGATAGTTAGCGCATTGGAGCCCGCGTTGGGACCTTCCATGAGCTGTTGAACAACCTTGGTCGCGTCCATGAGTGTGGTGAACAAATAGGTACCAGGCTTGAGCGACATATCGGCGTTGAGCTTTTTCACCGCCGCATAGTAATCCTTGGGATTCTCGACGATATGGTTCTCGGAGAGAATCGAGGCGATCGTATCGCCCGAAGCACCGTCGGGAATGGTTACCGTAACCTGCTGACCAGCCGTGACCTTCGTATCCTCACCGGCAAAGAAGCCCTTGACGGCCGGCACGACAAAGAAAACGATCGCGACAAGCGCAAGCACCGCCACCACAACGCCGATGATCATGGGAACCGGAGAGCTCTTCTTTTGAGCACCGCGACGAGTATGCGTGTTGTAGCTCGAGCGGGTCGCCGGAGCAACGCCATGCGAACCGCGGGCGTGATGAGAATGCGATTGGGGGGCCTGCGTTCGCTGGGTAGGTGCCTGCTGCTTAAAGCGGGTACCGCCTGCAGGCTGGGCCGTACGAGCAGTGGGCTGCTGAGCCGCGTGAGAAGCCGGATGCTGAACCGAACGAGCAGAAGGCTGCTGACCCGTCCGTTGAACAGGTTGGGCCGAACGAGAGAAGGACTGCACCGGGCGCGCGGCAGGCTGAGCTGCGCGCTGCGTCGGCTGTGCCGGACGCTGGCCAGGCTGGGCAGGGCGCGACGCCGGCTGACGTGTACGATTCGGCTGGCGCGGATCGGAAGCACTAGGCATGCGAAACCTCCTCGTTTTTACGATCGAGCCACGTCTGCAAAAAAAGGCTGGCGGCAATCATGTCGATCTTGCCCCTCATCTGCTTTTCGTTGAGGCCCTGCTCGCGCAGGATACGCTTGGCCTCTTGCGAGGACAGACGCTCGTCCTCAAACTCCAGCGGAAGATCGAGCTCGTCGGCAATCTTTTGCGCCACGGCGGCAACGCGCTCGGCTTGGGGGCCGGGCTCACCGGCCATGGTCAGGGGACGTCCGCTTACCAGGATGTCGGGCTCATAGTCTTCGACCAGGTAGCGGAACGTCTTGGCCATACCGGTGACCTCGGCGGCCGGGAGCACCTTGACGGGCATCGCCATCTTGCCATCACGGCTCGAGACGGCGATGCCAATCCTGGTCTCCCCTATGTCCAGCGCAAGCGCGACCACAGTGACTTCTTAGATTCTTAGGCGCCGAGCGCGGTCTTGGCGGCCGCGAGGGCATCGGCGATGCCGGCAGCATTCTTGCCACCGGCCTGGGCCATGTTGGGACGGCCACCACCGCGACCGTCGACCAGACCCGCGATCTGCTTGATCACATTACCGGCGTGGAACCCGGCCTTCACGGCGTCATCGGAGCCGGCAGCGAGCAGGGCCGGAGTGCCCTTCTCAGTCACGCTGGCGACGACACAAGCGACAGGGCCGGCGACCTTCTGGTGCACGGTATCCCATACGTTGCGCAGGTCGGCAGCCTCAAGGCCCTGGAGCTCAGCAACGACGAGCTTGTAGCCACCGAGCTCGACAGCACCCTCGATGGCGCTGGAAATAGCGTCGGAGGAACCACCGGTCAGAGCCTTTTTGAGCTTGTTGGACGTCTCGCGCAGCTCGACCTGCAGGTTCTCCACACGGGCGGGAACCTCGTCGACGCGGCACTTGAGCGCAGCAGCGGCGGCGTCAACGAGTGCCAGGCGGTCGGCCATATAGTCGAGAGCACCCTTAGAGGTCACGGCCTCGATACGGCGGACGTTCGAGCCCGTGGAGGACTCGGAAATAATCTTGAACAGGCCGATCTCGGCGGTGTTGGCAGCGTGCGTGCCACCGCAGAGCTCGCGAGAGAACGGCTGGTCCTCGGCGCCCACGGAGACGACGCGGACGACATCGCCGTACTTCTCTCCAAACAGAGCAACAGCGCCGGCAGCCTTAGCCTCGTCGATGCCCATAACACGGGTCACGACCGGCTTGGAGGCGAAGACCTGCTGGTTGACCAAGTCCTCGACAGCCTTGAGCTGCTCGGAGGAAAGGGCCTCGAAGTGCGTAAAGTCAAAGCGCAGGTGCTCGGGCGTCACCAGCGAGCCGGCCTGGGAGACATGCTCGCCCAGGACCTGCTTAAGGGCAGCGTCGAGCAGGTGCGTGGCGGTGTGGTTGCGGCGCAGGAAGCCACGGCGCTCGGCGTCGAGAGCGGCGGTCACAGCGGCACCGACAGTCAGCGTGCCATCGGCAACGTGCGCGACGTGGGCATACAGGCCGTTGTGGTTCTTGGTGTCGGCAACGGTCAGAACAACGCCCTCGGCGGAAAGCTTGCCGGCATCGCCCTGCTGACCACCCATCTCGGCATAGAACGGGGTGCGGTCGAGCACGACCTCGACATCCTCGCCCGCGGCTGCGGACTCGACGGACTCGCCGTTGCGCACGATGGCGACAACCTTGGCGCCCTCGATCACATCGTTGTCATAGCCGTCGAACTCGGTCGCTGCGACCTTGTCGGAAAGCTCGACCCACACGTCGTTGAAGCTACCCCAGGCGTCGCCCTTGGCGTTAGCGCGGGCGCGGGCCTTCTGGTCCTCCATGCAGGCAGTGAAGCCGTCCATGTCGACGTCGTGGCCAGCGGTGCCGGCGATCTCGACGGTCAGATCGATGGGGAAACCAAAGGTGTCGTGCAGCTTAAAGGCAACGTCGCCCGGAAGGACGGCGCCGTCGGCGAGCGCGGCCAGGGCCTCGTCCAGGTAAACACGGCCGTTGTCGAGCGTCGTGGAGAAGCGCTCCTCCTCGGAGGCGACAATACCCTTAACGAGCGCGACGTTCTTGAGCAGCTCGGGATAGGCCTCGCCCATCTGAGCGTTAACCTCGTCGATGAACTTGGTAAGGAAGGCGCCCTCGATGCCCAGCAGGCGGCCGTGGAACACGGCGCGGCGGAGCAGACGGCGAAGGACGTACTCGCGACCCTCGTTACCGGGGAGGATGCCGTCGGAAATCATAAAGTCGACGGCACGGGAGTGATCGGCGATGATGCGCAGCGAGCGGCTGGCGCCGGAGTAATCATCGGCGTCATAGGTCTTGCCGCTGATCTCCTCGCCCAGCTTGATGAGATGCTGCATCAAGTCGCCGTCGTAATTGGCGGTCTTGTGCTGCATGATGGCGGCCATGCGCTCCAGGCCCATGCCCGTATCGAGGTTGCGGTGCGGCAGCTCCGGCATGGAGCCGTCCTCCTGACGGTCATACTGGGTAAAGACGAGATTCCAGAACTCCAGGAAGCGGTCGCAGTCGCAGCCAGGCTTGCAGTCAGGGCTGCCGCAGCCGACCTCCTCGCCCATGTCAAAGTAGATCTCTGAGCACGGACCGCAGGGACCGGTGGGGCCAGCGGCCCAGAAGTTGTCGTCCTCGCCCAGGCGGGAGATGTGGTCCTCGGCAACGCCCAGAGAACGCCACACGTCGTGGGTCTCGTCGTCCTCGGTAAAGACGGTGAAGTACAGGCGGTCGAGCGGCAGCTTGAACTCCTTGGTGATGAGCTCAAAGGCCCAGGCGCAAGCCTGCTCCTTGGAGACGCCGCCAAAAGAGAAATCGCCGAGCATCTCGAAGAACGACAAATGACGACCGTCCTCGCCGATGCAATCGATGTCGTTGGTGCGGACGCACTTCTGGCAGGAGATCGCGCCGATCTCCTTCATGGTCTTCTTGCCCTGGTAGTACTCCTTAAACTGGTTCATGCCGGCGTTGGCAAGCAGCAGCGAGGGATCATCGGGGACGAGGGACGAAGAAGGATAGAGCTTAAGACCGCGCTCCTCAAAGAAGTTGAGGAACTTGGAGCGGATCTCGGCCGTAGTCATTGACGGGTAGTCAGCACTCATAGAGGGAATCTCCTCGGTTTCACATCGAAACAGTTCAAACGTAACGATATTACCATCCCGCCGCGCAAGTGCAAAAAAGAGGGCCGGCACAATGCCGGCCCTTCAGCGAAATTGCATGTTAGTGCGTATGAATGTTAACCCGAATTACCCCGCTAGTTGTCGTCATCGTCCATGGAGCCGTCGATGCCGGTTTTGGTGTCGTCCGAGATGGAGTCATCGTCCTTGGCAAAGGGGTTCTTGAAGAAGCCCGTGGCATCGGGCTGCAGACCAGAGAGCTTGATCCAGGGATTATCGAGCTCGGGCCTGGGCATGGCCTTGGCCTCGGGCGCAGTCTCGTTACCGATGAGCTCGGACTCGTAGATGAAGGTGTCGTCGCCGAGCGCGTCGTAGGCGGCGACCGGGTTGCCATCGGCATCGCGGTACGGCGTGCCCTTAAACACGGCGCCATCATAGGCCACAAGCTGGCGGCCGGTCTCATTCTCGAAGTAGTATACGAAGATACCCTTGAGGGCCGCACACAGCGGGATGGAAATAATCATGCCGATGGGGCCCATGAGTGCCGAGCCAATAACGAGCGCCGTGAGGCTCATGATGGGATGCACCTGCACCGAGCTCTGCATGACCTTAGGCGAAATCACGTTATCGGTGACGTTTTGCGCGACCATCGTCACGATGAGCGTCCATAACGCCAACATGGGACTGAACATGAAGCCGAGTACCGTAGCGATTGCTGCGCTCACCCAGGGACCGACGACCGGAACCAAATGCATGATGCCGGTAAAGATAGCCATGAGCGCCGCATACGGATGACCGATGATCATAAAACCGATAAAGGCGAGGAAACCACCGCAGATGGACGTCACGACCATACCGCGCATGTAGCCGCCGACAGAGCGAGAAAGGATGGCGACCATAAAGCGGTACGAGGTCTCCTTCTCCTGACCGATGATGGTGCAAATCTCGTGATGCATGCGAGGGTAGTCGCAGGCCACCCAGTAGGCAAGCACCAGACCAAGGAAGATCACGAACAACTGCGAGGCCGTATTGGTGATGAGCGGGAACACACCGCGGCCAAGCTCAGCAGCGATCTGAGACACATACTTCGATGCCACGGCAACCAGCGACGAAAGATTATCGTCCAAATACTCCTTGAGCGGCGTGTTGTTGAGCGTCTTGGCATGCGAGATCATCTCATTGAGATCGCCACCCGCAACACGAAGCTGCTCGGGCAGGCGGCTCAGGACTTCCATGATCTGGCCAAAGAGAATCGGCGACAAGATGCAAACGACACCGACGAGCACGGCAACAACAACAATAAGCGCGATAAGCGAACCGATGCCGCGATTCACGCCATGGTGCTCGAGCCAGTTGGTGATCGGGGACATCACAAAAGCAATGATGGAGCCGACGGCAAGAAACTCAATGACCGGTGCCAGGATGCCCATAAGGTTAAAGATGACAGCAGCAATAACAATGCAGCCGACAACAGCCCAAATGCGCAGCGTCAGAATGCGGGTGTCGCGCAGCACGCGATCGGTTTGTTGGGGGTGCTCACTCATGAACGAATCATCACTCCGTCGGGGTCAATCTTGTCCTGAATCTTCTTAAGCGTGCGGCGCAGCAGACGCGAAACCTGCACCTGAGAAATACCCAGCTTCTTGGCGATCTCGATCTGGGTCATGCCCTTCACAAAGCGCAGCTCGATCACCTCGCGCTCGCGCGGCGAGAAATCACGGATGGCCTCCTCAATCACCAAGCGGTCATCGGTAAAGTCGAGCTCGTTGTCGTCGTCGGCGTAACGGTCGAGAATCGAGGGGGCATCGTCGGAATCGGACGCACCAGGAGCCTCGATGGGCACCGAGGTATAAGCCGAAGACGATTCCATAGCCTCGAGGACCTCATCGACAGTCACATCTAGATACTCAGCGATCTCCTCAACCTTGGGCGAGCGCTGTAGCTCGTTGGTGAGCTTATCGGTAGCCTGGTTGACCTTGGCCGAGAGCTCCTGCAAGCGACGGGGCACGCGCACGCTCCAGCCCTTGTCGCGGAAATGGCGTTTGATCTCGCCCAGGATAGTGGGTGTCGCAAACGTCGTGAACTCGAGTCCGCGCTCGGGATCAAAGCGGTCGATAGCCTTGAGCAGGCCCAAATAGCCAACCTGCATCAGATCATCGAGCGGCTCGCCGCGGTTCTTAAATTTGTTGGCAAGAAACCTTACCAGGTTCATGTGGGACATGACGAGCTGCTCGCGTGCGTCCGGGTCACCGGTCTCTTTATAGCGACGAAACAGCTCGCGGGTTTTCTCCTTGTCCCAAGCGGTCTTACCGCTCCGGGAACGTTCGGTCATATTAGATATCCGCCTTGAGGTCGAGGGAAAGCGTCAGGGGCGCCGCAGTCTTTTCGTAGGAATCGCACACGCTCGCCAAAATGAGCTCGGCATACACAGCGGCCTGGTCATCCTCGTCGACGGTGGCCTGGTCACCAAAGGTAAAGGTCATGCCAACGTGAGATTCGTCGACATCGAATTTGATCGAGATGTCATCGGAATCAACAGCCGTGCAGCCGAAAATAAATGCTTCCTCGGCAGCCATACGAATGTCCTCGATGCGATCGACGGACATGGAGCAGAGCGCACCGACATTTGCCGCCGTCATGCGCACAAGGCGCGCCAGACGCGGGTCGCCGGCAACGGTCAGCGTAATGGGGCAAGTTGCTTCGCTACTCATCGCAGGACTCCTCGGTGGTCTCGGCGGGCGTGTAGGTGTAATACTGGGCTGCTTTAGCAGCAGGCTTCTGTGCATCATTGTCACCAGCAGCGACATCGTCCCCGGCTTCGCCAATCAGGACACGCTCGGTCGGCTGCTCGGCTTCTTCGGCAGCGGAAAGCTTGCGCTCAGCGTCGGCCGCGGGAGCCTTCACCTTGTTAAAGAGTTTCTGCACAGCACCGGCGGCAGAGTCGGTCACGCTAGACACAGCATTGCTGGCCTCGGCCATGCTGCCCGTAACCTCAGAAATGTCGCGAACCACGGCTTCGACCTCTACGAGATTGGAGGTAAGGGCATCAACTGCCGTCTTGCTCGACTTAAGTAGCGGCTCCATCTGGGCAAGCGCCGGCGTAAGCTCATCGACAGCGCCATCGAGCTTTGCCACCACAGGCTGAGCCTCGGCGATGGTGTTGTTGAGGTCGTTCACGGTCTTATCGAGCGAGTCGACAACATTGCGGGTCTTGCGCAGGGTAAGCGCGAGCTCAGCGATGGCCCACACGCCGGCAACGGCGAGCAGCAGCAGGGCGATTTGAATGGGACTCATACAAGCCTCCCGGAAAAATCGAAATACAGACGCTTTTCATGGTACCCCAAAGGGGACCGAACATGCCAAGAGCAGCAACGTGGGACACAATTATCAGCAGCTACTTCGGTGCATTCCCGCTGCGGTCGCGCTCGCTTTGCTCTACGCGCCACTCTTCCCAGCCGCGCCCGGCAGGCTGCCAGAACGCGCCGCGCTCCAGTCCCTCGGGCAAATAGCGCTGATCAACCCAGCCTTCGGGATAATCATGCGGATACTTATACACACCGTACTCGTCGCTGCCCGGGCGATGACGGTCGCGCAGATAACTCGGCACTTCGCGCAGCCCACTTGAATGGATATCGGCCAGCGCCGCATCGATCGAGGCCTCGCACGCGTTGGATTTTGGCGCCAAGCACACATAGAGCGCAGCCTGAGCCAGGTTAATGCGACATTCGGGATAGCCAATGACCTCGGCGGATTTAAACGCAGCATGTGCCACCAAAAGCGCCTGCGGATCGGCGTTACCGACGTCCTCCGAGGCCTGAATCATAATGCGGCGAGCGATAAACTTAGGATCCTCCCCTGCGTCAATCATACGCGCGAGCCAATAGATCGTGGCATCGGGGTCGCTTCCGCGCATAGACTTGATGAACGCACTGATAATGTCGTAGTGCATGTCGCCGTTTTTGTCGTACGAAAAACCACGACGCGGGTTGGCGATCTTAACGTCATCCACGGTGATGGGATAGCGCTCCCCCGCCGCCGGCGATGGCGTTCCCTCGGTATCGGGACGCGTGACGGCAATCTCGCTCGCAAGCTCGAGCGTCGTGAGCGCCGAGCGAGCGTCACCCGCTGCCAGCGTGCAGATGGTCTTGACCGTATCCTCATCGACCGAGAACTTACCGTTCAAGCCCTGCGGTGCCTCAAGCGCACGTTCAATAAGCGTGGCTATGTCCTCGTCCTTAAGGTGCTCAAGCTCCACAACACGACCACGCGAGAGCAATGCCGAGTTGACTTCGAAGTACGGATTCTCCGTCGTAGCGCCAATCATAATGACGGTACGGTTCTCAACCGCATGCAGTAAGGCATCCTGTTGTGACTTCGAAAAGCGATGAATCTCGTCGATAAACAGGATGGTACGACGGTCATACGTATTCAGGCGAGTCTTTGCCTCGTCGATCACGCGACGCAGGTCCTTCACGGTACCCGTGACGGCGCTGACCTCGACAAACTCGCTCTTGGTATGGTTGGCGATAATATGGGCCAGCGTCGTCTTACCCGTACCGGCAGGCCCGTACAGAATCACGCTCGAAAGCACGTCGTGCTCGATCGCGGCACGCAACCATGAGCCCTTACCGACGGCCTTTTGCTGACCCACGTACTCATCGAGCGAATTGGGGCGCATGCGCACCGCGAGCGGCGCATTTTTAAAGGAACGCTCGCGCGTCGAGGCAGAAAAAAGGTCGTCCATAGCCATCCCGTGCATCAATCAAAAACGTTTTCAACTAACCAGTATACCGAAAGGATACGAACTACCGTTCGTTAATATAGGTACGATGCGGAAACTTTAGACCCGGGAACAGCTTGCTCGTCAGCTCGCAGAAATAGCCGTCCGTCATGCTCGAAATGTAATCCACTACGGTCTGATCTATATCGTCCTGCCAGGCATAGACGCGATCGTAGTAGGAAAGCTGCTGCTCAATGCGAGAAATATGGTGCTTAAAGATGTACGAGGACTCATCGCCTTCGTTTATATCCTGCAGGCAACGGTCATAAAGTTTATCGAAGGCCTCGCGCAGCTCCGCCTCGGAGTCGCCTTCGATGCCGCCCTTGCTATAGATCTTCTCGTAGTTCTCGCGCTTGGCACGGCGGATTTCCTCAAACAGGTCCTCGCTCATCTCGATGCGCGGCTTGCCATAGCTGTGCTCAACGATATCGATGGAGGCATGCGTAAGGATCCAGCTGTTGTAAGCCCCGCCCAGGCCATCGTCAAAAGCGTCGGGTGCCAGCAGGCCCGCCGCAATTGCGTCTTGGCGATCGCGCCCAACGTAGGCAAGGATATCCGAGATGCGGACCACGCAGCCTTCGAGCGTCATGGGACGCAGGTGCTCAATGGCGCCATAGCCCGTGGCAATGCAGTCCTCGACAGTTCGGTCGAACTGGTCAAAGGAGCCCATGTCCGAGAGCTCAAACTCGCGCTGCTCGTACTCGCCGTTATGGCACAACACGCCGTCGAGCGTCTGGAGCGACACATTGCGGCCATATAGGGCATCGAGCACACGGACCGACTGCACGTTATGGAAAAAGAAGCGGCCGGTACGCTCATGATAGATATCGTTGAGGAAGCGCTCGCCGGCATGGCCGAAAGGCGTGTGTCCCAAGTCGTGGCCCAGACCAATCGCCTCGATCAGATCGCAATTGAGCCCCAGAGCGCGCCCGATATCGCGAGCGATACGCGAGACCAGCTGCACGTGCAAACCGCGGCGCGACAGATCGTCATTGCTACGGAAGCTAAAGACCTGCGTTTTGCCTGCATAACGCGTGTACGCCGGAAGATGAAGAATCTTTTCGGTATCGCGCATAAACGCGGGACGCATAAGCGTGCCTTTGTCGGCAGCGCGATCAACACGACGGATGACCTGGTCGTCGTTGCAACGATACGGGTTGACATAGCCCGAAGCACGATCGGCGGCAATGCGCTCGACAAGTTCGGGCGGCAATGCCGAGGGAATACGGTCCATGCACGCCTTAATGACGGCCGTTTCTTGATTAGTTGTCATGGCATGCTCCTTAAGAAGGATGCGCAATCGGTTACAACGTGCAGCCCACGACCTCGATTATGGCAAAAATCGGCACCAAAAACGGGAGCAATGGCAGGGAGCGCGATTTTGTGATGAGGCAGGTGATGGCAAGCGCCAGGAGCGAGGCAGCAAATGCCACGATGCCACCCATAGGATCGAGCGTGCAAAGCGCGAAGAGCGCCTTGACATCTCCCATGCCAATGCCCGAGGTTTGGCGAAGACGACGCCAGAGGGACTCAGTCAACACGAGAGCAAGATACACGATGACGGCAAGACCTGCGTGGTCAAGCGTTGTGTTAACACCCTTGTCGAGCCAAACGCCCGCAAAAGCCGCCACGGCACATGCGCCGGCAAGCTCATTGGGAAACCGTCGCTCTCGGGCATCAATGACCGCGCCGGCAAAGATGCAAATCCAAAACGGGATATAGAACATCGAAACTCCCTCAACTGAGCGATCAAATACAAAAACCACCACAAAGGTGCACTGTCCCCTTTGTGGTGGTTTTGGTGGTGGTTATTTGGCGCCTTGCATGACCTCGTCGAGAGTGACGTTTACGGCATGCTGGGTAGGAACCCAGTCGACCTTCAGGAACAGCGCAGCAACCGTGATGGGGATATAGCTGAACATAAAGATCGGGAAGGTAAACAGGTTGGTCACCAGGCGCCACTTTTGTGCGCAGTGAATATGCTTGTACTCAAAGATGGTCGTGAGCAGCGCCAGGATAAAGAAGGTCTGGTACATCATCGCAAAGGTCATAATGAGCGAAGCGGCACACGCCTGCATCTCAACTTCGGTAGCCAAGAAGCCGTGCGAAAGGCCGCCCACGATGAGGAACGTGGCATTGGCGAGCATCGAGATCAGGGACAGCAGCATGCCCGGAGCGATGGTCATAAACATGTCGTACGCGGCAAAGCGATGATAGCGGAACGTCGATTTGACAAGATGCTTGCCATAGGTAAAAAAGACCTGGTAGAAGCCCTTGGTCCAGCGCATACGCTGCTTCCAGGATGCCTTGAACGTCACGGGTTGCTCGTCAAAAAACTCCGCCGGCGCATAGCCAATGCGAATGCCGTGAATGGCGCAGAACGTAGTGAACTGAATGTCCTCGGTCAGCGTGTGGAACTGCCAGCCGTGCATGCCCTCGATAACGCTGGCGGAGATAAGGTAGCCCGATCCCGAGACAGCGCAGGAAGTCCTGCAGATATTGCGCGCGTTGTTGAGAAAGCGCGCCTCGCGCAGATACCAGGTAGCATTAGCTGCCGAGATCCACGAGCTGCCGAAGTTCTTGGAGTTGCGATAGCTCGTGACCACATGGAATCCCTGGTCAAAGGCGTCGTTCATCTTAGACACGTAATCGCGGGAGATGACGTTGTCGGCATCGAAGATGAAGTAGCCCTCAAACGTGTCGGGATACTCGTTGAGAATGCGATCGAAACCAAAGTCCATGACCCAGCTCTTGCCCTTGCGAGCGAGGTCATTACGCTCGTAAACAATGGCACCGGCCTCGCGCGCGAGCTGCGCGGTGTTGTCGGTGCAGGCATCGGCGACCACGAAGACCTCGATAAGCTCGGACGGATAATCCTGGTCCTTGATGGAGCGAACGAGGTTGGCAATCACGGCCTCCTCGTTATGTGCCGCAATAAAGAAAGCATAGCGATGGAGTTTTTTTGCCTTGGGAGGCGCGACCTCGCCACGAAGAGCGCCAATGACAAAGAAGACCACCTGGTACAGAAAGCAGACCGTGAGCAGCGTGACAACAATCTGGTTGAAGATCACGATGGGTGTGTTGGTTTGTAAAAAGGCGAGCATGCAGGCTCCCAGCAACGCGTTACGTAAACAACCGTATATCTTACCGCAGGCTTACCGAGTTCAAGAAACCACCTAATACTGGCTAGGCTTCGAGCAGACCGAGCTGCGGGACGATTTCGTCGCCAGCGGCAGTACGGCCGAGCGAACGCGGGGCCAGATCATCCAGAACCGCCGCAAGATCCCACGGTAGCTCATCACGGCACTCAATGCGCTCCCCCGTCACGGGATGATCGAATGCCACGCGCCAGGAATGCAGGAACTGCCTGGTCAGGCCCTGGTCAGCGCGCGCATCGCACTTGCCGTAAAGCGGATCGCCCACGCAGGCGTGGTTGATATGGCGCATATGCACGCGAATCTGATGTGTGCGGCCCGTAAATAGGTGGCACTCGACGAGGGTATAGCCGTCGTCAAAACGCGTGGATTCGAAGCGCTCGAGGACCTTAAAGGTCGTGATGGCCTGGCGTGCAAAGGGATCATCGGAAACCGCCATCTTCACGCGGTCCCGCGTAGAACGGGCGATACCGGTATTGATAGTGCCCTCGTCCATGGCAATGTGACCGTGAACAAGCGTAATGTAGCGGCGGTCGAGCGTGCGCGTACGGATAAGATTTTGGAGCGCGCGCTGGGTGTCGTCATCTTTAGCCGCGAGCATAAGGCCCGAGGTATCGCGATCCAGACGATGCACGATGCCGGGGCGGTCCTCGCCCTGAACGGTGCCCAGATGGTCGATGCCGCAGTGGTAGACCAGGGCGTTCGCAAGCGTACCGCTCTCGTGGCCGTGAGCAGGATGGCACACGAGACCGCGCTGCTTGGAGAGTACAATGAGGTAGTCGTCCTCGTAGCGAATGTCGAGCGGGATGGCCTCGGGAATCACGTCGGTCGGGTCGTGTGGCTCGGGCAAGTCAACCGAGATGCGGTCGCCGGCGCGCACGGCATACTTTTTTGACAGGCAGGTCTCGCCGTTGACGGCAACGGCGCCGCCTTCGATCAGATGTGCGCAGGCAGAACGCGTGGGACAGCCATCATTGGCACCCAGGTAGGCATCGAGACGCTGACCAGCGGCATCGTCGGCAACAAGAATATGGATGTCGGCCATTAGCGCTCATTCCTTTCGCGAATCTTGCGGGCACGCTCCCCACGCTGCTTAGCTTTGCGCTTGGCGCGAGCCTCATCACGGGCGTTGAGCTCAGCGGTCGCATCGACCTCGCGAGCGGCGGGGCTCAAGAACATGTAACCAACGAGGGCGAGCACGACACCCACGGTAATACCGATGTCCGCAACGTTAAAGACGGGGAAATCAATGAAGGTAGTGGCAATAAAATCGGTCACGAAGCCAAAAGCAAGACGGTCGATCGCGTTGCCAATGGCGCCGCCCGCAACCATCGCCATGCCCACAACCTCAAGATGGGCGAGCTGGGGTGCACGAACGAGGTACACGGCAATAGCGATAATAACCGCCAACGCCAGCACGGCAAACGCGATGCCATGCCCCTCGCCCATGCTAAAGGCAGCACCGATATTACGGACAAATAGAAAGTCGATCACACCGGGGATAACAGTCACATGCAGAGCATCGCCGACGGCACGAACCGCAAGCTTGGTCAACTGGTCAACAAGGAGCACAACGAGTGCCACCCCACCAGCAACACCTAACCGCCAACGCAAAGGCGGCGTCATATCCCCAGTACGACCCAAATCAATCCCCTACCCTCAAGAACATCGAATTCCGCTTAACGCAATTAACCATCTTATATTGCCACACGCAGAGCGCACGACATATCCACCAACGCAAGCGAAATAACCAGCACAAAACAAAAGCGACATTCCGAATAACGGAATGTCGCTAAATAGCTTTCGACTAAGAGCACAGGTCGAAAGAGAAGGCTCTAGTTCCAACAATGGAAAAGCCGCGTTGCCGTCACCAACAGCGAAAACGTCCCTAAGCGAGCAAGGTGACGTGAAAGAGGAGGGAAGCGTACTTTGGTACGCGACCGACGATTGAACGTCAGATTGCCGCTTAGGGGCGTTTGCAGCGTCGGTAGGTTACGGCGTTCTACGAACGCCGTAACCTACAGCGCGTCAGCGCAGCGCTTACAGATATGTGCGTGGCCGTTGTACTCGCCAACGGTGGTGCGGTAGTTCCAGCAACGGTCGCAGCACTCGCCCTCGGCAGCTTCAATGGCAACGGAGAGTTCCTCGCCCTGGGTCAGCTCAACATCGGAGACGATGTAGAACTCGGCCAGGTCGACGGCCTTATCACCGGTCAGCAGCGCGTACATCTCGGCGGGAACGACCGCCTTGACGCGGACCTGCTGGCTCTTAGTGAAGGTGCCGGCAGAACGGGCATCCTCAAGGGCCTTGGTCACGGCGCTACGGAGCTCGAGCGAAGCCTCGAGCACGCCCTCAAACTCATTGGCCTCGTCGACCGTGATGGGCGACTTGTACCAATCGAGCAGCGCGGCGTACTTCTGGTGATCGACGCAGCCGGCGGGCGCATATGCCATGGCCTCGTCGACCGTGTAGGACAGAATCGGCTGCAGGTCGCGCATGAGCATCGAGAAGAGCTCGGCCAGCACGGTTTGGGCGCTGCGGCGCTCGAGCGAGCCGGGCTTGTCGCAGTACAGACGGTCCTTCAGGGCGTCGAGGTACACGTTTGAGAGCTCGGTAACCACAAAGTCGTAGAGCGCACGGTAGGCGCGCGGGAACTCGTAGCTGGCGTAAGCATCGTCGACCTCGGCCTGGACCTGGGTCAGGCGGGCAACCATGAGCTTGTCGAGCGGCAGCAGGTCGGCAAAGGCGACGCCGTCGGTCTCGGGCTCAAACTGACCCTCGAGCTCGGAGAGCAAGAAGCGCAGCGTGTTGCGGAAACGACGGTAGGCATCAGACGTACGAGCGAGGATCTCGTGGTCGATGGAGACGTCAGAGCTGGTGTCGACGGAGGCAACCCACAGACGGATGATGTCAGCGCCCATCTCGTCGCAGACCTTATTGGGGTCGATGACATTGCCGAGCGACTTGGACATCTTGCGGCCCTGGCCGTCAAGGGTGAAGCCCTGCGAGACGACAGCCTTGTACGGAGCGTGGCCGTTGGCACCCACCGAAGTGAGCAGCGAGCTCTGGAACCAGCCACGATGCTGGTCGGAGCCCTCAAGATACACGTCCGCCGGGTACTCCAGCTCGGAACGGTACTCGCAGACGGCCTTCCAGGACACGCCGGAGTCCCACCACACGTCGAGGATGTCCTTATCGGCCTTGAGGTGATGGCCGCCACACTTGGGGCAGACGCAGGCCTCACCCAGGTAGCTCTCGGGAGCGTCGGTGAACCAGGCGTCGGAGCCCTTCTCGTGGAAGAGCTTGATGACGGCGTCGAGCGTGGCGTCGTTCATGACCTTCTCGCCGCAGTCGGCGCAAGTGTAGCTGGGGATAGGCACGCCCCAGTTGCGCTGGCGGCTGATGCACCAGTCGGGACGCTGCTCGACCATGGCGCCAATGCGGTTGGCGGCATGGGCCGGATACCACTTGACGTTCTCGCGGACCTCTTTGCCAGCCTGCTCGCGCAGACCGGTCTTGTCCATCGAGACGAACCACTGGTCGGTAGCACGGAAGAGCACCGGGTGCTTACAGCGCCAGCAGTGCGGATAGCTGTGCGTGATCTTCTTCTCGAGGACCAAGGTGCCGCGCTCGCGCAGGAACTCGATGATGTGCGGGTTGGCCTCGTCGGTATCCATGCCGCTGAAGGGGCCGCCGGTGCCAAACTCCTCGCCGGTGTAGAACTTGCCGTCGTCATCGACCGGCATGCAAATGTCGGTGATGCCCTCCTTGAGGCAGGCGAAGTAGTCGTCGACGCCGTGACCGGGCGAGTTGTGAACGATACCGGTACCGTCATCGACACCGACGTAATCGGCCAACAGCGCAACGCCCTCGACACCGTCAAAGATCGGCTGCTTATAGTGAATGTGATGGAAGGTCTCGGCGGGAACCACATAGGGCTTGCCGTCGACCACAACCGGGGTGTACTCCCAGCCAAACTCCTCGCAGCACTTGGGAGCCAAGTCCTCGAGCATGACCTCGGCGCGGCCGTCGTGCTCAACGGCGACGTAGGCGGCACCGGGCTTGAGAGAAACTGCCTGGTCGGAGGGGATGGTCCACGGCGTGGTCGTCCAGATGATAAAGTCAACCGGGCCGTCGAAGTTCTCGAGGCCGGCGGGCTTGGAGGTCATCTCAAAGCGCACGAAGATGGACGGGCTCGTCTCGTCGGAGTACTCGATCTCGGCCTCAGCAAGTGCGGTATGGCAGTGCTTGCACCAGTGGACGGGCTTGTGACCGCGATAGATCATGCCCTTGTCGAACATGGCCTTGAAGACCTCGATGTCGGCAGCGTCATGCTGGTGATAGAGCGTCAGGTAGGGGTTGTCCCAGTCGCCAAGCACGCCCAGGCGACGGAAGCCGGCCTTCTGCAGCTCGATGTTCTCGACAGCGAACTCGTTGCAAAGCTCACGAATCTTGGCCGTGGAGGTCTGGTTAAACTTTTCGGTGCCGAGCTTCTCCTCGACCTTATGCTCGATCGGCTGACCATGGCAGTCCCAACCGGGGACATAGGGAACCTCATAGCCCTGCATCATCCAGTAGCGGTTGATCATGTCCTTGGAGATCTTGTTCATGGCATGGCCGATGTGGATCGGACCGTTGGCGTACGGAGGACCGTCGTGCAGCACGAACTTCTTGTGACCCTCGTTCTTCTTCAGAACCTGCTCGTAGACCTTGTTGTCCTGCCAGTCCTTGAGTCGCTTGGGCTCGGACTTGGAAAGACCGGCACGCATGGGAAAACCGGTCTTGGGCAGATTCATCGTCTGCTTGTACTCGTTTGCCACGGTACCCCTTTCATGTCGTGGGCGCGCACGCCCGTTGGGCACCAAAAAAGCGCCCGTCCCTACAAGCTGGGACGAAGCGCCACAAAACGGGCAGCCTGCCCGTAAAAGCTCTTCGCTTAACCACCCAGCTTAGATGCCCTCGCCCGCATATTCGCGCGCTCGCATCCGTTACTCGGCTGGCCTGTATCGACGACCATCTCGGCGATATCTACTAAGACGAGCCTGTGCGACGCGTCCGTTGGGACCGCAGCTCCGGGGTGATTTTCATCGGTCGCATGCACGGGTTCTCAGCGCTCCCCGCTCTCTGTAACATGCGTACGGCCGACTACTCGTCCCCATCAACGCTTATGCGGAGTATGCTAGCACGTTCCGCGCCGGCGAAAAACCCTCAACACTGGTTTTATACGTTCGAAATTTCTCGCGGCTGTGGACCTTCTCTAGGAGCAAAATACCTGAAAGCACTTTATCGAAAGAAAGAAGGTTGCCATGCGCACGATTGGAATGAGTGATTATACCGTTGGCGAGGATTGCTTTACCGAGCTGCCCGCCGCACTGGCCGAGTACGGAGCGACCAAGGTCGCCATCATTGGCGGCAAGCGAGCCCTGGCTGCGGCGCTGCCGGGAATCGAGGCGGCACTTGAAGGTACCGATGTCGAGGTCCTGGAGACGCGCGTCTATGGCACCAACAGTACGCGTGCCAATATCGCCAAGGTCGTGAACTCCCCTGCCTGCCAGGAAGCCGACGCGCTCATCGCATGTGGCGGCGGCAAGGCACTCGACACCGTGAAGACCGCAGCCATCGAGCTCAAGAAGATCGTCTTTACCGTACCGACGATTTGCTCCAACTGCTCGGCCGCGACCGCCATTGCCGTTGTCTACAATGACGATGGCTCGCTCGAGGGCTATTCGTACCCCAACCGACCGGCGCACATCTTCATCAACCCCAAGATCATCGCCGAGGCACCGGCAGAGTACTTCTGGGCCGGCGTGGGCGATGCCCTGTCTAAGCAGCCCGAGGTCGAGTACGCCACGAGCGCCGGTAATTTGGAGCACACCGCCGGTCTTGGCCTGGCACTCGCCCACACCTGCTCCGAGCCGCTGTTTACCTATGGCGTCCAGGGTCTTGAGGACGTGCGCCAAGACCTGTCGACCGAGGCCGTAAAGCAGATCGCGCTCGACATCGTGGTCAACACGGGCTATGTCTCGAACCTGACCAACCAAAACGATTACTACTACAACTCGAGCGTGGCGCACGCGTTCTACAATGCGACGTGCAGCATTGCGCGCGAGGGAACCTATCTGCACGGCGAGGTCGTGAGCTTGGGCGTGCTCGTCCTGTTTGCCTATACGGGCGATACCGAGAACCTTGTGCGCTACGCCGCCTTTAACAAGCAGATGGGCCTGCCCGTGACGCTTGAGCAGGTCGGGCTTTCCGAGGCCGACATCCCTGCCCTGTGCGAATACGCGCACGCCACCAACGAGTGGAAGCAGGGCAACCCTGAGCCCTTCACCGACGAAAAGTTCGCCGCCGCCATCAAGGCCGCCAACGCCTACGGCCACACCCTCTAGGCCAAGCCCAAAACCACCACAAAGGGGACAGGCACCTTTGTGGTGGTTTTTTTATTGCTCAAGTATTTTGGGGTCGAACTCGCTAGCCGGAATGACGCGGTAGCCGTGACGCAGTAACAGATCGACAAAAACGCCGTTGCCCGCTGTGAGCGTACCGCTAAAGGTGCCGTCGTAGACGCGGCCCGCGCCGCACGAGGGACTACGGTCCTTCAGGATGCACGCGGCGATCTCTTCCGGCCCGCCCGCCTGCTCGCACATATCGAGCGCACGTTGAGCGCCCAAGCGGAATTCCCGGTCAACGGACACGCCCTCGCAGGTACGAACTTCGCCGTTCACAATCTCGGACGGGTCGCGCGGCGTGGTCAGACCGCCAAAAACCTCGGGACATACGAGGAGTACCTCGGTCCCTGTGCGTTCGCACGCTTCGACCAACGCGCGGTGGTAGTTATCGAGCCCGTTATACTTGCAGCTCTCGCCCATCAAGCAGGCACTTACCACGATCTTCATATACAACTCTCCCTACGCAAAACGCCCCATTTGAGATGGACACTCAAATGGGGCGATTGAGACTGCGCAACCAGTATTACTGCTGCTTCGGCATCAGCGGATTCTCGCGCGTGAGGAGATTCATAAACTCCTCGCCCGTGATCGTCTCCTTCTTGTACAGATAACGAGCCAGCTCGTGGAGCTTGAACTTGTTCTCCTTCAGGATCTGCAGAGCGCGGTCGTGCGCGTCCTCGATCAGCTTGGCGACAATTGCGTCCACGCGCTCGGCCGTACCGGGGGCGCAGGTGAGCGACGTGTCCTGGTTGAGATACGCATTCTGCACGGTACCGAGCGCCATCATGCCAAACTCATCGGACATACCAAAGCGCGTCACCATGTTGCGGGCGAGCTTGGTGGCCTGCTCGATATCGTTGGCGGCGCCGGTCGTCATCTCACCAAAGATGAGCTCCTCGGCGGCACGTCCGCCGCAGTAGACGGCGAGCTTGTCCAGGACCTCCTGGCGTGTGGTCAGGAAGCGCTCATCCTCCTCAACCTGCATGGTATAGCCCAGAGCGCCGCTCGTGCGCGGCACGATGGTAATCTTGGTGACCGGCGCAGACCCCTTCTGGCGGGCGGCAACGATAGCATGGCCGATCTCGTGGTAGGAAACGACCTGCTTCTCGTGGTCGGACAGCACCGTGGACTTACGCTGCTGTCCGGCGATAACGACCTCCACCGACTCCTCAAAATCGTCCTGCGTGGCACGCTTGCGCCCCTCGCGGACGGCACGTAGGGCGCCCTCGTTGATGATGTTGGCCAGGTCGGCGCCCGAGGCGCCGGGCGTGGCGCGGGCAATCGCGGACAGGTCGATCGGCGGCTGCGTCTTCACGCTCTTCGCATGCAGCTCGAGGATGTTCTTGCGGCCGGTCAGGTCGGGCAGCTCAACGGGGATGCGGCGGTCAAAACGGCCGGGGCGCAGCAAGGCCGGGTCAAGGCTGTCGGGACGGTTGGTGGCAGCGAGGACGACGATGCCCTTGTGGTTATCGAAGCCGTCCATCTCGGTCAGCAACTGGTTGAGCGTCTGCTCGCGCTCATCATTGCCGCTAAAGCCGCCGCCGTCACGCTTTTTGCCGATGGTATCGATCTCGTCGATAAACACGATACACGGGGCCTTTTCCTTGGCCTGCTTAAACAGGTCGCGAACCTTGGCGGCGCCGCGGCCGACAAACATCTCGACGAACTCAGAGCCCGAAATGCTAAAGAACGGCACGCCCGCCTCGCCGGCCACAGCCTTGGCGAGTAGGGTCTTACCGGTACCCGGAGGGCCAACAAGGAGAGCACCGCGCGGCAGCTTGGCGCCAATTTCCTCGTAGCGCTGCGGCTTCTCCAGAAAGTCGACGACCTCCTTGAGGGATTCCTTGGCCTCTTCCTGGCCAGCGACATCCTTAAAGGTCACGCCCACGTCCTTGGAGGCGATCACGCGAGCACCGGACTTGCCCAGTCCGCCGCCGCCAAAACCGCCGCCACCAAAGTTCATCGACGGGCCGTCATCGCCCATAGCCTTCTTCATGCGGCGGTTGAGCCACCAGCCGATGAGGAAGAAAATCGCCATGGGAAGGATGAGTGTGAGCAGGTAGTAGGTCATCAGACCCGAGTTTTTATCTGGAACGACGGACTCCAGGGACGCACCGGATTCAAGCACGCGATCGGTAAAGCCCGCATCATTCGGCACACCGGTCGTCTTGTAAGCGATGTTCTCGTCCTCGCCCTTTTTGGTGTAATAAATCGAGTAATCGTCCGTGTTGTACTCAACCTTGTCAACGCTCTTCTTATCGAGCGCTTTGACAAACGTCGAATAATCGGTCTTCGTAATCTGCTGCGTGTGACCGATGTTGGGGAACAGAACGGTCGAGAGCACGAGGTAGACGACGAAGGCGATGAGCACGTAGAGGATCATATTCCGTCTACGTTTGTTGTCATCCATCTCCATCTGCTTGAACTCCATCTACTGGGGTTGATAATGCTTTCTAGAATACCCAACCCAGACGGCGATAAACCGACGCCGGGCACGAAAGGACAGAGATGGCATCACTGGAAGTCGGCAAGGTTCAAATCTATACGGGCGACGGCAAGGGCAAGACGAAGGCTGCTTTGGGGCGCGAGAGAATGTCGAGGAACTGATTGCGATAAAGCCCGCCACCACGGAGCTCGTGCTAACCGGCCGCGGCCTGCTGCCCTCGCAGACCTCGCGGACCTGGTCACCGAAATGCGACCCGTCAAACACTACTTCGACGAAGGCCTCCTAGCCCGTCAGGGCATCGAATACTAATTGATTCGTTTTCCGCCAACACCTACAGCTCATAAGGAAGTTGCGGTGGAATAGTACTTGTTTGACGGTCCGCAAGGGCTTTTCAGGAACTATTTCACCGCAACTTATCAGGGGTATCCGACGGATGAGCTAGGCGGTGGCGCGGCCTAGCCAGTTGCCGCTGTGGTGGTAGATGGTGAACATCGTGGCCGTAATGAGCCAGGTTACGGGGTAGACCAGCAGTAGATGCTCAAGCGACGGATCGAAGGGCATGATCGCAAACACCCAGATCACCCTCAAGACAACGGTGCCAAAGATGGTGAGCATCATAGGCTGCAAACTCACGCCGGCGCCGCGAATGGAGCCCGATGCGTTCTCGATAATCGAGAAAATCGCGTAGAACGGCGCGATGAAATGAAGAATCGTCGTGGTGTACGCCGAAATCGAAGCATCGTCGACAAACAAACGCGACAGCGGGCCCGAGAACACCAGCAGCACGGCAGACAGGCCACCAATGAGCATAAACGACAGCACGAGCGACGTATGGTAGCCCTTGCGCATGCGCTCGTAGTTGCGCGCGCCAAAGTTCTGCGCCGAGAACGTAGTGATCGATACGCCGAGCGCCTCGGTCACCATCCAGATAATGCCATCCAGGCGCCCAGATAGACCCCAAGCAGTCGTGACATCGGCGCCAAACGAATTAACCGACACCTGGATCAGCACGTTCGAGATCGAATAGGCAGCCGATTGAAAACCGAGTGGCAGACCACACGAGATCATACTCTTGCAAATACCGCGATCGATACCGAGCTTAGACAGCGAAAGACGCCATGCACCCGGAGCGCGCATCATGCGCAACACGATCATCGTTGCATTGGAGCAAATGGTCAGCGCCACTGCGATGCCGCAGCCCAGCGCCTCCATATGCAACACAGCGACAAAGATGATATCCAGCACCACGTTAACAAGGCAGCCAGAGGCAATGATCACGGCGGGCCCGCGCGTGTCGCCCACGGCACGCAGCAGTGCGGTTCCCATATTCAGCAGCAGCGCCGCAACCATCGCGGCAAAATAACAGCGAGCATAGGCCACACCCTCGTCCAATAGTTCATGCGGTGTGTTCATAAGCACCAGCATGGGCTCAACGAACACTATGCCAAGAATCGAGAAAGCGATACCGCCCACCAGCGCGAGCGTCATGGCTGTATGGACCGAACGACTCAGTCGCTCATCATCGTGCTGGCCAAAATACTGACCGGTAATGACCGCGCAGCCGGCGCCGACGCCAACGCAAAAGCCAATGCAGAGCTCGGTGAGCACCATCGTGGCTTGAATGCCACCCAGCGCGAGCTTGCCGCCAAACTGGCCAACGATATACGTACCGATAAGCGTGTAGGCCTGCTGAAAAAACGAACTAAAAAAGATGGGAACGCACAGCGACAGCAGCTGTTGCCAAATGACACCCTGCGTTACATCGATAGCCGTAGATTTCTTAGCCACACGCCCTCCCCGCCAGCATACGTCAAACAACATAACGGCAATTTAAGACCAAAGCCAATACTAGCTTAGCACCGACTGGCGGCGACCGAAACACCCCGAATTAGAGCGCGGTGCGGAAAACTGCCTAGTGATACAAACCCGGCTGGTAGTGATACTCATTGCTCACGTGCGGGCACAGCTGCCAAAAGGCGACGGCGCTCGCCGCGGCCACGTTAAGCGAATCGACCCCGTGCGCCATCGGAATGCGCACCGCGTGGTCACAGCCGGCAATGGTCTTGGCGCCCAAGCCGGCACCCTCGGTACCCATAAAGATTGCCAAGCGGTCAATCTCCTGCAGCACGGGATCGTCCAGCGATACGGAATCGTCCGTCAACGCCATAGCGGCACACGAAAAACCGGCATCGTGCAGTACCGCCAGGCCATCATGCGGCCACACACGAGCCTCGCTGCCAATGCGCGTCCACGGCACCTGAAACACGGTGCCCATGCTCACGCGGGCCGAGCGACGGTACAGCGGGTCGCAGCACGTCGGGCTGACCAAAATACCGTCAACGTTCAATGCGGCAGCCGAGCGGAAAATCGCGCCAACATTGGTGTGATCGACAATACCCTCAAGCACGCACACGCGCACCGGACGATCCCCCGCCGCCTCGACGACGCCGCCCAAGAACTCATCAACCGGAATCTGACGCGGGCGACGGAACGCCGCCAGCGCGCCGCGCGTCACGTTAAAGCCCGTCAACTGCTCCATGAGCTCCATGGAGGCCACGAACACGGGAACCGGACCCGCTCCCTCGCGCACGACAAGCTGGTCAAACAGCGGCATCATCTGGTCGAGCCAGCGCTCGCCCAAAAGAAAGCTCACCGGCTCATATCCGGCGCGCACGGCACGCTCGATGACCTTGGCGCTCTCCGCAATAAAAATGCCCTTCTGCGGCTCCAGCACGCAGCGAAGCTCACGCTCGGTCAGTCGCACGTAAGCATCGAGCCGCTCGTCCTCGAGCGAATCAATTCGCAGAACCTCAACGGCATCAGTCATAGCAGCCAGCCCGCACCCTTCTTTACAGCACATCTATACCAAACGAGGCGACGCTAAGCGCCGCCCCATGCATTCAATCAACCCGATGATACCGTTCACGCCAGACGATTTACGCCTCAACGCGATGATACGTCACGAACTCATAATCGACGCCCTCGTCACCCTCACCGGCGGCAATCGTCGCGACCCCGCTACGCTGCGCAATCTCCCACGCGGGATCGGCGTCCAAGTCGGGAAAGTACGTGTCCACGGGATGGACGCAGTGGTTATGAGTGACCTCGGCCTCGACGCAATACGGCAAAAAATGCCGATAGACATCGCCGCCACCGATCACCCAGGCAACGGGCTCATCGGCAACCGCGGCGAGCGCCTCGTCGATACTATGCACCACGTCGACGCCCTCGGGGGCAAAGCTCTCGTCGCGCGTAAGCACGATATTGCGGCGGTTCTTGAGAGGACGCCCGCCGGGAAAACTCAGCAGCGTCTTGCGTCCCATGATAACCGGGCAGCCCTTGGTGCAGGCCACAAAATGGCGCATATCGGCGCGATTGGACACCACCATGTCGCCCTCGCACCCAATGCCCCAATCGTCACACACGGCGACGATAGCAGATAGCTTACACGTCATGAGCACCACCTACACCGCAATGGGAATGTTCTTGACCTGCGGGCCGTGCTCATAGCCCTCGACGATCAGGTCATCGGTCGTAAACGCATAGAAGTCATGCACATCGGGGTTGAGCGTTACCTTGGGTGCCGCAAACTGCGGACGCTCGATAAGCTCGCGGACGATATCGACATGACGATCATAGATATGGGCGTCGGCGATCACGTGCAGCAGCTCACCGGGAATCATATCGACCGACTGCGCGACCATCATCAGCAAAATGGCGTACTGGCACACGTTCCAGTTGTTCGCGGCCAAAATGTCCTGGCTGCGCTGGTTGAGAATCATGTTGAGCGTCGGCTTGTCGTCCTGAGGACGCTGCGTCACGTTATAGGTCACGCTATAGGCGCACGGATAAAGGTGCATCTCGGACAGATCGCTAAACACGTACGTATTGGTCATAATGCGGCGACTATACGGCGTGTGCTTAAGGTCGTACAGCACACGGTCCATCTGGTCGAAGTCGCCCTCGGCGTAATGGCTCTTCTGACCAATCTGATAGCCGTAGGCTTTACCGATGGAACCGGTCTCATCGGCCCACTCATCCCAGATATGGCTGTTGAGATCATGCACGTTATTGGACTTCTTTTGATAGATCCACAGAATCTCGTCCATGGCAGACTTAAGCGCCGTACGACGCAGGGTGAGCGCGGGGAACTCCTCGCGCAGATCATAGCGCGCCGTGACACCAAAGTTTTTAATGGTATAGGCAGGGGTGCCGTCCTCCCACACCGGACGGACCTTTTGGCCCTCGGTGGTGGTGCCATGATCCAAGATATCGCGGCACATGGTTACAAACTGCTGATCAGCTTTGCTCATTGACCCTCCTGTCAGTCGCCTATAAGCGAGATTTATTGTAGCCCAGGCGCACGCGGCCCCACAGCCCAAACATAAGCCCTCATTTTCTGACATATGCCAGAAATTCCTTGCGCAAATCCGCACGTTCGCTATTCTATTGTTGACATATGTCAGATTTGGAGTGTGCATGGCAGGAAGACGCGAAAAACTGCGCCGCGTCGGGATCATCCCCGAATACCGCGGCTTTACCCCCGATGGCCTGGCCAGCGGTGATGCCATCGACATGACCGTCGACGAGCTTGAGGTGCTGCGCCTGTGCGATCTGGAGGGCCTCAATCAGGAGGCCGTCGCCCTGCACATGGGCATCGCCCGCGCCACGGTGGCGGCAATCAGCAGTCGCGCGCATCGCAAGGTGGCAAACGCGCTGGTCAACGGACGAGCGCTCGTCATCGAGGGCGGCAATATCGCGTACTCCCCCATCGCCACGACGACGGCCGCATGGCCAGCAAAGGAGGTCGGCACCATGAGGGTGGCAACGACGTACGACAACGGCAACATCTTTATGCACTTTGGCCGCAGCGAGCAGTTCAAGATCTACGACATCCAGGATGGCAAGGTGCTCAACGAGCAGGTCGTAGGCACCGGCGGCACCGGCCACGGCGCCTTGGCGGGCCTGCTTGCCAACGGTGGCGTTGACACGCTCATTTGCGGCGGTATCGGCGGCGGCGCTATCAACGCGCTTGCCCAAGCCGGCATCACGGTCTATGCGGGCGCCCAGGGCAGCTGCGATGCCTGCGTCGAGGCCCTCATTGCCGGCACGCTCGCACAGAACGGCGAGGCCACCTGCGACTGCCATGGACATGATCACGAGCACATCCACGAGCATGGCGAGTCCTGCGGCTGCCACGGTCACCACGACCATGACGGGCACGAAGGCTGCGGATGCCACTAGCGGCAAGCACCTCGTCGAGAACGCGCTTCCACGCGTGCGACAACCAGCGAACAAACGGCGAAGGCCGCCTGGAATACCATCCAGGCGGCCTTCGCCATACACGACTCAACTAGTCGTTACTTCTTGTTGCGCATCTGCGCTTCCATCTGGCGCAGCAGGTCCATATCGGACTTGGGGCCGCCCGTTCCCAGGCCGCCCATGCCGCCCAGCCCCATGGCATCCAGACCGGGAATATTGGGCATGCGCATCTTTTTGCCCTTCTTACCCTTCTTGCCCTTCTTGCCGCCGGCCTGCGCCTGATTGGCCATCGTGCGCATGCGGCCCATCATCTTATTCATCTCGCCCCACTGCTTCATAAGGCTATTGACCTCAGTGGGGGTCACGCCGGCGCCCTTGGCAATGCGGGCACGGCGCTGGCCGTTGATGATGGAGGGGCGAAGGCGCTCCTCCTTGGTCATCGACATGATGATGGCCTCGTTCTTATCGAAGATACCTTCGTCCAGGTTACCACCCATCTGGTTAAGCGCACGCTGGCCACCGGGGAGCATGCCCAGAATGCCCTTCATGCCGCCCATCTTCTTGACGGCCTTCATCTGGTCGAGCATGTCGTTCATGGTAAAGCCCTCGCGCAGCATGCGCTCGGCGGCCTCGAGCTGCTCGGCGTCGGCCGCCTCCTGGGCCTTCTCGATGATACCGACAACGTCGCCCATACCCAGAATGCGCTTGGCCATACGATCGGGGTAGAACGGCTCCAGCGAATCGGGCTTCTCGCCCATGCTCACAAACTTGATGGGCTTGCCGGTCACCTGGCGCACGGAAAGCGCGCCGCCGCCACGGGCGTCGCCGTCGAGCTTAGAGATAATCACGCCGTCAAAGTCGGTGCGCTCGGCGAAGGTCGAGACGACGTTGACGATATCCTGACCGGTCATGGCATCGACGACCATCAGCACCTGATCGGGCTTGACGGCCTTCTTGATGTCCACGGCCTCCTGCATCATCTGCTCATCGATCTGAAGACGTCCGGCGGTATCGACGATGACCACGTCGCGCAGGTGGTCGACGGCCTCCTGGATGGCGCCCTTGGCGATATCGACCGGGTGCGCACCGTCGCCGCGGAAGACCGGTACGCCGATCTCGCCACCGAGCGTGGCCAGCTGGTCGGCAGCAGCGGGACGGTAGACGTCGCACGCGGCGAGCAACGGCGAGCGGCCCTGCTTCTTGAGCAGGTAGGCCAGCTTTACGGCAGCCGTGGTCTTACCGGAGCCCTGCAGACCCACAAGCATGATGACATTGGGAATGCGGTTGCTAAAGACGAGCTTGCTCTCGGTTGAGCCAAGCATCTCGGTGAGCTCGTCGAGCACAATCTTGACGACGTTTTGCGCCGGCGACAGCGACTCCATGACCTCGGCGGTCATGCAGCGCTCCTTGGTCTTGGCGACGAACTCCTTGACGACCTTGAAGTTAACGTCGGCCTCGAGAAGCGCCATGCGGATGTCGCGCATGGCCGAGGTGATATCGGCCTCGGTCAGCTTACCCTTGCCGCGCAGGCGGTCAAATGTGTCGTTGAGGCGATCGCTCAGAGAATCAAACACTAGTCACTCCTTAGTTGGACTCGCCCACCAGGGCGCGGCAGAAATCATTGGCATTGAACTCCTGCAGGTCATCGACCTGCTCGCCCACGCCGATGCGCAGGATCGGGAGCTTGAGCTTCTCGGCCACGGCCATGGCGATGCCGCCCTTAGCCGTGCCGTCGAGCTTAGTCATGATAATACCGTCCAGGCCCAGCGCCTCGTTAAACTCGAGCGCCTGGTTCAGACCGTTTTGACCCGTCGCGGCGTCGATCACAAGCACGACCGAAACCGGCATGGGGCCGGCGGCCATATTGGCGGCGCGCTTACGGGTCACATTGACCACCTTGGCAAGCTCGCGCATGAGCTCAGGGCTCGTGTGCAGACGGCCGGCGGTATCGATAAGCACCAGGTCGCTGCCGCGCTTGTCGGCCTCGTCGAGCACGTCATAGCACACGCTCGCCGGATCGGAGCCGCGGTCACGCTTGATAACCGGTACGCCGGCACGCTGCCCCCACACATCGAGCTGCTCGATGGCGGCGGCGCGGAAGGTGTCGGCCGAACCGATCACCACGTTCTTGCCGCGGGCAGCCATGGCGCTCGCGATCTTACCGACCGTCGTGGTCTTGCCGGCACCGTTAATGCCCACAAACAGCACGCAACTCGGCGTATCGGAGAACGGATCGCGCTCGATGGGCACAAAGTGCTGCTCAAGCTGCTCGGCCAGGGCGCGACGGAGTTGCGGGGCGGTCTTGAGGTTCTTCTTGGCCGCGGCATCGCGCAGGTCATCGGAGACCTGAATGGCGACCTCGGCACCCATGTCACCCATGACGAGGGTGTCCTCCAGGTCCTCCCAAAAATCCTCGTCGACCTCGCCGCCAAAATAGAAGACCTCGTTGAGGGCCTCGCGACTGCGCTCAAGTCCGCGCGAGAGAGCGTCAAAGAATCCCATTATGCATTCACGACCTTTCCGGTTTCGCGATCGAGTTTTTGCGAGACGACGCGGCTAACGCCGTCGGCTTGCATCGAGACGCCATAGAGAACGTCAGCGTCCTCCATAGTACGGCGCTGATGCGAAATGACCAAGAGCTGCGTATCGGAACGCAACACATCGAGTGCGCCAATAAGCTTGGACAGGTTGGCGTCATCGAGCGCCGCCTCGACCTCGTCCAGCACGTAGAACGGCACCGTGCGCGTGCGATACACAGCAAAGAGCAGGGCGAGCGCCGTCAGACTCTTCTCGCCGCCCGACATGAGCATCATCTTGGTGATGCGCTTGCCGCGCGGCTGCGCCACGACCTCGATACCCGTCTCGGCAGGATGCTCGGGATCGGTCATCTCCAGATGAGCCTGGCCGCCCGGGAAGAGCATAGCGAAGATCTCGCGGAAGTTCGCGTCGACCTTCTCAAACGTCACCAGGAAGGCTTTGCGCATCTTGCGATCAATGGCCACCGTGATCTTGGTGAGCGCCTTGCGCGCGCTCTCCAGATCGGCCAACTGCTCCTCGATGTAATCGGCGCGACGCTTGAGCTGCTCGTATTCCTCCATGGCAACCTGGTTCACGGGGCCCAGATTGTTAATCTGACGCACGAGCTGGTTGAGCTCGCGCTCGGCGGCGTCGCGATCGGCGGGAGCAGGAAGCATGAGCGCTTCCTCGAGCACCGTGGTGCCGTCGGCGGTAATGGCCTTGATGGCCGCCTCTACCTGCACCTCGAGCTTGCCACGCGCGACCTTGAACTCGTTTTGCGTGGCGGAGGCGGTATCGACCCGCTCCTTAGCGCGGGCAACCTCTGCCTTGGCATCCTCGATGGTCTTCTTGAGCGAAGCGGAGTCCGCCTCCTCCAGAGAGGCCTGGTCACGCAGGCGCGCTGCCCAATCCGACGCGCGTTCCAACAGGGCAGAATAGCGTTCGTGCATGGGATCGACGCGCAGGCGCAGCAGCTCGAGCGAGCGCGAGGCCTGGCGTGTTCCGCGGATACGACGGTCGATGCCCTCAAGACGATGCTCCAGGTCGGGCACACGGCCCTTCAGCGAACGCAGGCGTTCGCTCGTCTGGGCTAGGCGAACCTTGGCGTCGGCGAGCTTGCCGGCAGCCTCGGAATCGTCACGGCGAACGCGGTCGAGTTCGTCGTTAGCCTCGGCAATCTGCAAGCCCAGATCGCTTGCCTGCGCACGGGCCTCGTCACGCGAACGGGTGAGCTCGTCCACGCGCGGGCGCGCAGAGCGAACGGCCTCGGAGGCCTGCTCGCGGCGCTTGGAGATGCGCACGCGCTCGACCTCGGCATTGTTGGCGCTTTGCTCCAAGCGGCCGATCTCGGAGAGCAGCGAGCGGCGCTCGCCCTCAAGGCGAGCAATCTCACCGGCGGCATCGCCCTCGGCGGCACGCGCTTCCTCAACGGCCGCATTGGCCTCGACGACCTGATCCGACACATGCTCAAACACGGCAGCCAGATCGGGCTCAAGCCCCTCCAGCTCGCGGATACGGCGCTTGCGCTCCAAGGCACCCGACGCCTCGCCGACATCGAGGCCCACGCGCACCAGGCCGCCGCAGGCGACGCGGGCGCCATCGGGAATCACGTAGGTCACACCGTCAACGACCGGCGCCGACAGCGCGGCAGCAAGATCGTCCACTACGTAATATCCGCCGAGCAACGCCTCGACGACGGGACCGTAGCCTGCGCGCACGGACAGACGATCAACCAGACGGGTACCGGCAGCGCCCTCAGCGGCGGTAGAGCCGCTCACGCCGCGCGCCACCAGCAGCGCCTCGCCCGAAGCCTTCTTCTGGTCCAGAGCGGCACGACCGGCACGCTCAAGCGCGGACGTATCGTCGAACAGCAGCGCATCGATATCGCCGGCGAGCAATTGCTCAACCAAGCCCTCAAGCTCGCGCGGGGCTTCGAGCACGTCGCTCAGACGACCCGAGACATCATCGCCCAGCGCACCCACCAGACGGCTCACCAGCGGCGAGCTGTCAGCCATGCGGGCATCGAGTTTCTTTTGGCTGGCAAGCTCCGAGCGCACCTCGGATAACTTGTTGCGCGCCTCACTCTCGCGGGCACGCAGGTCCTTCAGGGCCGCGCGTGCCGCCTCGGCGGCCTCACGCGCATCGACCTGAGCCTGGCGCGCTTCCTCAAGAGCGCCCTCAAGCTCCTCGGCGCGGTCGCGACGGCTCTCGAGCGAGGCCGTGACCTCCTCGAGCTGCTCGTCAATCTGCTCCAGGCGCGAGGCATACATGTTGTCCTCGACCTCGGCATTGGAAAGCGAATCCTTCACCTTGGCGAGCTCGAGCGCGGCGTTATCGGCTACGCGCTGCACATCGCGTTGTTCACGCGTGAGCTTCGAAATCTGATTGTCGAGCGCCACGCGCCGCTCGTGGAGCTCGGCGGCGGCAGGACCAGCGGCGTCAACGTCCTCCTGGGCCTGCATATGCGCACCGGTCACTTCCTCAAGCTGCGCACGCGCGTCCTCGAGCTCCTCGACCACGCGACGACGCTGATGCTCGGAGCTCGAAATCTGACCGCGCATGTCAGACAGGCGCGACACCATGTTGTGGCCCTTTTCTTCGAGCAGGCGCATGTCGGAGTTAATGCGGCCGACCACATCTTGCATATGGCGGCGTTGCTCGCCCAGGTCGCCCACAAACAGGCCCTTTTCCTCGAGCATGACCTGGAGCTTCTCGAGCTCGCGCTCCTTTTCGCCCAAGCGGTACTGCGCAAGCTCAAGCTCGGCCGCGCCCTCCTTGGAGCGGCTCTCCAGGTCGTTCCACTGCGACTGCAGCGAACGCAGCTCATCGACGGCCAGCATCTGCGTAAGCTCGTTCGCGCGCGAGGACAACTCTTTGTACTTACGCGCACGATCGACCTGACGCTCCAGCGGTCGCAGCTGACGGGCGATTTCCTTATTGATGTCGCGGGCACGCGTCAGGTGCTCGTCCATCGACTTAATCTTTTTGAGCGCACGCTCCTTGCGGCGCTTGTGCTTGGAGATGCCGGCGGCCTCCTCGATGAGGGCGCGGCGCTCCTCGGGGCGGCTCTGCAAAATGGCGTCGAGCTTGCCCTGGCTGATGATGGAATGCGTATCCTTGCCCAGGCCCGAATCGTGCAGGATGTCCTGAATGTCCATCAGGCGGCACGGACTCGAGTTGATGAGGTACTCGCTTTCGCCCGAGCGATACATGCGACGGGTGATGGCGACCTCGTCAAAATCGACGGGCAGCATATGGTCCGAGTTATCGAGCACCAGCGTGACCTCGGCGACACCCACCGGCTTGCGCGCTGACGAGCCCGAGAAGATGACGTCCTCCATGGCCTGGCCGCGCAGCTGCTTGGCGCTCTGCTCGCCCAGGACCCACAGAATCGAGTCAGAGATGTTCGATTTTCCCGAGCCGTTGGGACCGACGATGACGGTCAGGCCCGGCTCAAACGTCATATGGGAGCGGTCGGCAAACGACTTGAACCCTTTGAGCGTGAGGGACTTGAGATACACGGTTCCTCGCTTACACGTGCTTCTTGTTCAGAATCACGCCGTTGGTGGTGTAACCCATGCGGTCGAGCGCTTCGAGCGCGGCGGCTCCCTCGGCTTCCTTCTTTGAGGAGCCGGAGCCGCGACCCTGGCGAATACCATCGATCAAAACCACGGCGGTAAAGGTGGGCGCATGCGCCGGGCCCTCGGAGCCAACGAGCTTATACGCCGGGGGTTCGTGACCGTCGGCTTGCACGCACTCCTGCAAAAACGACTTGGGGTTTGCAGGATGCTCGGCACGCTCGGAAGCCAAATGCGGCTTAAGCGTACGATGGATAAACTCCGCTGCGGCATCCCAGCCGGCATCCAGGTACAGTGCGCCCACGAGCGACTCGTAGACGTTCTCGAGGGCCGAATGCAGGCCGCGCGCACCGGTACCGGTCTCGGAGGCACCAAAGATGATGATGTCGTCGATGCCCAGCTCGTGAGAAACCTCGGACAGCGTAGCGCCCGAGACAAGCGACACCTTCAGGCGTGTGAGCTTGCCCTCGTCAAACTCCGGATAGGACTCAAACAGGGAGCGTGCGACCACAGCGCCCAAAATGGAATCGCCCAAGAACTCAAGGCGCTCATAGCTGGCAGAAACCGGCTGGCCCTCGACTGCCGAGGGATGCGTAAGCGCCGCGCGCAGCAGCACCTTATTGTTGAACTCGTGGCCCAAGATTTCCTGGGCGCGCGTAAGTCGGTCGGATAAAGCCAAGACTTAGGCCTCCTTGGCAGCTTCGATAGCGTCGACGGCGTCGGCGACAGAGTTGAGCGAGAGAAGGGTCTCGTCATCAATCTCGAGGTTGAACTCGTCCTCGATAGCCGTAACCAGCTGCAGGCGCTCGAGCGAGTTGGCATCGAGGTCGTCAAAGGTGGTCTCATCGCTAATTTCGGCAACATCGACGCCCAGAACGTCAGCAGCGACCTCGGCGATCTTGTCGAAGATTTCGGAGCGGTCCATAGCGCTTCCTCTCATAGTGCATGAATACCAAAAGAATGGTACCGCCCGGGCGGTACCAAGACACGGTTCTGATTCTACCCCACGACGTGCGCCGCGAAGCACATAACAGCACTCTAACTCGCTCTTATAAAACGATACCGTCCATAGAGTTGGCGACATTCTCGACCAGCCCGGCGCGCACGGCTTCGGCCGCCGCAAGCGTACCGTTTTTAACAGCCTCGACCGAGGTGGCACCATGGCCGATCAGGACCACGCCGCGCAGGCCCAAAAGAATCGCGCCGCCCTTGGCGTCGCCCGAAAGCTTGGCTTTAATCTCGCGCATCTGCTTTTTAATGAGCAGCGCGGCGATCTTGGTGCCGAGCGAGGCCATAAAGGCACCCTTGAGTTCCTGCAGCAAAAACTTGGCAGCGCCCTCGGTGGCCTTGAGCGCGATGTTGCCCGACATGCCGTCGGCGACCACGACGTCAAAATTGCCCGACGTAAGATCGGTGCCCTCGCAGTTACCAACAAAGCCGGGAACGGCGGCTTTCATGGCCGGGAAGCAGGCCTTGGTAAAGTTGGAGCCCTTCTCGTCCTCGGTGCCGTTGGCAAGCAGGCCCACGCGGGGATGCTCGATGCCCAGGACGACGCGGGCATAGGCGCTACCCATCTGAGCAAAACGCACCATGTCATCGACCTCCACATCGGGGTTGGCACCCATGTCGCACAGCACCGTCAGACCGCCGGCGCGATTGGGCAACGCATTGGTGAGGCACGGACGCACCGGCTGCTTCTTGCCTTCGGCCTGATACCTAAACGGCGTCACGTAGGCGGTGGCAGCGGCGGTCATGGCACCGGTCGAGCCGGCGGAGAAGAACGCATCCGCGTTGCCCTTCTTAATGGCGCGACACGACAGCACGATCGACGACTTACGCTTGGTCATCACGGCGCGAATGGGATCGTCATCCATGGCGATAACGTCGGGTGCCTCCAGGGCCTCGACGCGCGCATGGGAGGCGGCAAAGGGATTGACGATTTCGGCGGGGCCAGCTGCCAAGACCTCGATATCGGGATCGGCGGCAAGCGCAGCCTCGATACCATCGAGAACGACCTGAGGTTTCTCGTCTCCGCCCACAACGTCTACACAAACGCGAACGTTACTCATATACATGCTCCTTATACAAAAATGGCCGACTCATTGAGCCGGCCATTGTGGTTCCATTTGGAACGGCATCGCATCCAGAGTATACCGTTACTCGGTAACGATAACCTCGCGGTCCTTGTAGAAACCGCAGCTGGGGCACACGTGGTGCGGAAGCTTGACAGCGCCGCAACGGGGGCACGTGGACTGAGCCGCAGCCGAGATCTTCATGTTGGCGGAACGACGGGTGTGAGTGCGGATACGACCCTGCTTTTGTTTAGGTACGGGCATAGTGACCTTCCTTATGAACTATCCAGTGTGGCGATTACGCGCAAGTAGCGATACTACCACAGTTTTACTCATCAAGCTTGAGATTCTTCAATGCTGCAAATGGATTTTCCGTGGCAGCGGCCCATTCTGCCTCTGCCTGGGCGGCGCAATCGCATTGCTCGACGTTGAGATTGCAGCCGCAAGTGGGGCACAGACCGCGGCAATCGGGCTTGCAGAGCACCACAAACGGGGTGTCCATAACGACCGCGTCATTGATGGGCTCACCCAGATCGACGATACGGTCCTCACCCAGGAGCTCGTAGCCGTCCTCGTAGGCCTCGGGATCCTCGGGTTCCTCAAAGAGGTAGAACTCCTCGATCTCGCCGGCGATATCAAACGAGGCGGGCTCCAGGCAACGGTCGCACTCGCCGGTGGCGTGCGCGCGGACCATGCCCGTGAGCAAGACACCGGTACCGGCATTGGTAAAGACAGCGTCGTAGTCGATGCCGTCCTGAAGCTGGTACTCCTTCTCGCCCACCGTGTAGGTGGAGACATCGACCTTACCGGTCAGCGGATACGAATCTCCGGGAAACTCGAGCTGCTCGGAAAGATCGACGGTAACGCTCGGGAACTCAGCCATTACCACTGACCGTTCTGTTGGGCGGCACCCTCGTTGAGCTGCTGACGGCAACGGGTAACGGTGCCGGTCAGGCTCTTGAGGTTCTCCTCCAGGTGCGTAAAGACCTGCTCTGCGTAGTCCTCGGCAGCATAACGCGTCTCGCGCTCGTACTGCTGGGCACGATCGCGGATGTCGTCGGCCTGCTGCTGCGCAAGGCGGACGATCTCCTGCTCACCGGCAATGGTGAGGGCCTGCTGCTGAGCGTCGGCGATGATGGAATCGGCCTGGGCGGCGGCGGAAGCCATAAGCTCCTCGCGCTCCTTAAGGATACGGCGGGACTTCTGCCACTCCTCGGGATAGCTCATGCGGATCTCGTCGAGGATGTTGAAGAACACGTCGGCGTCGATGACCTTGAACTGAGCGTTCTTGCCGAAAGGCGGCTTGGCTTCCTCGATCAGCCCTTCGAGCTCATCGACCAAGCTGACGATCCTATCGCCAGGAAAATTCTCGCCCGGCATCCGGTCTCCTTTCATAGGTAACATATCATCGTGCTAGTTTACCACATGCCACCAGGCAATAAGAAACGTCACGAAAAGCGATGTTTGAGCGCTTCGACCACGTTGGGCGGGACAAACGTCGATACGTCACTACCGAGCGAGGCGATCTGGCGAACAACCGAGCTCGAGATATAGCCGTACTGCGGCGCGCTCATGACAAAGATGGACTCCAGCTCGTTATCCAAGCGATAGTTGAGGTCGGCCTGCTGCAGCTCGTACTCAAAGTCGGTCATGGCGCGCAGGCCCTTGACCACGGCCCCCGCCCCCTGCTCGCGAGCGAAGTCGACCAAGAGGCCGGTAAAGGGCAGGACCTCGACGCCGTCGATATCACCAAGCGCCTCGCGGGCCAGCGCCACGCGCTCATCGAGCGTAAACGTGGTGCCCACACCGTTTTTACCCTGCGACTCGGCAACAGCGACGATCACGCTGGGAAAGATGCGGCGGGCGCGGCGGATCACATCGATATGGCCAAACGTGATGGGATCAAAGGTGCCCGGGACGATCACGCGGTTGATGGTGTCACTCATGAGCATCCTCCTGAAACGTCGTGGCATCGTTGTTGTCAGCATCGGTGCCGGCGTTATCGCCCTCGCCATCGTTATCGCCGACCCAACGAAGCAGGTCGACCGAGGTAATGCCGTAGCGCTTCTCACGTACAGTCTCAAAGCCTGCCGGATGCGCGCCCGCATCGGCAGCGGCATGCTCAAACAAGGCGTAAGCGCCAGGTGCAAGTAAACCCTGCTGAGCCAGGTTCTGCAGCAGTTCCTCGACCGGCTCGGCACCAAAAGCATAGGGCGGGTCGAGCAGGACCAGATCAAAGGGGCCGCCCGGTACACGACCGCGCGAGGCACTCGCCAGCATGTCGCCCGTGACCACGCGCCAACGCGCACGGTCGCGGCAGAGCGACTCGATATTCTTGATAATGAGCCGCGCGGCGTTGCGATCGATCTCAAACGTCGTGAGCGAGCGGGCCCCACGAGAGAGCATCTCTAACCCTAAGGCACCGGAGCCGCCAAAGGCGTCCAGCACGCGGACCTCGTCCAGATCGAAGTCGAATGCCGACATGACCATAGATGCGCACGACTCGCGCACGCGATCAGTCGTGGGGCGGGTGACATCGCGACCACGGGGCTCCTCGATCTTACGACCGCGCCATTCGCCGCCGATGATTCTCATCCTCCGCTGACCTCCTTAAAAATATGTCGATAACGCATGGCGACCGCGTCGCGCAGGGGGCGCGTCGCCACGGAGTCAAGTGTACAAGCATACCGCAAGAGCTCGACCGCGTCCAAATGGGCCCACTCGATCAGTTCCTCGTCGGCATCCAGGTCGACAAAGCGCAGGGTCACACCGCCGTGCTGGCGGTACCCCAGGATTTCGCCCTCATGGCGCAGGCGCAGGTCCATCTGGGCGAGTGTAAAGCCATCAGAGGTTTTTTCGAGCGACTGGAGACGTTCTTGTGCCGCCGAGGCGCCGCCATTGCCCTTGGAGTGCGTCATGACCAGGCAGGTGCCCGACACGCTGCCGCGGCCCACACGGCCGCGCAACTGGTGCAGGGCCGCCAGACCAAAGCGCTCACCGTTCTCGATGACCATGACGGTGGCGTTAGGCACGTCGACGCCCACCTCGACCACCGTAGTCGAGACGAGCACGTCGATCTCGCCACGCTTAAAGGCATCGATAACCTGGTCCTTCTCCCCCGCTGGCATACGGCCGTGAAGGCGCTCGATGGCAAGACCAGGCAACGCCAGACGCAAGCGATCGAGCTCGGTCGCCGTATCGTGCAGCGGCACGGGGACCGTCACGCGGCCCTCGTCGTCGCGGGCGATACCGGGCACGTCCTCCAGCTCATCGGCCGAGTCACTCGGCTCCACGAGCGGGCAAATCACGTAGGCCTGCTGACCCTTTTCATGCGCCTCGCGGATGGCGCCATAGGCGAGGTCGCGGCTCGACTCGGTGAGCACGCGTGTCGTCACGCCAGCGCCAGGGACGGGCCGATGGCGGATGATACTCGTGTCCAGATCGCCGTAGACCGAAAGCGCCAGCGTACGTGGGATGGGCGTTGCCGTCATAACGAGCAGATCGGCACCGGGGCCCTTCGCGCGTAGGGCGTTGCGTTGGCCGACGCCAAACCGGTGCTGCTCGTCGATGACGACAAGCGACAGATGCTTGAACGCAACGTTATCCGAAAGCACCGCATGGGTGCCAAAGAGCACATCAAGCTCGCCCGATTCCAGCTGGGCATGGATCCGCTCGCGCTCTGCGGCCGGCGTGGCACCCGTCAGAAGCGCCCAGGACATGCCGGCCTGCGAGAGCAGAGGGCCGGTCTTATCGGCATATTGGCGCGCCAGAACGCCCGTGGGCGCCATAACGCAGGCCTGCGTACCGCTATCGGCAGCCACAGCCAGCGCGCAGGCGGCAACGGCGGTCTTACCGGTACCGACATCGCCCAGCAGCAGGCGGTTCATCACGCGCCCGCCATCGCACATATCATGCAGGATGTCTTGGAACGCGGCCTCCTGCTCTTCGCTCAGCGAAAACGGCAGGGCTTCCCTGAGCGCGACCAGGTGCTCGCCCGCGGTGTGGGCATAGGGCACCACATCGACCAGGCCGCCATCGTTGCGCAGGCGCAGCGCCAGCTGAAGGTAAAGGCACTCCTCATAAGCAAGGCGACGGCGAGCGATATCGCGCTCAGCCATGCTCGAGGGAAAATGAATCGAGCGTAGCGCACGGGCATTGCTCATCAGGCGGCGCTTGACACGCAGAGGCGCGGGAATGGAATCGAACGGATTGGCGACCACTTCGAGCGCGCCGCTTACGATACGGCGCATCCACGCCTGGCTCACGCCATCACTCACATAATGGACCGGCAAAATGGTGCCCGCGGCACGCCCGTCCTCGAGCTTTTCGAAATGCGGCGAGGCCATCTGCTTAAAACCGTAGGCAAACTCGACCTTGCCCATCACGGCCAGGCGGTCGCCCTGCTTAAGCTGCTGGGCAATCCAGGGCTGGCGGAAAAAGGCGACCTGCAGCACACCCGTGTCATCCACGAGCGATACCTCGGTCACCTGCATGCGCGGACGAGGCTGCTTTTGAACAATGCGGTCGACCGTGGCAACGATGGTGCACACGGTCCCGATGGGCGCCATCTCGATGGACCATGAGCGGGTAAAGTCCAGATATCGATGCGGAATATGGAGAAGGAGGTCCCCCACCGTCCGGATTCCCAGACGGCGAAGGGCCTCCTCACGTTTACCCGAAACATATTTGAGTCGCGCGATATCCTCGCCGAGCGCATTGCTCTGGGCAAAGCGCTCCGAGACGCGCGGCACGGAGCATAGCTCGGACATGCTCAGATGCCTACTCGATCGAGAAGATCACGGGATAGAGCGGCTGCTCGCCACGATGGGCATCAATCTCCAAGTCGGGCTGAGCCTCCTCGATGGCGTCGACGATCTCCTGGAAGGCCTCGTCGGACAGCTCCTCGCCGGCCAGAATCGTCAGCGCGTCGCCTTCCTCTTCCTCCTGCATACGGTTGATGCAGTCGAGGGTGACCTGTTTCACATCGGAGCCGACCACGTCGATGGAACCGGCGATGATGCCCATGACGTCACCGGAGTGAATCGGAGAGCCGTCCGAGGCGCTGGAATCGCGCACGGCGCGGGTGACCTCGCCATCGCGGACCTCGCTGATGGCGTCGACCATGGCGGCGACGGCGTCCTCGAGCTCGGAATCGGGCAGGACGGCGAACAGCGCGGAGAACGCCTGGGGAACGGTCTTGGTGGGAACGACGGCGACCTTCTTATCGGTGCAGGCAGAGGCAGCGGCCTCGGCAGCCATGCGGATGTTGCCGTTGTTGGGCAGGATGATGACCGAGGTCGCGTTGACCTGGTCGACGGCGCCCAGCAGATCGGCGGTCGAGGGGTTCATGGTCTGGCCACCCGAGACGATCACGTCAACGCCGAGGGACTTGAGGATGTCGGCCTCGCCCGAACCGGCGGCAACGGCGACAAAGCCCAGCGCCTTGGCGGGCTCGGCGGCCTTTTCCTGATCCTCGTGGATCTTGGCGGTACGGTCGTGGGCCTCCATCTCCATGTTGTGGATAAAGACCTCATAGATCTGACCGAGCTGCAGCATGTGCTCGAGCACCAGGTTGGGGGTGTTGGAGTGCACATGGATCTTGTAGTCGGGATAGGCGCCCACGAGAAGCTCGCAGTCGCCCATGGAACCCAGGAACTTAAGGCACTCGTCCTCGTCAAACGGGGCGTCGGCCTTAAACAGGAACTCGTTGCAGTAGCGGAACTCCGAGCCCTCCCAATCGTCGTTGGCCTCGATCTCAACGCGACCAAGGGCCGCGTCGCGGGCAGAGACAGCGGAATCAAACGTGGCGGAGAAATCCTCGACAACGGTGCTGCGGCCAAGTGCTGCAGCCACAAAGTTCTCAAGGAAGATGGCGAAGCCAAAGGCGCCGGAGTCGACCACGCCGTTCTCCTTCAGAACGGGCAGCAGGTCGGGCGTGCGGGCGACGGACTGGTACGCCTCGACGACGATAGCATCGAGCGCATCCTCGGCCGAGAACTTCTTCTTCTCGCACTCATCGGCCTTGGTCGAGACATCGCGCAGGACCGTGAGGATCGTGCCCTCGATGGGCTTGCGGACAGCCTGGAAGGCAACCTTGACGGCACGACGGAAGGCGAAGGCAATGTTGGCGGACGTAATAGGCTCGTCGGCAGAGACAAGACCCTCGGCCACGCCGCGCAGAATCTGCGAGGTGATGACTCCGGAGTTACCGCGGGCACCCATCAGGGAGCCGTGGGTGATGGCGCCGGCGATGGCCTCCATATCGGCATCGGCGGGAAGGGCGGAAAGCTCCTTGGTCACCGAGGCGAGCGTGAGCGACATGTTGGTGCCGGTGTCGCCGTCGGGTACGGGGAAGACGTTGAGCTTGTTGATCTCCTCGGCCTTGTCGGAAACGGCAGCCGCAGCGATCGGAAAACAGGTGCGAATGGTCTTTGCAATCATGGGTATTTGAATCTCCGTTTTCGGATGCTAGTTCAGACGGCTCTTGAGCGCGTCGATATGGATGCCGATCTTAAGGCTGGCGGGATCGATCTGGGCGATCTCCTGCAGGGTAAAGGCAACGGAGCTCGAAAGATTGTGGCAGACGGACTTCATGTTGACGCCGTTCTCGAGCACGACGTGAAGATCGACCGTAAGGCCGTTCTCGTCGGCGGAGACAAGCACGCCCTTGCGGAGGCGCTGACCGGCAAGCAGGCGCACGCTCTCGGCGCCCTGGAGCTGTTCGGCCATACCGACGACGCCATAGCACGTCATCGCGGCATAACCGGCAATATCGGCAATAACGTCGTTCGAGACGCTCAGGCTGCCGTTAATGGTCTCAGACACAAGAATCTCCTTATCTGGTGCTCGCGGCACCATCTCGTGGGAGCAATCATTGGAATATTCTACAACGACCGCGCCATGTTGAGGTGGCGGGCCTCGGGATTACATCCTCGACACGAAATGTTGATACGGTAACGTTCGCGAACAGCGATCGCGGCATGAAAAAACCCGCCGCATAAGCGACGGGTTTTACAACCTGGCTCCCCGGGTAGGACTCGAACCTACAACAGCGCGGTTAACAGCCGCGTGCTCTACCATTGAGCTACCGAGGAATTTAAAGCCCAACAGAAAGGGCTGAAAAATTCTGGCTCCCCGGGTAGGACTCGAACCTACAACAGCGCGGTTAACAGCCGCGTGCTCTACCATTGAGCTACCGAGGAATAGGTGCGTGCTCTCAAGCAACGAAGTTTATTATACGGACGAATCAGCTCAGGGCAAGAACTTTTTTAAGAAATTTTCCGACCTAGTCATTGGGGACGTTCTTAAACGACCAGTCATTCAAGAACGTCCCCAACGACTACATGAAAGCGCCCTCAAGCGGATGTGCTTGAGGGCGCCTCTTGCTTGACTAGCTTTCGATATAGTCCTTGAGCTTGCTCGAGCGGCTCGGGTGGCGAAGCTTGGCCAGAGTCTTGGACTCGATCTGGCGGATGCGCTCGCGCGTGACGCCAAACTCGCGGCCGACCTCCTCGAGCGTACGGGGATGTCCGTCGACAAGGCCAAAGCGCAGCTCGATAACCTTGCGCTCACGATCGGCAAGCGAATCGAGCACCTGGGTGAGCTGCTCCTGCAGCATGGAGAAGCTGGCCGCATCGGGCGGAACGATAGCCTGGGAGTCCTCGATGAAATCGCCCAGCTGGGAATCCTCTTCCTCGCCGATGGGGGTCTCGAGCGACACGGGCTCCTGCGAGATCTTCTGGATCTCGCGAACGCGGTCGGCGCTCATGTCCATCTCGGCACCGATCTCCTCGGGGGTCGGGTCGCGACCCAGGTCCTGAAGGAGCTGGCGCTGCACACGGACGAGCTTGTTGATGGTCTCGACCATGTGCACGGGAATACGGATGGTACGGGCCTGGTCGGCGATAGCGCGCGTAATGGCCTGACGGATCCACCACGTGGCGTACGTGGAGAACTTAAAGCCCTTCTGGTAGTCGAACTTCTCGACGGCGCGGATCAGACCGAGGTTGCCCTCCTGAATAAGGTCCAGGAACAGCATGCCGCGACCGACATAGCGCTTGGCGATGGAGACGACCAGACGCAGGTTTGCGCTGATGAGTGCCTGCTTGGCTTCGAGACCCACGTTCTCAATGCGCGTAAGACGACGCATTTCGGTACGCGTGAGCTCGAGCTCGCCTGCCTCGGCAGCCTCGAGCTTCTCGGTGGCCTCAAGACCGGCCTCAATCTTCATGGCCAGATCGACCTCTTCGGAGGCGGTCAGCAGGTCGACCTTGCCGATCTCCTTGAGGTACATACGGACCGGGTCGCCGGTCAGCATCACCGTGGAGGCATCGATGCCGCGCACGCGGGAGCGTGAACGGGACGTGCGCACGGTGCGCTTCTTCTTGCTCTTGGAAGAACCCATCTCGGCGTCGGCCTGACGGGCCATCTTGAGCTCGTGATCGTCGAGCGAGCCGGAATCGTGCTCGTCGTCGTCATCGAAATCGTCGGTATCGGTATCGTTATCGTCATCGTCGACGTCCATCGGGGCGTCGTCGTTTCCGCTCGCGGAGATAATCTGGATGCCGCTGTTGCGCAGCGCGGAATACACCGCGTTGAGCTGCTCATCAGTAACATCGATATCCTTCAGGGCGACCTGAATCTCGTCCTCGGTTACCGAAGTCCTGTTTGAGCCGTTGCCCATGAGCTTTGCAACGTAGGATTCCAGCCCAGTACCCGTGCTCTCAGTCTTTTTTGGCACAGATTCTCCCTTCGTAGTCCACAGGACTCAATACTTTAGCACACACATGGACGTCTATACCCAAAATAAAGACAGGATATAGGCGAGAATACGCTGGTTGACCACAACATCTAGGCCTGATCGGCGTCCGTGGTCTCCAAACCGATCAAACGGAACGGGTCGGCCACGCCTCCGATCGACTTTTGGAGCTCGCGCTGGCGCTGTGAATCTTGCACCGCCTGCACAGTCAGCACGCGACGGTCCTCATCGTCGAGTGAACGGTCCTGACGCAACTTGGCCTGCGCAGCTCGCATGCGACGTTTGATGGTGTAGAGCTCGAGCGTATCGAGCATAAAGACGATGTTCGTCTCGGTCGGGTGCTTACTCGTTGCCGAAATGCGCCCGGCGCTGACAAGCGACGCCGCCTCGGGACACACCGCGCGCGCCGCATCCATGCAGGCAGCAGGATCGGTGCCCGGCGGCGTCGCGAGCACGGCCCACGCGATGGACTCGTGACGCGGATCCACCCACTCGATCGAGCAGATGCGATCGGCATACGTGCGGAACAGGTCGGGGTAGCTCGTGAGCATCGTCAGCAACTCGCGCTCCCCCGCCAAAGACTTTCGCTCTAGGTCGGTCAGCACGATCGGCATCGTCGGCGACGCGGGCGCGCCCATTATATCGGCGACCGGTGCCGCGCCATCCATACCAACCGGCACATCAATCGGCGGCATATCGTCGACAGCCTCGACCGGCGCGGCCCCGTAGGCCTCGAGCGGCACATAGTCGTACGGTTCTTCCTCGACCGGTGCGGACACCGGCGGCGTCGCACCCGCGGCCCAGGCACCGCGAGACGTCCCCAGCAAACCAGACGCCCGACCGCCCGCGCTGCCCGCGCGCTCAGCTTGCGCGCGTTGACGCTCGTAGTTCTGCTCACGGCGGCGCTCGGCGTCCTCGCGCTTGGCAACATCGCGAAACACACGGCCCGAGCTCGAGCGCACCGTCTCCAGATCCAAACCCAGCAGGTCGGCAATCTGGATAAAGTACGTATCGATCATGTAGCTATCGCGCAGCGGATAGATGAGCGTCAGTGCATCCTCGAGCGCCTTGGCACGACCGCCCGGCGTGGTAATGTCGCTCGACTCCTGCAGTGAGCGGTACACAAAGTCCATGAGGGGCTCGGCGGCATCGATGCGCGCCTGCAGAGCCTCGCCACCATGCGCGGTGATGAACTCCATGGGGTCGTTGCCGTCGGGAAGCACCACGCAGCGCAGGTCCATCGAATCCTGCTCGATAAACTGAATCGCGCGGCGTGCGGCCTTTTGACCGGCGGCGTCGCCATCGAACATATATACAATGCGCTTGGCAAAACGAGTGAGTGTCTTAACGTGATGTTCCGTCAGCGCCGTGCCCAGCGTGGCGACAACGTTTTTGATCCCTGCCTCCCAGCAGGCGATGCAGTCGGTATAGCCTTCCACCACGATGGCGGTATCCTGCGCGACGATAAACTCCTTGGCCCAGTTAAAGCCATAGAGGTTTCGTTTTTTATGAAACACGCTCGTCTCGGCGGTGTTGAGGTACTTGGGCTGACCATCGCCCATGATGCGCCCGCCAAAGGCGATATTGTGACCCTGCTCATCAAAGATGGGAAACATCACGCGGTCGTAAAAACGGTCCGCGAGCTGCCCGCGCCCGCGGCTCACGGCCACATTGGCGTCAATCATCTCCTGCGGGGTAAAGCCCGCCTGCGACAGATGCGACACCAGCGCGTTGCGACCCGGCGCAAAGCCCAGGCAGTAGCGGCGACAGACGTCGCCGCCCATACCGCGGCTGGCGAAGTACTCGCGCGGACGGCTGTCCTTACCGCGCATAAGCATGGTGTGGTAGAACTGAGCCGTCTCAGCGCACAGGTCATAGATGCGGGCACGCTTGGTGCCTCGATCGCGCTGCGCACCGGTATCGTGCAGTTCAATGCCCGCACGGTCGGCCAAATAACGGATCGACTCGGGAAAACTCAGGTTCTCGCGCTTCATGATATAGGTGAAGACGTCGCCGCCCTCGCCGCAGCCAAAGCAGTGCCACACCTGCGTAGAAGGGATAATGTGAAACGAGGGGGTCTTTTCGCCATGAAACGGGCAGCAGCCCCAAAACTCATGGCCGCGGGGCTTGAGCTCAACCGTTTCCTGCACGATGGCAACCAGGTCCGACGCCGCGCGTACCTGATCTTTTTCCTCATCGCTAATCACGGATACTCACCCCCTGCTCACCCAAGTTATGAAGAATATCGTCGATATTACCCTCGACGGTCGCGATCAACTCGTCCAGGGAATCGAACACGCGAGACGGACGCAGCCAGCGCGTAAACGCCAGCGACACCGAGGCGCCATACAGGTCGCCCGCATAGCCGATCAAGTTGGCCTCGAGATGCGCCGAGGCGGCATCATCGGCATAGGTCGGCGGCAGGCCGACATTAACGGCAGCGGGCCATACGGTATCGTCGACCAGCACCAGACCCTCATAGACGCCATCGGCAGGCACCTGGATGCCGTCGGGCACCTGGATGTTTGCCGTGGGAAAGCCCATGTCGGAGCCCTCGTGACGGCCAGCCGCCACAACGCCGCGCAGCATATAGGGACGGCCGAGAAGCTCGGCAGCCAGCTCCACATGACCCTGACCCAGCTCATGGCGGACGCGCGTGGCGCAGACGGTCTGCCCGTTAACGCAGAGCAGGTCGTGACCGTAAACGTCAACCCCACGCTCAGCGCCCCAGGCGCGCATCTCGGCAACGCCCGAAGCGCCGCCGCGGCCGAGCCTAAAGTCGCTGCCGACACGAATGGAGCGAATGTCGACAACGCGCGACAAAAGCGCCAGAAACCCGACATGGTCGAGTGCCGCCACGGCAGACGTAAAGGGAACGGCCACCACCGCATCGACCCCGGTTTGGGCCAGGGCATGCAGGCGGTCAGCCGTCGTCATCAATTTTTGAGCGGGCGAAGGACTCACCACGACGTCCGGGTCAGGATCGAAAGTAATCACGACCGCTTTGCTGCCGTGATCATGCGCATCGCGAATAACCGCATCGATCAGCTCTTGGTGCCCACGATGTACGCCATCAAACACGCCAATGGCGATTGAAGCGGCACCCAAGAACTCGCACCCATCAAATGCATCGGCAGAAACGATAGGGGCCTCATCCAACTCACCCGCGAAAAAGATACGCGCGAGCTCGTGAGGCGCCAGCATCATCGAACACCGCCGATCGCCTGCGGAAAGACGTGCTCCATCACAAAGCGGCCGCCCTCGATACGAGCAAGCGCCTTCAATCCCCCATCGAGCACGAGCGCGAACGGCGCCTTCGCCATATCGAAATCCGCAAGCGCGCGTTCAACGGGAATGCGGCGACCACAAAGCAGGTCGTCTGCAAGATTACCCGGCAAATCGACACGCGTGGCACCAAGGGCGGCGATGGGATCCAGAGCGAAGCCGACAGCGGACTCGGCAGAGAGTTCCTCAACCGCATGACAGGCGCCAATGGAAACCACGCCGGAGGCCGTACGGCGCAGCGCGGAAATATGCGCAGCACTATCGCAGGCGCGACCCAGATCGCGAGCAAGCGCACGAATGTAGGTGCCTTTGCTTACCGAAAAGGCCACGGTCCAGACGCACGTTTCGCCCTCGCCGCTCACGGCGATCAGGTCGGCGGCATAGACCTCGACGGGGCGCGGAGGCAAGTCTACCGCATTGCCCTCGCGAGCACTCTTATAGGCACGAACGCCATTGACCGAGATGGCCGAAAAAGCTGGCGGCACCTGCAACTGCGGGCCAAGCATAGCGGCCAGCTGCTCACGAGCGTAAGCGAGATCGTGCAGCTCGGGGGCAACGGGTACCGTGCGGACGGCCTCGCCCTCCGCGTCATCGGTATTGGTCTCGACGCCAAACGAAATGTCGGCGACATAGCTTTTGGTATCGAGGGTTAGCATGCCCAGCAGACGGGTCGCCTGGCCGACGCCCACCACCATGACACCCGAGGCCATGGGGTCGAGCGTGCCGGCATGGCCGACGCGTCGCTCATGGAGGGCGCGTCGGCACTGCGATACCACGTCGTGGGACGTACAGCCCACCGGCTTATCGACGGCGAGCAGCATATTCAATTGAGAAGGCGTACGACGAGCCATGTACCATCCAAAATGTTAGAGCTCGACGGTCACCGAAGCGGGATCCTCCCCCACCAGCTCGGCCAGCATGGGAAGTGCCACGGCGAGCGTCTCGCGAATCGTTCCGTTGTTGGAAAAGCCGGCGGCGGCATGATGCCCGCCACCGCCAAAGTTGGCAGCGATCTCGGACACATCGAGGTCACCCTTGGAGCGCAGGTTGCCGCGCACCTTGGTATCGCCCTCGATGCCCTTTAGGAACAGGCAGACCTCAACGCCCATCACCGAACGCACCACATCGACCAGACCGTCGCACTCATCCGAAGTGACGCCGCAGGCCTCGAGGTCGCTCTGGTACGCATAACTATATGCCACACGACCGTGCGCCACGGTCTTGATACGACCCATAACGATGGACTTGAGATGCAAGAACTCTACGCGCATGCTCTGGTAGACCTCGAGCGCGACGCGCGCCGGATCGGCACCGTGCGCGACCAGGCGCGAGGCGGCATGGAACGCAGCAGCATCGGCGTTTTGGTACTGAAAACGACCGGTATCGGTCACCAGGCCGCACAGCAGGCAGGTCGCGACACCGTTGCGAGCCACAATGCCGCAATTGTCTAAAAAGCGGTCGATGATCATGGCGCAGGCCGCGGCGCCGACGCACCTCAGGCTCAGCTCGGCAAATTCCTCACGCGCCGGATGGTGATCGAAGCACACCACATGAGACGAGCGGCGGAGCACCTCAGCGGAGTTGTTCAGACGCTCGACGACCGGCACGTCCACCGAGATGAAAAGGTCCGGATTGCCGGTATACGCAGATGCGGGCACCAGACGGTCGGCGCCCTCCATAAAGCGGTAGATGCGCGGAACCGGGTCATCGTCTGCCAGCAGCAGGGCAATGTCCTTGTTGGGGAAAAACTTCATAAGCGATAAGCCCAGACCCAGCACGGAGCCCAGGGCGTCACCATCGGGAGACGTATGTCCCGAAATCGCAATGGAGGACGCACCCTCGATGAGCTCGAGGATGCGTCGCTGAATATCTGCAGACTCGCACGATGCGAGGTCGGCGGAATTACTCATCTAAAGCTGCCTCCTGGGCGGCATCCGCTATGGGATAGCCGTCCTCGTCCTTTTCGATCGCAAGCGTGGCGGGAACGTTTTCCAGCGCGCGCGTGATGCGCTCGGCCTCATCGGTCGAGCGATCGATGCGAAAATCGAGCTCGGGCGTGACGCGCCAATCGAGCGAGCGGGCCAACAGGCTACGAATGCGGCCCTTGGCGCTGGCGAGCGCCTCCATGACCTCCTCGTAGCGGCTCGCGTCGCACGACACGTACACGCGCGCGAACGAACGGTCCACCGCGACCTCGACCGCGGTCAAGGTGACCAGGTCGAGACGCGGATCGGAAACCTCAAAGAGCAGGATATAACCGAGCTTCTCGCGAAGCTGCTCGCCCAGACGGCGGGTTGCCTGCGTTTGCTTCATAGCGCTACCCCCCTACTCGGTACGGGCAACCTGGTCGATGCGGTAGCCCTCAATGGTGTCGCCAGGCTTGATGTCCTGGAAGTTCTCCAGGCCAATACCGCCCTCGGAGCCGCTCTTGAGGCTCTTGGCCTCGTCCTTGTAGTGGCGCATCGAGGCGATTTTACCGTTGAAGACCACGATGCCGTCGCGCACCAGGCGCACAGAATCGGTCGCGGCGATCTCGCCCTCTTCGACGCGGACACCGGCGGCGATGCCGACCTTGGGCACCTTGAAGGTGTCCAGAACGGTCGCAGTACCCGTGGAGACCTCGACCTCGGTGGGCTTGAGCATACCGATGCGAGCAGCGTCGAGGTCCTCGAGGCACTTGTAGATGACGTCGTAGCAACGGATCTCGACGCCCTCGCGCTCGGCAGCGGAGCGGGCCTTGCCGTCGGGACGGACGCCAAAGCCGATGATGATGGCGTTGGAGGCGTCGGCCAGGACGACGTCGGTCTCGTTGATGGCACCAACGGCGGAGTGGATCGTATTGATACGCACCTCGGACTGATCCATCTTGTCGAGAGAGTCCTGAAGGGCCTCGATGGAGCCCTGGACGTCGGCCTTGATGATCAGGTTGAGCTCCTTGACCTCGGCGTCGGCGATGGTCTCGAAGAGGTTCTCGAGCGTCACGTGCTTCACGCGGCTCTGCTCCTCGATACGGGCCTTGAGCGAACGCTCGTCGGCCAGCGCACGCGCCTCGCGCTCGTCCTCGAACACGCGGAACTCATCGCCGGCGTTGGGGACGGACTGCAGGCCCAAGATCTCGACGGCGTCGGAGGGACCGGCCTCGGTGACGGCGTTGCCCTTGGGGTCGAGCATGGCACGGACGCGGCCATAGGTGAGGCCGGCGACCAGCGTGTCGCCCACGCGCAGGGTACCGCGGGTCACGAGCACGGTGGCAACCGAGCCGCGGCCCTTGTCGAGCTTAGCCTCGAGGACGTTGCCCGATGCGAACGTATCGGGGTTGGCCTTGAGCTCGAGCACGTCGGCCTGGAGCAGCACGGTCTCGAGCAGGTCGTCGATACCGATCTTCTGCTTGGCCGAGATGTTGACGAACATGTTCTGTCCGCCCCACTCCTCGGGGATGATGCCGTACTCGGTGAGTTCCTGGCGCACGCGGTCGGGGTTGGCACCCGGCTTATCGATCTTGTTGACGGCGACGACGATGGGAACGCCGGCGGCCTTGGCGTGGTTGATCGACTCGATGGTCTGGGGCATGACGCCGTCATCGGCGGCCACGATCAAAATGACGATATCGGTCACCTTGGCGCCGCGGGCACGCATGGCCGTAAAGGTGGCGTGACCGGGGGTATCGATGAAGGTGATCTTGCGGTCGTTGATCATGACCTGCGAAGCGCCGATGGCCTGGGTAATGCCGCCCGCCTCGCCGGCAGCGACGCCGGTGTGACGGATGGCATCGAGGAGGCTCGTCTTGCCGTGGTCGACGTGGCCCATGACGGTGACGACCGGGGCACGCGGCTTAAGGTCGGCGGGATCGTCGTAGAACGAGAAGGTGTTCTCCTCCTCGGGGGTAATGATCTTGATCTGGCGGCCCAGGTCGTCGGCAACGAGCTCGACGAGGTCGTCGGACATGGACTGCGTCATGGTAAGCGGCGTGCCCAGCAGGAACAGGCGCTTGATGATGTCGTTGGCAGGAACGTCGAGCGCCTCGGCGAGCTCCTGGACGGTAACGCCCTGGGAGACCTTGATGGCGTCGAGGTCCTCGGGGTTCACGCCCTGGGCCAGCGCCTCCTCAATCTTGCGCTCCTCCTGAGCCTTTGCGGCCTCGCGCTCGCGCTTCTCCTTGCGCTTTTTGCGACGACCGGTGGACTCGCGAGAGGCCTCCTCGACGGCGGCACGAGCCTCCTCGAGCACCTTCTCGCGGCTGTACTCCTCGGCCTCGCGAGCCATGCGGCTGTAGTGGTCCTCTTCGTTGTTGTGACCGCCCTTGCGCTTCTTGCCCTTACCCTGCTTGTCGGGGTTGGGGAAGTCCATGCCGGCAGCGACGTTGTTGCTGGCATTGGTGCGATGGCTGTGCGGACGGCTCTCGGAGGCGTTGCGCTCGGAGTTGTTATCGGAGGCGTTGCGATCGTTACGACGGCCACCGCGACGGTCGTTGTTGCCGCCACGACGGTTGCCGCGCTCGGCAGCGCGCTCGGCCTTGGCCTTCTCCTCGGCGTCCTTCTTCTCCTTGAGCACAGTCTCCTGTGCGGCGATCTGGTCGAGCAGCGAACGGAAACGCGAACCGGAGTCGGAAGCGGGAACGGCGCGGCGCTGGGCCTCGCGGGCAGCCTCCTCCTTCTCGCGGGCAAGGCGCTCCTGCTCAGCCTTCTTCTTGGCCTCGGCCTCGGCACGGGCGGCCTCCTCGGCAGCCTGGGCGGCGGCGAACTGGCGGCGCTCCTCCTCGCGTGCCTTCTCGGCGGCGATGCGCTCACGCTCGGCCTCGGCAGCGCGCGCTGCCTCCTCGGCGGCGGCTGCCTCCTCCTCGGCCTGCTTGGCGGCCTCGACTTCCTTGGCGCGGGCCTCGATCACCGAGGCGAGCTGCTTGCGGACCATGGCGACGTAAGCGTCCTCCAGGGCGGAGGAAGCGGACTTAGCGGGAATCTTCATTTCGGCAAGATGACCCATCAGTTCCTTGGAGGTCATGCCGAACTCTTTGGCCAGGGTGGACACACGGACTTTTGCCATATGACTTCACCTACCCTTTCTGGCACCTTGGGTGCCTAGAGACTGAACGAGCGTGGAAGACGCGCCGGGACCCGCCCGGCGCGAACGCGCGCTAGATCAGGTCCTCCGCATCATCGAAGGCGTCGGTGTCGTGGACACCGCAGAAACGGGAGCCGGGACGAGCCTGGTTGCGGCACTGGATACCGTCCTCGGACACGTACTCGCAGCGGCGGACGTCCTCGTCCTCCTCGTCACCGATCAGGTCGGCGGCGGGCTCCTCGTGAACGGGAACGTTCTTGAGGATGTCGGCGGCAAGCGTCTCGGACTTGATGTCGATGTGCCAGCCGGTCAGGCGCGCGGCGAGGCGGGCGTTCTGGCCCTCCTTGCCGATGGCGAGGGACAGCTGGTCGTCGGGCACGATGACGCCGGCGTAGGCCTTCTCCTCGTCGATGAGGACGCGGGTGACCTTAGCGGGCGAAAGGGCGTTGGCAACGTAGACGGCAGGATCGGCATCCCACAGGATGACGTCGACGCGCTCGCCACGGAGCTCGCCCACGACAGCGCGAACACGGCTGCCCTTGGGGCCGACGCAGGCGCCCACGGGATCCAGACGGTCGTCGAGCGAGTGGACGGCGACCTTGGAGCGCTGGCCGGGCTCGCGGGCGATCGACTTGATCTGGACGGTGCCCTCATAGATCTCGGGCACCTCCTGCTCAAACAGACGACGCATGAGCTCGGGGTGGGTACGGGAGATGACAATCGGCGGACGGCTGTGCTCGCCACGAACCGGCTGCAGGTTGGAGTTGGGGTCGCGAACGTCGATGATCACGGCCTTGATGTGCTGGTTGTGCAGGTAGCGCTCGCCCATCGGACGCTCGTTGCGCTCGTTCTCGTAACGGCGCTGGTCGAAGTGCGGCAGCTCGGCCTCGACGCCCTCGCGGATCTTGACAATCGTGAAGTCGGGTGTGGACTGCAGCACGGTACCGCTGATGAGGTCACCGATGCGGCCGGAGAACTCCTCGTAGATCTGCTCGCGGGCGGAGTTGCGCACGATGGCGTTGATCTCGGCCTTGGCGTGCTGGGCAGCGATGCGGCTCGTGTTCTTGGGGGTGACGTCAATCTCCTCGAACTCGGTGAAGTTGCCCTCCTCGTCCATGGAATCGTCGATCGGCTCCAAGCGGTAGACGTAGATCTTGCCGGTGGTGCGGTCGATGGTCACCTTGGCGCCCCACTCAAGATGCAGGATCTCGGCATAGCTCTTGGCGAGCGACTGCTCCAGGCGGTCGATCAGGTAGAGCTGGTCGATGTGCTTCTCCTGGCAAAGCTCCATCAGGGCGGACATCATGTCGGATGCTGCCATCTTACTTTCCTTCCTTCGCGGGCTTGAAGTCGTAGGTGGGCTTCAACTTGCACTTTTTAACATCAGAGAAATCGAGGGTAACGGACTCGCCGCCCTCGAGCTCGAGGGTCACGTTCGTCTCGGTGGCGGCGGCAATCTTACCGGCGTACTTGCGACGGCCCTCGGTAGCGGTGGAGGTGAGCTCGCAGTTCTCGCCCACAAAGCGGGTAAAGTCGCACGGGCGGCGCAGCGGGCGCGCCATACCCGGGCTCGACACCTCGAGCGTATAGCTCGAAGAGATGGGGTCGAGCTCCTCAATCACATCGCCGACCCACTTGGTGTTGGCCGTGACGTCGTTGAGCGAAAGGCTCTGACCCTCGGCACCCTCGATACGCACGCGCACGCAGGGGGCCTTGGTGGCACCCACGAGCTCGACGTCGACGATGTCGACATCGTGCTGGGGAGCGACGGCCTCGAGCGCGTCGATGATCGCCTGCTCGGTCTTGGTCTTGACCATTGCGGCACCTCCATCCATACAAAAAAGAAGCGGGGCCGAAACCCCACTTCTTTCAATTACAACTTCATTTGCAAGCAAACTATACCAATAGCTGCGGAAACGTGCAAGCACAGTACGAATCTGCAGGTCAGCGTGCGCACAGCTTCTCCACAAGAATAGGACAATTGACCGAAGACACCATGGCAGGTACATGCAAAACGAGGGACGGCCCAAACGGACCGTCCCTCGTTTATTGCATGTCAGCTTTGCGCGCAGCGCTTACTTGACCACCAGGTTGACCAGCTTGCCGGGCACGCAGATGGCCTTGACGACCGTCTTGCCCTCGAGCCACTTGGCGACGGCGGCCTCGGCGGCAGCCTGCATCTCCTCGTTGGAGGCATCGCGGGCAACGTCGACGCGGCCGCGGACCTTGCCGAGCACCTGGACCACGATCTGCACCGTGTCCTCAACGGACTCGGCCAGGTCGAACTCGGGCCAGGCGGCGGTGTAGGCGTTGCCCTCGCAGCCGAGGGCCTCGTGCCACAGCTCGTCGGCCCAGAACGGGCAGATGGGGGCAAGGACGCTCACGATATCCTTAGCCACGCCGTAGCACAGCGCCTTGTCGCGGGCGGTACCCTCGGTGGCGTTGAGGTAGGCGCTCGCCGCGTTGACGAGCTCCATGACGGCCGAGATCGCGGTGTTGAACTGGCCGCGATCGAAGTCCTCGGTGCACTTGGCGATGGTGCGGTGACGCTCGCGATAGAGCTTCATCGCAACCTCGTCGAGCGCGGACTTGTCGAAGGCCACGTTGGCGTCACCGGACTGGACGAGCTGCCAAACGATACGCCAGGCGCGCTTGATGAAGCGGTTGGCGCCCTCAACGGCCTTGGGATCCCAGTCGAAGTCCTTCTCGGGCGGAGCGATAAACAGGATCGCCAAACGCATGGTGTCGGCGCCGTAGGGCTCGATGACCGAGCTCGGGGGCACGACATTGCCCTTGGACTTGGACATGGTGTCGCCGTTCTCGTCCTTGACCATGCCCTGGCACAGCAGGTTGGTGAAGGGCTCGTCCACGCTCAGCAGGCCCAGGTCGCGCAACGCCTTGGTAAAGAAGCGACTGTAGAGCAGGTGCAGAATGGCGTGCTCGATGCCGCCAATGTAGTTATCGACGGGCATCCAACGGTCGGCGGCCTCTCGGGAGAAGGGCAGCTTGGTGTTGTGCGGATCGGTATAGCGCAGGTAATACCAGCTGGAGCAGGTGAAGGTGTCCATGGTATCGGTCTCACGCTTGGCCGGGCGGCCGCACACCGGGCAGGTGGTCTCGTAGAACTCCTTGCACTCGGCAAGGGTCTCGCCGGCGCCCAGGTCAAGGTTCTCGGGCAGCGTCACCGGCAGCTGATCCTCGGGCACGGGCACGATGCCGCAGTGCTCGCAGTGGATGGCCGGGATGGGGTTGCCCCAATAGCGCTGGCGGCTGATGAGCCAGTCGCGCAGACGAAACTCGACCTTGCGACGACCACAGCCCATGGCCTCGAGGTCGGCCACGATTGCAGCCTCGCCCTCGGAGTGCTTACCACCGCGCATGCCGGTGTACTTGCCGGACTGGACGAGGGTGCCCTCGGCAGCGTGAGCGCAATCCCAGTCGACGGTCTCGGCATGGAAGGTATCGATGGTCTCGCCGCTGGCCTCGACGGCAGCGCGATCGTCATCGTCTAGGATGATCGGCACGATCGGCAGGTCGTACTTACGGGCAAACTCAAAGTCGCGCTGGTCGCCACAGGGAACGGCCATGACGGCACCGGTACCGTAGTCGGCGACGACATAATCGGCAACCCACACGGGGACCTTCTCGCCGTTGACGGGGTTTACCACATAGCGGCCCGTAAAGGCACCGTGCTTCTCGAGGGTGCCCTGGGCACGCTCGACGGCAGAGATATGCTTGGAGTCCTCGACGATCTTGGTGACGGCCTCCTCGTACTCCGTGCCCTCGACGAGCTCATGCAGGCCGGCGTACTCGGGAGCCAGGACAAAGAAGGAGACGCCAAAAAGGGTGTCGGCACGCGTGGTAAAGACGGTGATCTTGCCCTCATCGCCCTCGATGGGCTCGCCATCCTGGTCGCACAGGGTAAAGTCGACCTCGGCGCCCTCGGAGCGACCGATCCAGTTGGCCTGCATCTGCTTAACGCGCTCGGGCCAGCCGGGGAGCTTCTCCAGGTCGTCGAGCAGCTCCTGAGAGTACTCGGTAATCTTGTAGTACCACTGCTCAAGGTCGCGCTTCTCAGGCTCGGTGCCGCAGCGCCAGCACTTGCCCTCGGTAACCTGCTCGTTAGCCAGAACGGTCTTGCAGGTGGGGCACCAGTTGACCGGGTTCTTCTTGCGGTAGACCAGGCCCTTTTCCCACATCTTCTCAAAGATCCACTGGCCCCAGCGGTAATAATCGGGGCTGCAGGTCTTGACCATGCGATCCAGATCGTAGGAGAAGCCCATGCGCTTCATCGTGGCGAGCGCCTGGTCCATGTTCTTATACGTCCAGGCGGCAGCCTGCGTGTTGTGCTTGATGGCGGCGTTCTCGGCAGGCAGGCCAAAGGCGTCAAAGCCGATGGGATGCAGCACGTCATAGCCGCGCATGCGGGCCTGACGGGCCATGGCATCGCCGATGGTATAGTTGCGCGCGTGGCCCATGTGCAGGTCGCCCGACGGATACGGGAACATCTCGAGCACGTACTTCTTGGGCTTGCTGTCGTCGGTGTCGACAGCAAAGAGGTTGGAGTCCTCCCAGGCCTTCATCCACCGGGACTCGATGGCCTGCGCGTCGTAAACAGGAATCTCGTCCTTATGATCTGTGCAATCGCACATATCAGCTCCTTTAATCTTAGCTGGGGTCGGTCGGCTTAGCTTTGTTCGCTACTGCGGACAGTCCTGCGCAAGACGAAGAGCACATTAAGTGCTCTTCTTTGCGTGCGGAACTTGTAGCGAACAAAGCTAAGCCGACCGACCCTAAGGTTAACTTGACTGATGATAGCAAATACGACAAGCGAGATGCCTGCAACTTACAGGCATCTCGCTTTATCTAAATAACGTGGTTGTGAATCAACCTTTGTCTGAAACTCGTTCTAGCACGAACGGGTTTTCCAGGTGCCGCAGATTGCCGTGAAAGAGGAGCGACGCGTACTTTGGTACGCGAGCGACGGTTTGAACGGCAAGGTGCGGTGCTTGGGAAAGCCGCTTATCGATAGGAAACGCTCTGCTGGGAATCCTTGACGACTACGTCGTGGGCGCCACCTTCGACGATCGAGGTCGAGCTGACCAGCGTTAGGCGTGCCTTTTCCTGGAGCTCGGGGATCGAGAGGGCGCCGCAGTTGCACATCGTTGACTTGACCTTGTAGAGCGTGCCGCCCACGCCGTCCTTGAGGGAACCGGCGTAGGGAACGTAGGAGTCGACGCCCTCGACGAAGCTGAGCTTCGCAGCGCCGCCCAGGTCGTAGCGCTGCCAGTTGCGGGCACGCGCGGAACCCTCGCCCCAGTACTCCTTCATGTACTGGCCGTTGACGTTGACGCGCTCGGTCGGGCTCTCGTCAAAGCGAGCGAAGTAGCGGCCCAGCATCATAAAGTCGGCACCCATGGCCAGGGCGAGCGTCATGTGGTAGTCGTAGACGATACCGCCGTCGGAGCACACGGGCACGTAGACACCGGTCTCCTCGTAGTACTCGTCGCGAGCGCGGCAGACGTCGATCAGCGCGGTAGCCTGGCCACGGCCGATGCCCTTGGTCTCACGGGTGATGCAGATGGAGCCGCCGCCGATACCGACCTTGATGAAGTCGGCACCGCAGTCGGCCAGGAAGCGGAAGCCCTCGGCGTCGACGACGTTACCGGCACCGACCTTGACGTCCTCGCCGTAGTTGGCGCGGATCCACTCGATGGTGCGCTTCTGCCACTCGCTGAAGCCCTCGGAAGAGTCGATGCACAGGACGTCGGCACCGGCCTCGATAAGCAACGGCACGCGCTCGGCATAGTCGCGGGTGTTGATACCGGCGCCGACCATGTAGCGCTTGTCGCCGTCGAGCAGCTCGTTGGGGTTGGTCTTGTGGCTGTCGTAGTCCTTACGGAAAACGATGCCCATCAGGTGATCGTTATCGTCGACGATGGGCAGGGCGTTGAGCTTGTTGTCCCAGATGACGTCGTTGGCAACCTTGAGGCTGATGTTCTTGTCGCCCACGATGAGCTGCTCACGCGGGGTCATGAACTCAGAGACCTTCGTCTGGTGGTCATCGCGACTGGGGCGATAGTCACGGCTGGTGACGATGCCCAGGAGCTTACCCTTGGGAGTGCCGTCGTCGGTGACCGGCATGGTGGAGTGACCGGTCTTCTCCTTGAGGGCGATGACCTGCTCCATAGTCATGTCGGGGGTCAGCGTGGAATCGGACTGAACGAAGCCGGCCTTGTGATCCTTGACGGCCTTGACCATGGCGGCCTCGGACTCGGCGCTCTGGGAACCGTAGATGAAGGACAGGCCGCCCTCGGTAGCGAGCGCGACACCCATGTCGACGCCCGAGACGGACTGCATGATGGCGGAAACCATGGGGATGTTCAGGGTGATTGCCGGCTTCTCACCGCGCTTGAAGCGGGTTAGCGGCGTCTTGAGAGAGACGTTGTTGGGGATGCACTGCGAGGACGAGTAACCAGGAACCAGCAGATACTCCGAAAACGTGTGGGACTCACCGGGAAAGAACGTAGCCATGTTTCTCCTTTTTCCATGCGACCGGTCGGCTGCAGGCCTCGTAGGACCCAGCCCAACCTTGGGCGCCCAATACTGGGGAAGTATCTTAACGCACTTTGACTGCTACAATGCATGATTTAAGAAGAGCACACGAGGGCTTGACGCAGGCTTTGCGTTTGCCCAGCAAACACTTTAGCGGGGAGACGTGGAGCGTATGAAGTACAAGACGACGGCAAAGCTGGTCATTCAAGCGTGCGACAAGGATCTGCCGGGCGTGTTTGGTCACGGCTGCGTCTTGCTGCTGCAGGGTATTGCCCGCGAGCACTCGCTGAACCGCGCCGCCAAGAGCATGGGCATGGCGTATTCCAAAGCGTGGCGCATTGTGAACGAAGCCGAAGGCCAGCTGGGCTGCAAGCTCATAGAGCGCGACGGCGCCCGCGGATCCACCCTCACCCCCGCCGGAGAGCGCGCCATAGCGGTCTACGAGAAGCTGCAGGCCGACATAAACAAGGTCATTGCCACCAAAGCCGACGCCCTCATCGCCAGCATCAAAGAATAGCCAATTTGGGACGGGGCTTTTTAGCTACGCAACCCCCTCTCTAAGTTGCGGTGAAATAGGGACTGTTTATGCCGATAAAGCCGTAAATCAATCCATATTTCACCGCAACTTATGGAGTCGAGGATGATTTAGCTAGTTGCGGAGGGCGTTATCTAGGGCGGACGCTACGACCAGGGGGTTGTCGGTGCCGGCGAAGAGGCGGATGGTGCTCCCCTGCTTGCCGCGCGTGGCCGAGAGGCGCGTCGTTGCGCCGCCGGCGGGCGATGTACGAAACTCCCCCGGCAAAGCATCGAAGAAATCACCCGCACTGCGCTCGATAAGGTCAAACTCAACTGCCGGGCCAAAGCCGTGCTCGAGGATTCCTGTCGCAACCGCATGGTCGGGATGCGAGCTCAGTCCGGGATAGCGCACGTTGCACACCATCTCGTTGGCGGCCAGATACTCGGCCAGCGCACGGGCGCGGTCGAAATGCGCCTGCATACGGACGTCGAGCGAGTCCAGTCCCCGCTCCAGCACACCGGCCTCGTCAGCAGTCAATTCAAACTTGGCCAAGCCACAGCCCTCAAGCAGGGTATGCGCGCACTCGGCCGCGGCATCCACACGATGGCGCTTGAGCTGCGAGCGCGCGACCGATACGGCAACCAACTTGCGCGGAGCATCACCGGCGCATACGCGATCGAGCGCCTCGAGCGACAGCGCAGAACCCAGCCGCAGCGAATCGCAGCCAAAAGCTGACGCCACGGTGTTGTCCACAACCAGCAGCGCATGGGCCTCACGCGCCGCCCGACCCAGCGCACGAAGATCGGGCACGCGCAGTCCAAACCCGCCAATGGAGTTGACGAACCACCACAGGTGCGGCCCCTCGGCATCAAACGAAGCATCAAAGCCATCGGACGCAGCAGCAAACGCCGCAACCGACGACTCCTCCACCATAGCCACGTCGCAGCCATCAAAGCCGCGCGCAAACGCATCGGCAAAGTCATCCGCAAAGGCCACTAGGCGGTCACCGGGACGCACAATCCCCAGCTGCGACAGCGCTGCCGGCACATGCGGGGCCGCAAGCAACCGCGCCTCACGCGCGCCGGCCCTCAAAGCCCAGGCCTCTTCTAGCTGCTGTACGCCCATACGGCACCGTCCCTTCAAAACAAAAACCCACGATGCGGGTGTTCCCCGCATCGTGGGCAACGGCTGCAGTATAGCGCCGATATGCGACGAATCGCTTAGATGTTGAGCGTGTGATAGTTCACGCTCGTGCCCGGAGCGTCAACGGTCACGCCATAGGCCTCGGGATAGATGCGCGTCGAAAACACGAGCGCGCCATCATTCACGAACACCTCGACCGACGAGACATCGCCAACAATGCGCACGTTACGAACCTCGTCGACGGGCTCCCAACGCACGGTACGACCGCAGCCGGCAGAAGCGCGACCCTCATCGGTAAATCGCATCTCAAAGCGCGAGGGCAGTTCGCCCTCGGCGGGCACAAACTCCAGCTTCAGCTCGTCATCAACGGTCGCGGTAAACGCGCCATCGACACCGTCAACAACAACGTCAAAGCAGGTATCGTCGGCAACCTCCAACGAGCCCTGCCCCACACGCACCGAGGCATAATGGCGCTCGATCTCGCGAGCCGGCTGCTGCAGCACCACGCCGCCGGCGCCGGCTGTAAGCTCACGCGGCACCGTCATGCAGTGCTGCCAGCCACACGCCACGGTGGGCGCGTTGCCATAGGTCGGCTCATCGGGCATGCCCATCCAGCCGATCAGAATGTGGCGACCATCCTCGGACGTAAACTCCTGCGGCGCATAGAAGTCAAAACCGGCATCCCACAGGCGGAACTCGCCCAGCTCATAAGCGTCCTTGCCACCAGTGATGTCGCCCGATACAGGCATGTAGCCAGCGGCATACACATTGCCGCGGTCCCAACGACCGCCCTCAAGACCCTGGGGCGAGAAGGACAGCCACTTCGCCGGTACACCGCCATCCGACTCAAGCTCAAAGTATCCCGGGCACTCCCACATAAAGCCAAAGCGCTCGGGCGTGGAAACGCGGCTTTCGAGCTCCCAGCTCAGCATATCGGCCGAGCCATACACCAAGATCTCGCCCACATCGCGCCCGGCACCTTCGCCGTGCATCGCACAAAAACGGCTTTCGACATGCGGCCCGTCCACGCGACGACGCGCGCCCAGCACCATGTGGTAACGCCCATCATCATCGCGCCACACCTTGGGATCACGCACGTGGCAGGTCAGATCGTCGGGATAATCCTCGGACGCCAGCACCACGCGCTTTTGGCTGAACTCCCGACCGGCAAGGCCATCAACGCTCTCGACATAAACAGTATCGGCGCGACGGCCGGTATTGACGTAGTCGTACGTGCCGTCCGCATCGGAAAGCTTAACGTTGCCCGTATAGAGCACGCGAATGCGGCCGTCCTCGGCAAGCGCGGAGCCTGAATACACGCCATGGCAATCGAACGGCTCGTCGGGCAGCAGCGGGGCGCCAACATATTCCCAGTTCATAAGGTCGCGGCTTGTGGCATGGCCCCACATCTTTACGCCGCCGTTCACATCAAACGGGGCATACTGGAAGTACGCGTGAAACACGCCGCCCGCTTGGCAAAGACCGTTGGGGTCGTTGAGCCAGCCCGCCGGCGGCATAATATGGAAGCGCTGGCCATACGCGCCATGACCGCACTCAGAGGCGGCGGCGTCAACAGCGGCGACCAGCTTTGCAAGGTCGCGACCAAGTGCATTAGACATATCAAAGTCCTAACGGATCGAAAGTAACAAGACACCAGAGATCGGCACCAGATACGGAAAACGCCCGCGAGCATACGACCCGCGGGCATCCCCTCAATCAAAAGCTCTTAGGCCTGCTCGGAAGTCATGGACTCGTCCTTGTACAGGACAAACGAGACGGCAAAGGAAACCAGCGCGGCGACCGCAAACATGATCGCGTACTGCACGGGCTGGGCCAGGCACAGCAGGATACCGAAGATACCCGTAACGCCCGTGCCGGAGGCAGCCAGCGAAGTGAGCGCGCAGACCAGGGCGCCGCAGCCACCGCCGATGCAACCGGCGATGAAGGGCTTAAAGAAGCGCAGGTTCACACCAAAGATGGCAGGCTCGGTAATGCCCATGAAGGCGGACAGAGCCGAAGGAAGCGCCAGGCCCTTGATCTTGGCATCGCGGGTCTTAAAGGCAACGGCGAGTGCGGCACCACCCTGGGCGATGTTGGCGGCACTGGCGATGGGCAGCCAATAGGTCACGCCGTACTGGGCGAGCTGGCCCAGGTCGATGGCGGTGTACATCTGATGGATACCGGTGACGACCGTAGGCGCATAGAACAGGCCGACGATAAAGGAACCGATGCCGAAGGGCAGGGTGAGCAGGGCCTGGATCAGACCGAGGACGGCGTTCTCGGCCCAGACAAAGATGGGGCCGACGGCAACGAGCGTCACGAGCACGGTCACGAACACCGAGACGAGCGGGGTCACAAAGAGGTCGAACATCTCGGGAACGATCTTGTGCAGGCGCTTCTCGAGGAAGGCCAGAATGGCGCAGGCGATAACGATGGGGATCACGTGGCCCTGATAGCCGACCCACTCAAAGCTGTACACGCCGGGAATGACGGTGACCATAGTCTGCACGCCCTCGGAGGCAACCGTGTAGGCGCTCTGCAGCGAGGAGTTGATGAACGCACCGCCGACGACAGCGCCCAGATACGGGTTGGCGCCAAAGGCCTTAGCCGCGGAGTAGCCGATCAGAATCTGCAGAATGCCAAAGGACGTGCCCGAGACCAGGTCGGCAATCTTGTAAATAAAGTTATTGGTGTCGAGCGCGACAAAGCCGTTGGAGGCCATAAAGTTGAGGGCGCTCATAATGCCCAGCAGCAGACCCGAAGCCACGATGGCGGGGATGATGGGAACAAAGACGTCGCCGAGCACCTTAATGGCACGCATAAAGATGTTCTGCTGCTGTGCCGCGGCCTCCTTGACCTCGGCCTTGGTGGCAGCCTCGACGCCGCTGAGCGCGATGAACTCTTCGTAGACCTTGTTGACGGTGCCGGTGCCAAAAATAATCTGGAGCTGGCCCTGGGCCTCAAAGACGCCCTTGGCGCCGTCGATATTCTCGAGGGCATCCTTGTCGACCTTGGCGTTATCGGCAATCACCAGGCGCAGACGCGTGGCGCAGTGTGCGGCCGAAACAACGTTGCCGGCGCCACCGATGTTGTCGAGCACCTCTTGGGCTGATTTGCGGTAGTCCATGACTTCCCTTTCCTCAAACGGGCGCACGTGCACCCGGCCGTCTTTGACACTTACACTGTAATCGATTTCAGTTTCATATGTCTGTAATCGTTTTCATAGTAGGGTGAACGGTAGGAAATAGCCGGCGAATGGTAGTTTTGAGACAAACATAAGGGCTCAGAGGCAGGCAGACGTGCCCAAAATCTAGACATTCATAAGCTGATGGCCGAGTTTGAGCGTCTTTAGACCGCTCTCCCCCTCCACGCCATCGAGCGTGTTGAGCAACATATTGGTCGCCTCGACGCCACTGGTCAGGTAGCCATAATGCACGGTGGGAATACCGCCCGTCAGCGCGCGCAAAAATGCGTTGTCGCCAAAACCGCTCACGCGACGCACGCCCTCGCCCATGCCGCGCACCTCGTCAAGAGCGCGCAGGGCGCCGGCCGCCATAGTGTCGGTCGCGCACGCAATAAACGAAACATCGGGGGCATCGGCAAGCAGCTCGCGCGCAGCGCGATAGCCCGAGTCAAGCGTAAAGGATCCCTGGCGAATCAGGCTCGAATCAAGCACCACGCCCGCAGCAAGAAGCCCCGCCTCAAAGCCGCGACGACGGTCGAAACCAGCCGCGCGGTCCTCTTCGGTAACTCCGATGTAGGCGATCTTGCCATCCACCCGACCCGCAAGCGCACGGCCGAGCTCAAAGGCAGCCTCGTAATCGTCGTGATAGACACATGCCGCGCCCTCGACATGTTGGCCGATCAACACAATGGGCACGCGGCACGACTCAATCGCGCGACGGTGCTCGTCGGTGATCATGGTTGCCACCAGCACAATGCCATCGACCGGGTGATTTTGGAATAAATCAAGGTATTCGAGCTCGCGATCGGCCGCGTTATCGGTATTGGCAAGCAGCATCTGGTAGCCACGACGACCGAGCACCTGGCCAATACCGGCGGTAATGCGGCTCACAGATTCCGAGTTGATCTTAGGCACGATAACGCCGATGAGCTTGGTGGAGCCGGTGCGCAGCGCGCGAGCCTGGCTGGATCGCACGTATCCGGTCAGCTCAATCGCCTGCTTAATGCGCTCGGCCTTGTCCGCCGAGATATATCCACCGTTGAGGTAGCGCGAGACGGCGGCGCTCGAAACGCCCGCCAGCTCGGCCACATCTTTCATCTTTACCACGAGCACCCCTGTCGTTGAAATCGCTTTCACCATGATACCCAACCCTCGCCCGAAAAATATTCGACTGAAAAGGTCTCAGCGGATCATTTCAACCGCCCAGGTCGAGCAAGCGTCAGCGAGCGGGCAGCTGTCGTGGCGAGGTGCCGCGAAAGAGGAGCGAAGCGTACTATATGTACGCGAGCGACGGTTTGAGCGGCAGATCGCCCGGCAGATGCCCGCGCAGCGTCGACCGGTCCGGCGTTCGTTAGAACGCCGGAACATAGTTAGCCGTGGTACTCGCCGTTGTACTGGATGAGCGTCAGGTCCTCCACGCCATCGAGCGCGCGAATGGCGTCCGCATAGGGCATGTCAACGCCGTCCGAGAACACCTCCACGGCCATCTCGACCTTGTCACCACGCATGGTCTTGGACTTCACCGTAAACTTGGTGCGCCCAAATGCACGCACGATATCGTCGCCGGTGGTCTGACCCGTGTAGTGGATGACCATCATGTACACGCGCGCCTTGTCCTGGTGGCTCGCAAAGCCGGCGATCATGGCCACGATCACCACTGCCGTGAGCCCCACGAGCGCATACATGCCGGCACCCGCCGTAATGCCCGTGGTAATGGCCCAAAACAGGTACAGCAAGTCGAGAGGGTCCTTGACCGCTGTACGATAGCGGACGATGGACAGAGCACCGACCATACCGAGCGAGATGACCACGTTCGTCGAGATCGCGAGCGTGACCATGCAGGTGAGCACACACATGCCCACGAGCGTCACGGCAAAGCTGCGCGAATACACCACGCCGGTAAAAAAGCGCTTGTACACGTAGTAGATCAGGATGCCCATGGCGAGCGCCACGAGCAGCGAAAGGCCAATCTTGGCGGGGTCGACCTGGCCAAACGCCTCCAAGACGGAGTTCTTAAAAAAGTCCCTGGTGCTCATGGTCTAAATATCCCCTCGGTTCTCAAAATCCGATTCCCAGTAATTAAATCCGCGAAGGTAGGCGGTCTTTTCGTAACACAGGCAGTACTTGGAGACCGCCGTAAGCTCGGCCGCTCCCGGCGGCACCATATCGCGCACCAGCTGCGGGCAAAACTCCGTAAACTTGACCTCCATCACCTGCTTGCCGGGCTCCAGGACCGGCAGCGCGGGCAGCGTCGCGTCAAAGATATCGAAGCTTCCCACCGCGGCACGCACGTTCATGTCAAACGTGATGCGCACGGTGCCCTCATCCATCACCCACGGCTCGCGCTCGTAGTCCACGATGGTCCGCGGGCGCATCATATTGCAGATGCACTCGATGTAGAACTCGCGACAGAGCGGATAAGGACTCCTCAGCAAAAAGTCGTAGTCGCCAGCCAGAATCTGCTCAAACTCGCCACGCGTGAGCGGCGCGTCCTCCTTGTAAATCCAGCTGCCGTACTTCTTTTTGCGCTCGAGCTTAATCACCTTGTCGCTGCCGTTATAGATGCGCACGCGATACTTTTTGCGCATGAGAATGCCGGCGTCTTTTTCCTCGTAGGCCGAGTTGCAGTAGTCGTCAAAGTACAGGCTGCGAATGGTGTAACCGCCTGCCCGCGCATGCTTGTCCAGCTTAAAAACCGGCGCCATGCGACAGGCAAGCGCAGCGTGCTCGCCCTCGTTAATGAGATATTTGAGCTCGTGGCGGTAACGCTCCTGCGTGGCACGCACAGGCGGGGCCGCCAAGCGCTCAAGCAGCGCGCTAGCCCTCCTCATACGTGTCCTCCACGACCTTACCGCCGTCTTGCACGTAAAAACACTTCATGCCGTAGTGCTTGCCGTCGTCGGTCACATAGTAGTCAAACGCATCTTGCGTATAGCCGTCGGAGTTGGTGGCACGCACGCGCACAAAATACTGGCCGGTATCGGGCGCATCACAGGTCACCTCGGGAAGCAGCACGTCCTCGGCCTTAAAGACCACGTCGCTTATGGCATAGTCACGCGCAAGCTCCACGGTGTAGCGAATGTCGCGCGCTTCAAAGTCGTAGGACGCATCCCAGTTAATACGCAGCTTACCGTTATCGATCTGCGGCACGCCGATGTAGAACGGCATGGGCTTATTAAAACTCTCGCGAAAGCTCTTGTAGTTCTCCTCGATCTCGGAGGGAATCGCCGCGGCGATCTGCTCGTATTGGTCCTTGGTGACAGGCAGATGGTCGATATCGGGCGAAGCAAAGACCAGCGATTCAGTAACCTCGCGGTAGTGCTTGATCATCTTGCTCAGGCGTGCCTCGGTCATATACGAACGCAGGTCCTTGACGGCGCGGTCGAGCTCGCTGCGGAACGATTTGCTGCGCAGCGCACGATTGAACAGTACGTTGCCCCAGTAGTTGCTTGCGCCGCGCTCCCAGCTCGCGTAGTCCGAAAACCCGGTAAGAGAAAGCTCCAGCTTACGCAGCATGCCGTCGTTATCCCAATCTAAAAAGTACCAGGTATTTGAGTTGAGCGGGCTGTACAGATAGCAGTTACGGTTCTGCGTATCGCAGTTGCCCGTCAGGATCTGAAACGCCAGCCAATAGACCAGATTTTCGGTATCAAAGTAGGTGCCGAGCACGTCGTCGATCTTTTGCGATTCATCGTTGAGCGCATCGAGCATCTCGATGAGCTTGGTGTGGTCCGAATCGCCCTTAATCTCGAGCATGCCCTCAAATTTAGCCTGGTTGTAGTCGGGATCGTCGGCGAGCTTAATGGTATCCTCGTAGCGATGGAAATCGAAGCTGTTCACCTTATACAGGTGTCCGCTCTTATCCAGGCCATGTGCCTTAAGCGCCGTCTTGTTGAGCTGCTCCACCTGCGTAAACAGGCCGTAGTCCTCAAAGGTGTCGTTGGACTTTTCGGTCTGGTCGCACACCCACAGACGCACAAACTGCGTGCGCAGGCCCATCATCTGGGGAATCCCACGGATAAGGTCGTAGGCCATCTTGTTGCGAAAACGCATACCCTCGCCCATGTGCTTGTTGAGCGCAATCGCGCACTGTTGGCGCCAGGTACCCTTGCCCTTTTTGAGCTCCACCTTGTAATTCTTTTGCGAGTTATTGCTCGATGTCTGACCGCGCACCTGCACGGTGGCATTGGGCGCTTCCTCGCCATAGCCAACCTCGCCGGCCACCGGGCCGTCTTCGTCGCCCGGCTGCAGCAGGCCCATAACCTGATAGCGTGTCACGCCCATGTCGGCATAGTCATACACCGAGTACGTGTTGATCTCGGCCCAGCTGTGGTCGGTGTTCTCGGAGCTGTTGCCACGTGAGACCGTCAAGTACATGGTCACAATACCCGAGTCATCGTAGACCTCGTAGAGCTCGTCCTTGTCGCGCAGGTGCTTGGCCTCATTCGAGGCCTCAGCCTTTTTAATCTTGTCCTGCTTTTTGACCTTTTTGGTCGAGGATTCGTCCTGAGACGAGCAGCCCGAAAGCAACAGCGCACCGGCAGCCGCCTCGATCAGGCAGCGGCGAGACATCAACTTATCGATCATCAGAACCTCCCCAATGTTTTTGGTACAGGCGAACCACCATACGTTCAAACGCACTGCGCGGCTCACCGCCCACGCGCTTGTCCTCGTAGCGTTGCTCAACACGGTCGAGCACCCGGCCAAGTTCGGTAAACCAGCCCGTCTTGTCAGTAGCCACAATGGGCTGCTGGCTCAGGATACGATACGGCAAGTTGGCGGTATAGGTATCGAGCCGCAGCAGCGCCACGATAAAAAACACCGCCGCACCCAACAAAAAGCCAAAGCCGTAAAACTGCTGCGGCAAAAGCAACGACACGGCAGTCGCCAGCCCGGCCACACCGGCAAACAGTCCCGAGGCCAGCACGGCCCCCTTGTAGTCGGTAAAGTACAGCAAGATGAGCAATAACGTATTGCCCACGGCATACAGGCCATAGCCCACGCATAACGTGCGGAAATACCCGTGCATCAGGTTGTTAAAGCCCAACGGTAGGGCCGACAGCACCGTGGTCTCGAGCGAGATGACCGCCGCCGTCACAAACAGTTGCTTGAGCGCACAAAAGCGCAGTTCTCGGTTGAGCGTGGCAAGCATTTCCTCCTCGGCAACCACAATGTCGCCCACCACGCCACCGTCGTTGAATAGGCTGTAGTAGTCGCGGTAGCGCGGATAAAAGTTGACCTCGACCGAGACCACAAAGTTGACGGACGTGACCAGGATCGTCAAAAACGCGATGAGCGCCGGAACATCGTGGTAGGGCGCACCATAAAACAAGCCCTTGACCTGCACGCCAATGGGACCGGCCCAAATTATCACCAAGTGCGCAAAGAGACCCAGGTTGGTAAACAAGCCCGTGAGCGCCAGCGGAATAAACTGATCGAGCCACTGCAAAAAGAGCCAGGGGCTGCGTTCGCTCTGCGGAAAATATCGGTACAGCAGCACCACGTCCCAGGCGAGCATGACGCCGTAGCCCAGAGCAATTGACGCCAAAAGGCCCTCGACCGGCGGCAGCCCCAGCGCCAGCGCGGCCAGGGCGCACAGGCACGCCACGCCAATGGCAACCGCAAAGCTGCATAGGATACCGCGGTAATCCTTGATGGCCGTGAGGTAACTCATGCCGTTCCAGTTGACAATCATAATGTTAAACAGCCACAGGCACAGCAGTCCCTGCAGCAGCATGGCGCCCGAGAACAGCAAAAAGACGCCGTAGAGCACGGTGCCCGCAACGAGCATGATGGCGTTGGAGCCCCAAAACGAGGGCAAGACCTCCTCTTCGCGCTCGGCAAAGAGCATGTCGGCCAAAAAGCGGGTGACAGGCATGGAGAAAAAGCTCGTGAGCGTAAGCGACGCCAGCAGCGTATAGGTCACCATGCACACCAGCAAATCCTGGTTGGCACGGCCCACACCCCACAGACCGCACAGCACCAAAATACCCACCTGGAGCAGCACGCCCAGCAGCATGGGGCCCGTGCACACAATGCCGGCGTAGCCATAGGCGCGCATCGTGGCAAACAGACCCTTGCGCCTAAACAGGCGCTTGAGCTCAAAACCGATTCCGGCCACTGGCTACTCCCCCTCTCTGGGCAGGTCAAACGCACGCGCCGTCTCGTCGTACAGCGCGCGATAGTTGGCGAGCATCTGCTCGTGCAAAAAGAACGTGGCAACACGACGCTGGCCGCGCTCCCCCATCTCAATGCGACGGGTGCGGCTTGTGCACATGCGCTCCATGGCATCGGCCAGGCCTTTACGATACATAGGCGGCGTCACAAAACCCGCCGCGCCAAAGTCGTCGCCCGGGGCGCCCTCGAGCAGCTCGCGGCAGCAGCCGACCTCGGTCGTCACGCAGGGACGACGCGCCGCAAGCGACTCCAGCACGCTGAGCGGCTGGCCCTCGGAGATACTCGTCAAAATGGTAAAGTCGAGCTTTTCCATGTACTCGACCACGTTGACGCGGCCGGTAAAGATCAGATCGCGCACGCCCAGGGTATCGACGAGTGCATGGCACTCGGCGCCGTACTCCTCGTCGTCCACGCCGCCCATGATGTGCAGGCGCACCTTGGGCAGGCGCTCGTGCAGCTCAAAGAAGGCATAGATCATGGTCTTGACGTCCTTGATGGGCGCCAGGCGCACCACCGCGCCAATGTCCACCCAGCCGTCATCGGGCTTTAAGGGTATGTCCTTAAAGCGATCGAACTGGATGCCGTTGGGGATGACCAGGCATTTGTCCGCATCACAGCCCATATCGATCTGCGTCTTGCGGGCATTGTGAAACAGGCTCGTCACGCGAAAGGCGCGACGGTAGATCTCCTCCGAAAGCAGGTAGAAAAAGCGGATCCAGCGATCCTTAAACGACGGCACAACCCAGTCGGCGCGAATGATCTCTTCCTCGCGTTCGCGGGTATAGATGCCATGCTCGGTGAGCAGCACCGGCGCATGGTGAACGCTCGAACCCAGGCAGGCGAGCAGGCCGCCGTAGCCAGTCGAGATGGCGTGGTACACATCGGCCGCCGGCACCTCGCTGCCCAGCAGGTAGAGCACAGGCAGCAGCATGGAGCGCATGGTGTGGAATGCATCGGCAAAGGGCGTGTAGGGATACTCGGCCAGGCACACGTCGCGAAAGATATCCATAAACGTGCGGCTCTGCAAAAACGAGAGCGGATGCACGCGACGGCGGTGGAAGATATCAAATAACACGTCCCAGTCCGGATTGGAGAGCGACACCAGGCGGCGTAGCGCCTCGCGCTCGCGGTCGTTAAAACTGGCTTCATGTTGCTCGCCCGAATGCCGCAGGGCATCGTCCAGGAACACCTCGTGCACCTCGACCACGTTGCTGGGCAGCTCGTAGACAAATTTGCCGCGGTCGGCAGCATGCGCGCCAATCACCCACAGCACAAACTCGTGCTCGGGCATGGCCTGGATATAGCCATGCATCCAGGTAGATACGCCGCCGTGCACATAGGGGTAGCAACCCTCGAGTACCAAGCAGATTCTCATCTGTCGCCACCCTCCTTGCGTGCAATGGTCACCGTCTTGTCCGTGGCTTTAACTAGATACAGATCGCCCGTCAGATGCGTAATCTCGCCACCCGTGACTGCACCCGGCTCGCCATTATTGGCGCGGAACATGAGCCACGCCTCGTCGTGGAAATTGCCCAGGCTGAGCGTCCAGGCATCCGCGCTGGTATCCACGCTCACCGTCACGGACGAAAAACGCTGGATGGCACCGGAGCACTCCGACGCCGTCTGGTGCCGCAGATCGGGCGCCGACTTGGTAAGCCAGTCCAGGTAGTCGACCAGGCCGCCCTTGTAGACCTCCCAGCCCTCCCTGGCTCCGCGATCAGGGTCCAAAAGGTCGTCCGGGTGCATAAAGTGCGTGCTCACGTAGTGCATGTTGAGCTCGGACACGGCTGCCAGGCGCATATAGGAATCGTCGACCATGCCGCCCGAGACAATGCGCGGCTGCTCCACGATGCCATCACTCGCCACGCCAAACTCCTGCACGTACGGAAGATCGGTGCCGTCCTCAAAATACGTACTGGCGATGGTCTTAATGCGCGGAACATCGGTGCCGATAATCTTTCGCGCGCGGGCCGAAAGGATATTCGACGGCGGCACGTAGACCGAACCGTGCGCGTTGGGCAGCACCTCGTCCTGAAAGGCGATAAGCTCGTTGAGCGAAGCGACGAGCGCCTCTTTGTTCTTCCAGGTCTTGTAGACGTACAACGTACCGTAGTCGGTGTCCCAGAGCGCAAGCGGCTGATGGTTGTAGCCGTGAAAGCCCAGCTCGCCGCCCATCTGCAGCAGCATGCCGCCAAAATATCGAAACTGCGTGGTATCGGGTTGGCGCGCGGGCTCGGTCTGGCTGACCGCGTCCTCGTAGTTTTCGATCATCACGCCGGTATAGCGAATGCCGTATTTTTGCGCGAGCTTTTGCAGATCGGGCCACCAGACCTTGGTGTAAAAATCGGCAATGGAAAGGCCGTAGTCATGCTTGATATAAGTACCATCGCCCGAGGGCACGGGGCTAGGAAAGTCGTCCAAATAGAAGACGGCGCTGTTGATGACCGGATAGGCCGTGGCATCACCCAGCAGGCCGATCGCCGCGGCGTAAAAACCGCGCATGACCTTGTCATAGATACCGATATTGCACACCACGGTGCGCCCGCTACCGCAGTCATTAGACCAAATGAGCGGGGCGCCCGCATCGCCAGTCTTAGCCCACTCACGCGCCGTCTCGCGAAGCGATACTGAAAGCGACGAATCAAAGGGGTCCGAGAGCTCGTAGCGCTCTCCCCCGCCCAGCATAAAGTCCTCGCTCGGCACAATGCTTTCGGCTTTTACATAGTCATATCCGGCCGATTCAATGCCAAGCTTGGAGGCAATCACTTGCAGATAGCTCGAGTTATCCGGCGGCATGGCGAGCATAAGCGAACCGCCGGCACTCACCCAACTCATAATGTCGCTCAGGTGCGTACCGAGCCCATCGAGCGACGGCATGAGCAAAATCACGCGATCGAAGGAGGTCAGCGAGGGAATGGCATCCGCACCATCCAGGGCAAGGTCCACGTCGCGATGGGCGATCTTCATGTCAAGCAGGATCTGGTCGAACTGCTCCTTTACGTCCTCGACGCCCGCTTGATCGGAATCGGTAATGACCAGGCACGTGGGCTTTTGGCCAAAGATTGCCGAGGAGGCAGGCACCGCATCGTTGGCGGCAAGCATCCCCAGCTTATGCTGACCCGCACTGTACTGCACGCCGGCACGTTCCACCAGCAGCACGGCGGCCATGGCAATAAAGACCGCCCACACCACGAGCAGCCCCATCCAACGAAAGCGGCCTGCACGGTCGCGGATATGTTGCGCCACGCTCATCTGGCCTCCTCCCCGTCGCGCCAAAACGCCAACTGTTCACGGTTGGCGGCACTCAAATACACATGCTGATTGTCGATCGCATCGATCACACGGTGGACCTCGTCACCGTCGCGGCGCATCACGGCCAGGCGCAGGCAAAGCATCCAAACCTCCTGCTCCTCGGGCACGTCGAGCACCAGCTGGTTGGTCACGGCCTGCGCCTCGTCGATCTGTCCGACATCGGCCAGCGCCGTCGCATATCGAATGCGCAGCTCAAGGGTATCCTCGCGCTCACAGCGACGCGCAAGCAGACGCGCGTACTGTTGGCGCTGAATCTGAGCCACGCGCCCCTCGGCCAAGCCCGAGCCCAAGTATTCACCAAGAAAATCACAGTAATCGTTGAGGTTTTGCGCGCTCGGGTCTGTCTTAAAGGCATGCTCCAGCTGCTGCAGTTTAAGATCGGACTCCTTGGAGATCTGCGCCACCGCCGTCGCGGCATAGTGCGCCACCTCAACGTCGTCGTTAAGCTTAGCCGCCTGCAGCTGCGCCAGGTACGCGTCGGGCTCCTCGGTGAGCATGGAAAGCATTAGGCGGCGCCGGTATGCCGGGTCGTTGACGATGAGCGCCTCCTCGAGCGGCACTACGCCTGCATCGGCATCACGTTCGTGCACTAGGATGCTGCGATGCAGATCGTCGTTGAAGCGCAGCGACTCCAGCGCAGACTCTTTCAGCCCCTCGCCAAACATCGCGCTGCGGACCGATAGCAGAACCACCAACAACGGGCCCCACAGCGGCACCAGCACTATCACAGCCAGCATGTGCCCGCGCACCGGCAGCAGGCCCAGCTTCATGAGCGTCCACAGCATCAGGCAAACCAGCGCATGAATCAGCAGCAAGACGGCAGCAACGACAAGCGAGATCAAGCGGCACCCCCCTCACCGTCACCGGTGTAAGAGATGTGCTGCAGCAACGCCACGATGTCCTCGCCATCGACGGGCTCCACCACAATCTGCTTTGCGCTCAGGCGCTCGCGGATAATGGGCAGATCGCACGCCTTTGCCTGGCGCATAAGCAGGTAGAGCACGTCGCCGTCGACCAAGCCCGCCGCGTCGCTCTCGCGGATTGCCGACCCAATTGCGCCCACCAGCTCGCCGACAGGCTCCATGCCCGGCACCACGCGCAGGAGCAAAAAACTCCCCATCTTGCTATCTGCCAGCGCCTGCGCCGCCGCGAGCTCTTGGCCAAAGGCAGCCTGCTTGAGCACGCAAGTGCCGTCAACGCAGCGTTTATCCTGCGCCACCGCCTCATAGTCAAAGGCACGGCCCAGCGCGCTTTCGACCAGGCCGCACAAGATGCGGAACAGGTTTTGATAATAGAGGGTCATTTGGTTTTCGGCTGCACTACGCACAAAGATCAACACGGCGGGTGCCCCGTCGCGCTCGATCGTGTATCCAAACATGGGAAGCCCCGGCGTCAGCTCGCGGTTCACCCACAGGTTCGAACGACCCCCGTCGCCCAAAAGAGATGCAAGCTGCTCAAGCGTGAGCGAGCGTGCGGCATCTTCGGCAATCGCGGGACTTGCTGCCACCAGGCGCGCAAATGCCCCGCCCGAAACATGGTAGATCGCCACCGAATCGTTCTCGAGGATCTCGCCCAGAAGCTCGCAGCACTTGCGATAGATGTCGCGCGGGTTGAGCACGTCGAGCTCCTGCGTCACGGCAAAGATCTTGCCAAAGCTGTCGTGGCGACCCACGATCTGGTGCCTGTACGCGCGCTTATCCTCGATCGCGTCGTGGTAGAGCTGCGTAAGGAACGTATTGCGGTTGCGCACGAGCTCGTTTTGATCGCGCTCCGCCCTAATGACTTCGCTGTTGCGCAGCTGCACATAGCCGCACACGGCACCCACGACAAAGTACGCAATAAACGGCAGCCAGTTGGACGGCTCGTAGAACAGACCCTGGAAGGTATAGCCGTACTGAGTAAAGTAGCTCGCCGCCAGGCCAATCGAAGCCAGCAGTGCTGCGACCAAGCCAAAGTCCAAGCCATACAGCGTGCCGATCATCACCACATAGAGCAGGCGATAATCGAGCACGTTGAGCTGGGCCGATTGGGAGAACAGGTGCTCCAGCACCTCGAACAGGACCCAGGCAACGCCCGTCTCCAGGCATTTAATAGGCAGCGCGCGCATTTGGATGCGGTCGATGGCGGCGCGCAAGGGGTTGACTTTCTTTGCGCGGCCAGCATCCCAACGCGCTTGAATGGTCGAAAGATCGCGCAGCAAGTCGTAGCGCTGAAACCAGCCATAGCGCACGCGAGCGACGTCGCTGGCGGGCAGGTTGTAGCCGGCAGAATCGCCATAGGCAGCTGAAAGCCCTGGGAACAGCGCCTGAAGAGCCTCGCCCACTTCACCCGCCGTGTGATGGAAGGCATCGGCAACGTCGAGCGTCTCAAAGTTACCATCCCAGCTGTCGAAGATACGGCGCACCAGCACCGCAAGCTCCTCGGCACACAGCAGGGGAAACGCCGCATCCTGCGCGCCCTGCAGAGCGACCGATCCAGTTGAGCACGCATCGAACAACGGCACCAAAAACGGATCTTCCAGCGCGGCGGAGGCAGTGTACAGGAAGGGCACGCGCAGGATCTTGGTCTGAACGCCATCGCGAGCAGCGTAGTAGCGGCACAGGTCGTTGGCTGCGTGCGCGATAATGCCCTTTCCCGTTCGCCCCGCGGCATCGGCGGCACCCTCGGCACCTGCGAGCCCCGCTATATACAACAGCTGGATCCGGCGACCCATGCAGGCGCGAAAGACCGAACGCAGCAGCTCGATATCGCCCACGCTATCGATATGCGGGGTAAGGTAATTAGACAGGTAGACCACGCGGTCGAACTCGTAGGCCTGATCCAAGTGTTGCAGAAGCTCTTTCCACGAGGCATGGGGCGATGACTCGTCGCGGCGCGCTTCCGCGGCAGCGACGACCTGGACATGGTCCCCGGGGAACGCCTTGGCACAAAAGTCATCGTCAACATATGCGGTGTTGCCAACAACCAGCACCTCCATGGCGCACCCCTCCCCTAAAAACCACTTTTGTCATAGTCAAACATGCGTATTGTACGCTGTCAACGCGAGCTGGAGCGCCTTTAAGGCTGTTTTAAGAACTTTTTTAAAGGATGTGGGGACATCGAGAGCTAGATAGTGAATCCAATCTGTGGCAGATAAAGTGGCCCCCACACTCCACCAGCTGCGACATTTTCAATAAAGCCTCTTGCATAGGAATACAGGTCCTGCATACCGGTGCTAAGTGCTTCTCTGTCAAAAGCATCGTCATCTAAATTCGCAGGAGCGCGATATATGCCAGAAACGGATATTTCGGAACGGTAATAATGGCCCTCATCGCCAGGTAAAAGCTCAATAACTAAGTTGAGCTGACGAAACCTGACTCCGTTTTCGTCCGAGAATGCACTGGTAATAGCATTTCGGACGTTGCATTCAACGTCAGACTTATTGATGCCCTTTTTCGGAGTCACTCCGCCATCAAATGAAAAACTGTCCACTTTTCTGGTCACGCACGTAATCAGCGGAGATTCAATGCGTTGCTTCTGTAACGATTCCATCTACATCTCCAATCGAAAGGCATTCTCATCTGCCAAAGGAGTCGAGTCCCTATAAGCTGGAGCCTCTCCTCCTGGTATCACCGAAAACCGCGATGTGTTAAGTCCTGAGGTCGTCTCACCAGAAGAGAGACCCAGATATTTACGCGCCTCCGGGACATCTCGAATGAGCCTCATAAGATTATTTGCGGTAATAGATTGTTGCGATGCCCCGTTCTCCCAACGAGACGCCGTGGGTTTTGAAACCCCTAATAGCGACTCAAACTCATGCTGAGTCAAACCAAGATCAGAGCGCAAATCCTTTATATCCGAGGGAGATAAAAGTTCATGAGCCTTAGCATATTGGGAAGCCAGTGCATGGGCAAGCTTAGTCGCCTCTGTAGCAGTCATTTCATCGTTACCGCACTCGCAAACATAATGCTCAATTCCTTTTACGGTAATTTTCTCGCCACGGTAAATTTCAGTCATTGGCGCCGTGGTAAATTGCATTTCTTTGCCGCATTCCATGCAACGCATGACTCCTCCTTTAATGAATGTATCCATCGATGTTCGCAGACAAAACGTTTAAATGCGCATTGCCTTCGGAATCAATTGAAAACTTAACGTACCAATCCTCGCATTCAAAAACTCGGCACACGTAGACATCTGCATAAACATCATGCAGAGGCCCATCCATATCGAGCGCGATGGATTTTCTAAAATCGTCAGGCTTCAGATAATCAAATAGGTCAGCGAGGAAATGATCGATGTCCAAATAACCAAACTGATTCATCAGGTGTCTGCGCACCCTACCATTTACAATCATCTTTCCCGAGCGAGCCAAAGACTTCGCTTCGTCAAGTGAATATGTCGGTCGGAGCTTGGTTCGATTCATAACCACCCCTTAGTTAGCATAATGCTAACTATATTCGTCTTGTTGCCAATTGGCAACTCTATATAACGGTCCACGCCAGGCGCATTAACGCGCATTAACGCCCCTATTTTGCGTCTATCCGGAAGTGCGGGGCAAGACGGAGATCTGGGGACCAGACCTCGGTCTTGCCCTTCCACGACCTGCGGTTTTGTCGTCACAATACGAGTTGTGCTCGGAGGTTTTCGATTTTTCCCAGCACATCCGAAATGCGAGGCCCTGCAAAGCATGTTCTAGCAACATTAGCGGCATCCGTGACAACATCCAGTTGTCGCGGAAACGTCAAAGGGCCGTTGTCGGAAACCGAACAACGGCCCTTCTTTGTCTCCGCCTCACGCAAAGTGCACGACGACTGTATCACTGAGGACATCCTCTTCAACCAGATCAAAAAACGCAATTCGTGCTTTGAGCTAACTGATAGGAACTTCAATTCTAGATCGTGCTATACAAACGCCGTTCCTAACCGCATAGCACTCAACATAATGTGGGCCAACAAAATCAGTCCTCTCGTCATGGAAGCCATCTTTATTGCCACGTTGAATTTCGCCTCGGATGCAGTTTCTCTGAAATGCCGCTTCACCGCGGTTGCGAACTTTCCAGTAAAAAGTGCAATCCCTAAAAGAAGCAGCATTGACAACAAAGAAATGAAGCGAGCGCTTTCGTAGTAAAGGACAATGTCTAGACAACATATCCCTAAGTAATGAGGGCCTAAAACCATGCTGTATAACTTGGCAATCGATTTCCATCGAACGACGAATATCAACCTTAAATATATCCTCGACAAATCGCTCATCAATGGCCACGCCATACTTGGAAGCAAATTGGGCTTCTTCACTATCGGAAGAACCATCGACAACAGCTTCGGAAAACGACTTTCCAAATAAATCAATGAGAACTTGCTCTTTTTCATCAGAACTAGTGGCATCGATTAGTTTTCCATGAGCTTTCTTGGCTTTTGGTACAAACGCCCCATTGTCATCATTCGTAACCCGTTGGTTGCTGCCCAGAGCATGCCAAAAAGATTGTTCGCGCTCTTGCTCGGACAAAAATTTAAAGAGGTCGGACAAGAGATCATACGGTTCGCTGGAACGGTCTTTCTGGTTATAAAAACTATTAACAAGAGTATCGATGAGCAGTCCCTTGAAATGGAATCCGAGAGTATTTTTCCAAACCCTTAAAGCATTGCAGAGCCTTTTGCCATCTCCATCGGTCTTTTCAAATAGAGTAGAACAGGCATCTTGCTCAGGAATAGGATCCGTCTTTTTCCAAAACCCACCATCATTTGAATCGGGATATTTGAACGATCCGTCGTCCTGCTCAAAAGCAGGAACCAAATCAATCGAATAAAACCTATCTGTGAAGTTAATCACTACAGCTTGTCCGTCACCTTTTATGTCAGTCTTGGGGTAACGGCTTTTAATTGTTTTTTTGACTTCTTGGAGAAGCGCCGACTGCCCATTAGAGTCATAGGCATTGAATCTCGTATAAACTTCCTGCGGCAGTACAAACAAAAGGTCAAGATCGCTAGTTTCGGAAACAGCAGTTTGCCGACCAACTGATCCGACCACAAGACAATGATCATCGACAGAATCCAAATCGTAGTATTTTTTGTTCAATAATTTCGTCAATGACTCAATCGACGATTGATACTCACTCAATGAATCAAGCGAAATTGATTCGAAGAAATTCTCAAAAGATTGCTTTTCGTCCATGTTGGTCCCTTCAGTTATCTAACCAGATCCCTCAATCCAACAGGGAGAATCTGTTCTATCTCTACCGGAGAAAACCCACAGTTGCCCGCCTTAATGCTTTCACGGGCCCTTGAATAGGCTTTGGGATTTGTCATAGGGCTTTTTGCGTAAATTGAAGCAACTTCCTTTTGAAGAGAATCGCGACGAGATCTGATTTCCGCCAAATCAAATGAGCGGATGTCGGCAAGAAGTGATAGATACCCCTGAAGAATCACCCAAATTGCATCTGCGGTTGCGCCATGACAATTTGCCCTCTCGCTCAAGTTTGCCCCTTTAAGATAAATTGTTATTGCTAGACTGATGACAGATAGCCCGGCGGCAACCAGCGCCGCAATTTCCATTCCAGATAGCCAGATACTTACAAAGCCACAAGCGGAAACCGATGTCAAAACAGTCTGCATTACGGATAAACGGTTGTTGAGTCCGTTGGCGCTGTCTGCCGCAACGAGCTGCGTCTTATACGTATATAAAAGATTTGTATAAGCCTCAGCTATTTGCAGTAAGAGCCTGCGCCTTTCTTCAAACTCTTCAGCGGTTGTTTCCATTACTATCCTCCAAACAGTCAGTGTTTTTCTAAAAGGATAGGACGCCGCGAGGACAAAAAATATTGCACAATAAGGCAGACATTAACCCCGAGATTCGAGTACCAGAAGTGAGCCATATGCATAGCCCCATTGATAGCGAAAGCTACGTCAAGCCCATCCTTGGCAGGACCAAAATCGATATCTGGGAGTGTTATGCGAGACATGTTCTGCAATTTATCGATAGCAACAAATATGGCAATTTGGCTTACAGCGACAAACCGGATCTGATCGATCGGGCGCAGTCCCTAGGCATCGAGGTAACAGCTTCCCAATCGCAAGACAGCAGAAAGGCAGAATCCCTCTATTCCAAACTCCTATACGAGAATGATTCTTCTCAGGAAAAACGCCGAATCGAACTTATTGAGCAATGTGGAGCGCATTTCGAAAAAGGAGTCCTGTTTGGTCCAAATGGTACGGATTCATTCGAGCCGATTATTGAAGCTCTTCGCAAAAAGCTGGACAGACTCGACTCTGGTGACTACGAACTCTTTAGGAGAAACGAGTTGTTTGTCAGATCCAATATTCTTGCTGACGAGGAAATGCTTCGCGAAGCGCTCTCCAACATGAAAAAAGAATCCCGAGATCACTCATGGCACTTCGTATCCGTTATCGTCTCGGTCCCTGGATACAATTACGTTTTCGACCTCGATGCATCGACATGCGTATCCCTTGAATTCGGATACGCAGACCAGTATCGAATTGCTCTTGAAGCAAACAAGGAAGTGAACATCGCAGAGTCAAGCTGAGCTGAGTTACTATAACCGCTCAACTAGCAGACCATTTCGCAGCAGGTCGGAATAAAGCCCCCAGAGTTCTTTGCTGTACAAGCCTCAGAGTCCCAATGAGCCAGCACACCCAAGCGTCGCAAATCCACGCCAATCCGGCACGAGGGTCCCACCAAGCGCCCTTACCTTGGTGGCAAGCAACCCGGACGCACAAAGCGGCCCGGGGCACCTCCACCCAAGAAAGGATCCGCTATGCTCAAAGACGGCATCGCATACCTACTCAAGTTCGCACCCAAGGAAGCCTACATAGACAACTTGATTACCGGTCGTCTCTACATGAACGCGGCCGGCTACTACCAAGGCCTGCCTGGCGAGTAGGGCGATCCACTCGAGGCGTCCATGGCTCCCGGGTGTGCCTCTACGGATATACTTGCCTGCCCATCTACTGCATGTACACGGTCCGCGAGAACGATATCGTCGACAACGCCGTGAAAATCCCGATGCGAATGATCCAGGAGTTCGGATGCGAGGACGGATGGATCGGCATTGTGCAGTACGACAGCTTCGCGCGCCTCGCCGACAGACACACCACCGACGACGGAAGCATCTACGCCCACGGTCCCATCTCTTATGGCGTACCCGGGCCAAAACTGATACGCGAGATCTTTGAGGGCATCCCGCACAATCTCGTTATCAAAACGCCCAAGTACGCATATCAGAAGGAGTATCGAATCATCGGGTCGCGTCCGGTCGAATGTCGCCTATTACCAGACGAGAATCACCCAGGCTGCAAAATCGAAAAGTACACCCATGTAGAGCTTAACCTAAGCAACAGCCTCGCAGACTTTTCCTGGAAGGTCTCGGTGCCGAGCCTCGAAGAGTCGCAAGACGGCCTCGTGTTGGAGTTGCCGCATCGAGCATAACCAACGAAGCGCGGACGAGACGCCGCCAATGGCTAACGCCCCAACAGCGAATTACTCCTCCCCCTCCCCAACATTCCCCAGAAAGCTCGCTGTTGTTGACTGGTGCTCCCGTAAAATAAACCCCAACAAAATATGTGCGGAGTGCTGGCCTGGAGCTGCCTTCGGACCCTATTGGCTGCCCACCGAGAGTCTCCGCTATGAAACGATCCCTTTACTACCTGCTCTGCGCGATCGCGTGCACGTCTATGGTCAGCGCGACGATGCCCATGGCAGCCATTGCGGAAGCCATCCAGCCTCAGGCAACAGCCACGCAGCAGGCGCAAGCCGACGCCACGAGCAGCGGCACAGGCAAGGCTGAAGAAGGCACCAACACAAATGCGACAGCAGATTCCGCAGAGGACAGCACCGCAACATCTACCGCCACCAGCCAGACCGACCCCGCGGACGCCAACACCGCAGACGCCGCCACACCCGGCACCCCCACCCCATCC
>CAUFMG010000009.1 GCA_959026725.1 uncultured Collinsella sp.
AGGTCACGGTCGTGGACGACCAGCTGGGCCGCCTGACCTTCACGCGCGACATGGCCGAGGCCATCTTCCACGTGCTGGGGACGCACGCCCCCTACGGCACCTACGACTGCACGGGCTCCGGCGCCGTCAGGTCCTGGGCCGACATCGCGCGCGCCGTCTTCGAGGCGGCCAACGGCAACGGCGAGAAGGTCTTGCCGGTTTCGACCGCCGACTACTACGCGAACGCCGCGGGCCCCGTCGCCCCGCGCCCGGTCCACTCCGCTCTCGACCTGTCCAGGCTCGAGTCGGTCGGCTTCCACATGCCCGACTGGGAGGAAGAGCTGGGGGAGTACCTCAAGACGCTCTAGCCGCTATTAACTTTTCGAGAGTAAAAGCCGCCGTTCTTTAACGGCGGCTTTTCTTGTTGATGGCTATCTGCGCAGTGGTGCCAATAGTATTTTGCGGAAGATCTACCTCTCGCTTGGCTTGGAAGTAGGGTGGCCGGGCTGGTCATCGTAGGCGTATTTGCTGTACACGTTGACCTCCCACTGCTTTTTCTCAACCTTTGCCACAGAATCCAGGATGAATCCGGTCGCAAGGCTCAGTCCGCACAGGAACATAAACGAGGCGGCGAGCATGGCGGTGGGGAAGCGCGGGACCAGGCCGGTCTGAAAGTACTCAACAAAGATAGGAATGCCCAAAGCCAGGCCGATAATCGCGAATAAAAGCGCAACCAGACTGAAGAACTTCAGCGGGCGGTAGTCCTTGAACAGCGTGCCGATCATCGTAACGACTTTAATGCCGTCGCTCACGGTATTGAGCTTGGACTCGGAGCCTTCCGGACGGTCGCGGTACTCGATGGGTACATCTTTGATGCGCCAGCGGTGGTCGACGGCGTGAATCGAGAGCTCGGTTTCGATCTGAAAGCCCTCGGAAAGCACGGGGAAGGTTTTAACGAACGGGCGGCTCATGGCGCGGTAGCCGGTCATGACGTCATCGAAGCTGTAACCATAGATCCACTTGATCATGGCGCGGACCAGATTGTTGCCAAAGCCGTGGAAGGCACGCTTGTTTTCCTCGGCGTAGGTGCCGTTGGAAAGGCGATCGCCTACGGTCATGTCGGCCGTGCCGCTGAGGATAGGCTCGCAGAGGGCTTTGGCCGCCTCGGCGGGGTAGGTGTCGTCTCCGTCGACCATCAGGTAGCAATCGGCGTCGATATCGCGAAACATCTGGCGGCACACGTTGCCCTTTCCCTGACGGGGCTCAAAGCGGACTGTGGCGCCGTGCTCGGTGGCAATGCGTGAGGTATCGTCCGACGAGTTGTTGTCATAGACATAGACCGTCGCCTGCGGAAGCTCGCGGTGAAAGTCGTCGATGACTTTGCCGATCGTGAGCGCTTCGTTGTAGCAAGGGATGATGACGGCGATGGATTCAGAATTCACTCAATGCTCCTTATACATTCAATCCTAGAAAGTATAGCCGTTTGGGCCTGGCATCCTAAGATGTGGGTTAGTTCTCCAGTTTTGTTGCGCGAATCGTTTGCATGGCCGTCGGGTCTATACTGTTCGTTTGTCAACGATTACGAGTAAAGGAGTTGCATCCGTGTCGGATCAGACAAAGCAACAAGAAACTCGCAGTCTGCCTGCGACGTTTGCTAAGAACGAATTTGAGAAGGACGCGTTTATCCTTCGTCAGCTGGTTACCAAGGATTTTAAGATCAAGTATCGCCGTAGCGTTCTGGGCGTCGCATGGTCGGTGCTCAACCCGCTGCTGATGATGATCGTCATGGCCATCGTGTTCTCGACGATTTTTGGCCAGGGCCGCAATGGCTCAATGACGCCCGAGATGTACCCGCTGTACTTGATCGTGGGTAACATCACCTTTGCCGTCATGTCTGAGTCTACTAACCAGGCCCTGACGTCGATCGTGGGCGCTGCCCCTCTGCTCAAGAAGGTTAAGGTGCACCGCTGGGTTTTCCCGGTGCAGAAGGTGCTCTTCTCGCTGGTCAACTTTGCCTTCTCGCTGGTCGCCGTCGCCATCGTCATGCTGTGGTTCCGCGTTATGCCTTCTTGGCACCTGATTCTGTTGCCGGTCTGCCTGCTGCTGCTTATGTGCTTCTGCATGGGCCTGGGCATGATGCTCTCTGCCCTTACGGTCTTCTTCCGCGACGTTATGCATCTGTGGAGCGTCGTCATTACGGCGTGGACTTACATTACGCCCATCTTCTGGACGACTGACTATATTGCGCAAATGCCGCATCTCGTGCGTATCTTGATGTATGCGAACCCCATGTTCAACTACCTGCAGTTTATGCGCGATATCTTCCTGTTCCAGACTACGCCCTCGCTTATGACGTTTGGTATGTGCGTCGCTTGGGCGGTTCTTGCGCTTATTATTGGCTATACCGTGTTCCATAAGTCCGAGCGCAAATTTATCCTCTACATCTAAGGAGTGCTGTGATGACTGAATCTGTTGTTGATTACAGCGAGCAGCCTCTGGCTGTCGAGGTCGACGACGTCACCATGATCTTTAACATGGCGTCCGAGTCGCTGACCAACCTCAAGGAGTACTTCATTAAGCTTGCCAAGCACGAGCTGTTCTTTGAGGAGTTTAGGGCGCTTAAGCACATCTCGTTTGATATTCATCGCGGCGAGGTTGTGGGTCTGGTCGGCACCAATGGCTCCGGCAAGTCTACGATGCTCAAGATTATCGCTGGCGTTCTTGAGCCTAGCGAGGGCAGCGTTAAGGTGCACGGTAACATCGCGCCGCTGATTGAGCTTGGCGCCGGCTTTGACCCCGAGCTGACCGCCCGCGAGAACATCTATCTGAACGGCGCCCTGCTCGGCTATACCAAGGAGTTCATCGACGCCAACTTTGACGGCATTATCGAGTTCGCTGAGCTGCAGAACTTTGTCGATATGCCGCTTAAGAACTTCTCTTCGGGCATGGTGGCGCGTATCGCCTTTGCAATCGCGACGATTACCGAGCCCGATATTCTGATCGTTGACGAGACGCTGTCCGTCGGTGATGTGTTTTTCCAGCAAAAGTGTGAGGCCCGCATCCAGCACTTTATCCAGAGCGGCGACGTGACGGTTCTGTTCGTTTCGCACTCTATGGAGCAGGTTGAGCGCATCTGCCAGCGTGCCGTTTGGATTGAGAAGGGTGACCTTCGCATGGACGGCCCGGTCGATGAGGTCTGCAAGGCGTACCGCGAGCAGTTCAACTAGGTTATAATTACTTGCGCCTGACAGGCTTGTGCTTGCTTGGGCGTGCGGTTATTTGCTCCATTAGCTCAGTTGGATAGAGCAGGGGACTTCTAATCCCAAGGTCGACGGTTCGAATCCGCCATGGAGCACCATCGTTTATTAAGCCCAGACCGCTTGGTGGTCTGGGCTTTTTTCATCTTGTGTGTTGCTGGAGCCGAGCGCGAGCAAGCCGCTGCTGTTTGTTGGGGTTGGCATTTTACTTTTCGAGATGCTCTTTCAGCAGCTCCAACGCGTGGGCGTAGCCCTTCAGGCCCTCGCCGGTGATGGTGGCGAAGCAGGCTAGGCGGGCGTAGCTCACCTGGCGGAAGTCTTCGCGCGTCTCTACGGCGCTGATGTGCACCTCGACGGCAGGGATGGCAACGGCCTTGAGGGCGTCGAGGATCGCCACGCTCGTATGCGTGTAGGCAGCCGGGTTGATGACGATGCCGTCGACCTTGCCGTAGGCCTCCTGGATCTTGTCGACGATGTTGCCCTCGTGGTTGGACTGGAAGACCTCGACCTCGTCGAAGCCCTGTGCGACGCCCGCTTCCTGGCAGATCTGCACTAAGCGGTCGTAGTTGTCGCTGCCATAGATGCCCGGCTCGCGAATGCCGAGCATGTTGAGGTTGGGGCCGTTGATGACGAGTGCTTTCATGGTTGCTTCCTTTGCAGTCGAGAAACCACCACAAAGGTGCCTGTCCCCTTTGTGGTGGTTTTTTAGAGAGCGGGTGGGAGGGTGTCGAGGAGGGCTTGGGCGGTATTGGCGGCGCAGTCGCGTGAGTCGATGATGTGGTCGGCCCAGGCGCGGTAGCGTGGCATACGTTGTTCCGCGAGCTTATCGATGCCGTCGCGTGCGGTGATGGGGCGGCCCTTGTGGGCGAGCTCTTCGAGCTTGCGGTTGAGCATCACAATTTTGCTGTTCTGGTGCAGCAGAGGATAGTTCTCGTCTCGCGTGACCACGCCACCGCCGGTGGAAAGCACCAGGCCGCTGCGCTTGGAGATGTCGGAGAGCGCCGCCGTTTCCTGCTCGCGGAAGGCCGCCTCGCCGCGCTCGACGATATAGTCGGCGCAGGGCATCCCCAGGCGTTCCTCAAGCGCGCGATCCAGGTCGATGTGCTCTCGCCCCGTGAGCAGGGCAATCTGCTCACCCACGCGGGTCTTGCCCGAGCCCGGCATGCCGATCAGCGCGATGTTCTGTTCGCGGCGTGACAAGCGCTCCGTTACGTCCAGGATGCGCTCGCGCGGGGTGACCTGGCCGGTATAGCGCTCGACGGCCTGTGCCGCCTGTGCCACGAGCATCAGCAGTCCGCCGATGTAGGGGATGCCGCGGCGCTCGGCCTCGAACATCAGACCCGTGCGGGCGGGGTTGTAGACAATGTCGATGACGCCTTCGAGCGCATCGAGTCCTTCGAGCGTGCAGGGGGCGTCGGGGCAGTGGGGGAACATGCCGGCAGGCGTGCAGTTGACGAGCAGCGCGGCATCGGATTGCTGCGCGATGTTGTCGTAATTGACCTCGCTTGTGCGACCCACGGGTACGACGATGGCGCCCAGGTCGTCGAGTACCATGCTGGCCGTAGTGCCGGCACCGCCGGTGGCGCCGAGCACGAGGGCCTTCTTACTGGCAACCTCTACGCCCAGCTCCTCGACCAGGCACTGAAAACCGAAGTAGTCGGTGTTATCGCCGCGCAGGCGGCCGTCGGGCAGGCGCGTGATGGTGTTGACGTTGCCCATGCGCTCGGCGAGCGGGCTCAGCTCGTCCAGGTACTCCATGATGGCGCGCTTGTAGGGGATGGTCACGTTGGTGCCCTCCCACTCGTCGCCCGTCATAAAGGCCGCGAGGTCCTCGGGCTCGCGCTCAAATCGCACGTAATCGAGCCCAGCGAGCTCTTTGTAGATGGTTGGGGTGTAGCTGTGGCCCAACACGCGGCCCAGCACTCCGTAGGGGCGGGTTGCGGCGGTATCGGTCATCTAGAGCACCTCCGTGTAGCTGCCAAAGTAGGTGAAGCTTTCGCACACGTCGTCGATGGAATCGAGCAGGTCGTCGAGGGCCTTGCTGCCAAAGGGGCAGTCCAGATCAAAGTAGAACATAAACTCAAAGTCGCGGCCGGGGATGGGGCGGCTCTCGAGCTTGATGAGGTTGATGTTGAGTGCGTAGAAGCGCTCGAGCACGCGATAGAGGGCGCCCGGCTCGTTGGCCGTGGTGATCATGAGCGAGGTGCGATTAGCGCCGGGGTAGACGCGCGGCTCGCGGCTGATGACGACAAAGCGCGTGTAGTTGTTGTCCGAGTCTTGGATATTGGGCTCCAACACCTCGAGGCCATACAGCGTGGCACAGCTGCGCGATGCGATGGCGGCAACATCGGTGCGTTCGTAGTTGGCGACCATCTCAGCCGACATGGCCGTGTTGGGGTACTTGGTGGCGCGCAGGCCGTGGTTCTCGATAAAGCCGGCGCACTGGGCAATGGCTTGGCCGTGGCTGTAGACCTCGCGCACGTCGGCGAGCTTGGTGCCGGGCTTGACGAGCAAGTTGTGGTCGATCTTGAGGCGAAGCGAGCGCACGATGTGGAAGTCGAACTGGGCGAGCAGGTCGTAGACGGCGTTGACCGAGCCGGCGGTGGAGTTCTCGATGGGCAGCACGCCAAACTCGCAGAAGCCGTCGCGCACAGCGCGCATAACGCCTTCGAAGGTCTCGAAAAACGCGATGTCGGGCACGTCGAAGAGCTTGCACGCGGCGATTTGACTGTAAGCGCCCTCAACGCCCTGGCAAGCGACGGTGGCAGTTTGAGGGAAGGGCGTGTCGGAGGCTGCAGCCGTGGCGTGGGCCTTTTGCGAGACAGTGATGCCCTTGAGTTCGTTGATGTAGCGCTGCTGCTCGGCCTTGCTCATGCTCATGAGGAGACGGAACAGGGTGATGGTCTGCGCCTCGTAGCGCTCGGGCGCGCGGCTGGCGAGGTTGTTGAGCTTGGAGCGCTCGCGGGCGGGGTCGAAGACGGCCTTGCCCATCTCGATTTTTGACTTGGCGACTTCGGTGGCAATGTCCATGCGCTCGATAAAGCTGTTGAGGAGCGTGGTGTCGATGCCATCGATGGCCTGGCGGATGTCAGCAAGGTCCATAGGGACCCCTTTCGTGAATCATTGCCCGGGGTGGGCTGGTTAGCGCTGGGCGGCGTCCTCGAGGAGGGCGTCCCAAATCGCGAGGGCGGCGGCTGCCTCGGCTACGGGTACGGCGCGCGGGACGATGCAGGGATCGTGGCGGCCGTGGACCGAGAGCTCGGCATTTTCCATGGCGTCCATGTCTACGGTCTGCTGCTCGCGGCCAATTGAAGGCGTCGGCTTTACGGCCATGCGCCACATGACGGGCGCGCCGGTCGAAATACCGCCCAGGATGCCGCCGGCGTTGTTGGACTCGACCTCGATATTGCCGGTCTCGGCATCAATGCGATACGGATCGTTGTTCTCGCTGCCGCGCATGGCAGCCACGGCAAAGCCCATGCCAAATTCCACGCCCTTTACGGCGGGAATGCCAAACGCGATTTGCGCGATGCGGTTCTCGATGCCGTCGAACATGGGGTCGCCGATGCCCGCGGGAAGCCCGTAAATGCCGCACTCCACGATGCCGCCGATACTGTCGAGTTCGTCGCGCGCGGCTAGGATCTCCTCGCGCATGCGGCTGGCTGCGGCGGCGTCAATGCACGGAAGATCGTTCGTAAGGATCGCCTTGCGGTCGGCCTCGCGATAGACCATATCGTCCATCGGCAGGTCGGAGATGCCGCCAATCTGCGCCACATGTGCCATCACCCGAATGCCGCGGGCCTCGAGTGCCTGCAGCGCAATGCCGCCGGCGATGCATAAGGGGGCTGTTAGGCGGCCGGAAAAATGCCCGCCACCAGCGACATCGTGCATGTTGTGATACTTCACGCGCGCAGGGAAGTCCGCATGTCCGGGGCGGGGCTTGCGGCGCAGCTCGGAGTAATCCTTGGAGCGCGTGTTGGTGTTCTCGATAATCGCGGCGATGGGCGCGCCGGTGGTATGTCCATCGACAACACCGGCGATGATGTGCGCGGCGTCGGCCTCGCGGCGTTTGGTTGCGGTCTCGTCGCGACCGGGGGCGCGACGGTCGAGGAAAGCCTGCAGCTGCTCCTGGTCCACGGTGATGCCCGCCGGGATGCCATCGAGCGAGCAGCCGATAGCGGGGGAGTGCGATTGGCCGAAGATGCTTAAGTGCAAGACGTTGCCAAAGGTCGAGGACATGCTATTCCTCCTCGAGTGTGACCTTGCCGCCCAGCAGGCGGTAGTGGTCGAAGAAATCGGGATAGGACTTGTTGACGGCCTCGGCGCCGTGGATCACGACCTCGCCGGTGGCGCGGCTCGCGGCGATGGCGGCCATCATGGCGATGCGGTGGTCGTTGTGCGAATCGATCTCGCCGCCGGTGAAGGCATCGACGCCCTTGATGATGAGGTCGTCGCCGGCAATACGCACCTGCGCGCCCAGCGCGGTGAGCTCGCGGGTGGTTGTGGCCAGGCGGTCGGATTCCTTGATACGCAGGCGGGCGCAATCGCGGATAAAGGTGCGGCCCTGTGCCAGCGAGGCCACGGCCGAGATAACGGGCACCAGGTCGGGAATGTCGTGGGCACTCATCTCAAAGCCGGCGAGCTTGTCGGACTGCACGGTGGCGGCGTTGGTGGAGCGCACGATGCGGGCACCAAAGCGCGAAAGCGCGGCAAGCACGTTGCGGTCGCCCTGCGCAGAGCTCAGGGACACACCCTCCACGGTGATGGGGTCGGTGCCGATGGCGCCGGCGCACAGCCAAAAGGCAGCGTTGGACCAGTCACCCTCGACGGCCACGCTGCCGGGCGTGCGATACGAGCCACTGCTCACGCGGAAGTTTGTGACCTCGGGCTGGCCGTCCCGGGCGGGAATACGCTCGACGTTGACCTCGACGCCAAAGGCCTTCATGGCCTGGATCGTCAGGTTGATGTAGGGACGGCTCTCAATGAGGCCGGTCACCTGCACGCAGGAGGGCTGGGCCAGCAGCGGGGCTGCCAGCAGCAGGCCCGAGATGTACTGCGAGCTCACGTTGCCCGGCAGCACAAAGGTGCCCGGGCGCATGCGTCCGTTCGTCTTGAGCGGAAAACCGCCCAGACCCTGTAGGTCGCAGCCGGCGGCAATGATCTCGTCCGAGAGCGGCGAGAGCGGGCGGGCGCCCAGGCGGCCCTGGCCCACGAAGGTGGCATCCGCACCCAGCGCGCAGGCGACGGGCAGCATAAAGCGCAGCGTGGAGCCGCTCTCGCCGCAGTCGAGCGTGCCGCCGGCAAGGGCCTTGAGCAGGCCAAACTCAACACTCTTCATGGTGGGGTGGACCTGGAAGCCGTCCTCGACGGTCTCGATGCGAGCGCCCAGGGCCGTAAGGCAACGCACCGTAGCCTCGATGTCGGCGCAGGTGGTGTTGCAGGTGACGTGTGTCTCGCCGTTGGCAAGCGCAGCGCAGATGATGAGGCGATGCGCCATCGACTTGGACGCGATGGCGGGAACGGTGCCCTTAAGCGGGGACGGGGTGATGCGGGCTAGCATGCGGATGCGTCTCCCTTCTGGCCGAGGCCCTCGGCAATGAGTTCGTGGAAAGTGGAAAGCGGCGTGCGGTCGATGCTGCAGCGGCCAATGCCGTGCGGAATCACCAGATCGATGGTGTCGCCCGCGCGCTTCTTGTCGTGGAGCGCCTCGGCAAAGACGGCATCGACATCGAGGTCGCAGCGGGTCTTGAGGCCATGGCGGGCGCAGAGCTCCTCAATACGACCGGGCAGTGCAGCATCGCAAACGCCGTGCAGGGCCGCGGCGCGCGTGATGATACCCATGCCGATCGAAACGCAGTTGCCGTGTCCGAGCTCAAAGTGCTCGCAGGCCTCGACGGCGTGTCCGGCGCTGTGTCCAAAGTTGAGGAGCTTGCGCTGGTTGGTTTCGCGCTCGTCGGCGACGACTACGGCGCGCTTGATGTCGATATTGCGGGCGATGATGAGCGCTACGCGGGCCACATCGCGGTTGAGCAGCTCCAGCGTGAGCGGGGTCTTCTCCAGCTCGGCGAAAAGCTCTGGGTCGGCGATCACGGCGTGCTTGACGACCTCGCCGCAGCCGTCGGCGAACTGCTCGGGCGTGAGGGTGGCCAGGCACCCCACGTCGGCGATAACCACATTCGGCTGCCAAAAGGCGCCGGCCAGGTTCTTGCCGGCAGCCAGGTCGATGGCGGTCTTGCCGCCCACCGACGAATCCACCATGGCGAGCAGGCTCGTCGGGATCTGCACAAACTTGCAGCCGCGCATGTAGGTGGCGGCCACAAAGCCCGTCACGTCGCCCACGACGCCGCCGCCGAGCGCCACGATAACGTCGGAGCGCGAAAGCTCGTGCTCGGCCACAAACTCCAAAATGGCAACATAGGTTTCGGCGCGCTTATGGGCCTCGCCGGCCTCGAAGGTGCAGATGCTCACCTCGTAGCCTGACGCCTCCAGGCTCTGCTTAACGGGCATCTGGTAGAGCGGGCCCACGTTGGTGTCCGTCACGATGACGGCCTTGGTGCCGCCGGCAGTGGCGCGCACGAGCGGTCCCGCCTGCTCCAGCAAAAACGTGCCAACATGCACCTGGTAGGGGCGTGCAGTGTCGATATCGATGGTAATCGCCATAAGCTATGGTCCTTTCGACCTGGCGTGATAGGTGGTCTAGTGGGAGGCCTCGTCGTCGAGTGCGCGCTTAATGCGGTCGCCCTCGGCAAGGAGATTCTCCAGATAGCGCTGGTCGCGGTCCTTAAGGGCGCGGCTGTAGGCGCCGAGCGATTCGATAAGATGGTCGATCTCGAAGGCGAGCGCGTCGGCGTCGTCGATCATGAGCTCGGACCACATTTGCGGGTTGAGGTGCGCCACGCGGGTGAGATCGCGATAGCTACCGGCCGAAAAGCCGTGGTGGACCTGGGCAGTGGGGCTTTTGACGTAGGCGTTGGATACCACGTGCGCAAGCTGGCTCGTGAAGGCGATGACGCGGTCGTGCTCGGCGGCGCTGGTCACGCTGAACTTGCCAAAGCCCAGGGGGCGCACCATCTCGCGCACCTGGCCCAAAAGCTCCAGCTTAAGTGCATCGTCCACCGCGGGTGGCACGAGCACGAGCGGGGCGCCCTGGAACAGGTCGGCGCGGGAGTGCGCATAGCCCGAGTACTGCGTGCCCGCCATGGGGTGCGCACCCACAAAGTAAAAGCCGTGCTCGCGGGCAAGCTCAAAGGCGCGCTCGCACACGATGCCCTTGACACCCACCGTGTCGATCACCACGGGACCCATGATGGCGTCGGTGTCGGTGGCGTCGGCGAGCGCCTGGGCGTGCGCCTCGAGCCACTCGATGCATGCCTCGGGATAGCAGGCAAGGACGATGATGTCGCATTCGCCGAGTGTCTTGTCGTTGAGCTCTCCGGCGACAGTGCCCATGCTGGCGGCCGTCATGACATCGTCATCGGGGTCCCAGGCCAGCACGCGAACGCCCGCCTGTGCATAGCCGCGGGCAAAGCTACCGCCGATGAGGCCCAGGCCGACGATACCGGCGCACTTGGGGCCGCCCTGGTTAACACGCGCGTTTCTCACCGTACCCATGAGCTACTCCATGGTCTCTTGGCAGACGACCTCGCGGATGGCTCGGATGCGGCGCATGGTGTCGTCGAACTGATCGGGGGTGAGGGCCTGGGCGCCGTCGGACCAGGCGCGGCTCGGCTCGTCGTGGACCTCGATCTCCAGGCCGTTGGCACCGCAGGCGGTCGCGGCGAGCGCCATGGGCTCAACGTAGCGGGTGTAGCCGGTGGCGTGGCTGGGGTCGGCGACGACGGGCAGGTGCGACAGGTGGTGCAGCACCGGCACGGCGTTGAGGTCGAAGGTATTGCGGGTGCGGGTCTCGAAGGTGCGGATGCCGCGCTCGCACAGGATGACGTTGTCGTTGCCCTCGCTCATGATGTACTCGGCTGCCATAAGCAGCTCGTCGATCGTGCCGGACATACCGCGCTTGAGCAGAATCGGGGTCTGGGTCTTGCCGACCTCCTTGAGCAGGGGGAAGTTCTGGGCGTTGCGGGCGCCGATCTGCATGACGTCAATCTTCTTGTCCAAGAAGACCTGCACGTCGCGTGGATCCATGATCTCGGTGACGATCGGCATGTCGAGCTCGGCAGACGCCTCGCACAGCAGGTCGAGGCCGGCGGGGCCCATGCCCTGGTAGGCGTAGGGGGAGGTGCGGGGCTTGTAGGCACCGCCGCGCAGCATCGTGGCGCCGGCGGCCTTCACGCGGCGGGCGATGCGGATGAGGTTCTCGCCCTCGACGGAGCACGGGCCGGCGATGACCTGGAACTGGTCGCCGCCGATCTTGACGCCGTGGCCGCAGTCGATGACGGAGTCCTCGGGGTGGAACTTGCGGTTGGCGCGCTTGAACGGCTCGGAGACGCGCTGCACGCGCTCGACGACATCCATGGACTCGAGCAGGAACGGGTCGATCTTGGTCGTATCGCCCACCAGGCCGATGATCGTCTCGTTCTCGCCGCGCGAGACATCGGTCTTCAGACCCTTTTTCTCAATCCAGCTGACGATATGGCTTACGGCCTCGTCGCTGGCGCTCTGCTTTAAAATTGCAATCATGGTGTGCCTCTCACCTCGATGGATAACTTTTGCAAAAACGGCCCGCATCGCGAGCCGTGTATATATGGTGCATGAGAGTTTATACTATCTGACTCGCTTTTGCCTTCTAAAGTGGGCCGTTGCGGCTCGTCTTCCTCGGAATTGCAAAGCTTTTTCTTTTATTTTGATAGCCCGTGGTGCACTTGGGTATAATGCCAACCGTTGGCCCTATTAGCTCAGGGGATTAGAGCGTCTGCCTCCGGAGCAGAAGGCCGTTGGTTCGAATCCAACATGGGGCACCATCGAACGTAAGACCGTCCGAACCTCGCATGGTCCGGGCGGTTTTCTTATACCGACGCGACGTGATGGGACGTGGTATGGCAGCAACGGATATCGAGCGCGGACTCTCGACCGCCGAGGTCGAGGAGCGTATCGCCGCCGGTAAGATCAACCGCAACATGGAACTCAAGACCAAGTCGGTCAAAGAGCTCATCATCGAGAACCTCTGCACGCTGTTCAATTTGATCAACGTGATCTTGGCTTTCCTGGTCATTTTGACCGGTTCGTTTAAGAATCTGACGTTCCTGTTCGTGGTGTTCTTGAACACCGCTATTGGCGTCATTCAGTCCATGCGTTCCAAGAAGATGGTCGATAAGCTCACGCTGCTGACCTCCAAGAAGGCCATCGCGGTGCGCGATGGCGCCGAGGTGGAGCTCGACCTGGACCAGATCGTGCTCGACGACATCATCCGCCTGGGGCGCGGCGACCAGATTCCCGCTGACGCCGTGGTGGTTTCGGGCGAGGCGCTCGTGAACGAGAGCCTGCTGACGGGCGAGAGCGACCTTATTAAGAAACAGCCCGGTTCCGAGCTCATGAGCGGCAGCTTTATCGACTCGGGCCTGCTGCGCGCCCGCGTGATCCATGTCGGCGCCGACAACTACGTGGCCAAAATTAATAACGAGGCCAAGTACGTCAAAAAGGTCAATTCCGAGATCATGAACGCGCTTAACGCCATCGTGCGCTTTGCGAGCATCATCATGATTCCGCTTGGCCTGGCTCTGTTCGCCTCGAGTGTAAGTGGGCTGTGGGATGCCGCGGGAACCCCGGGCGATAGCGCGCTTTCGTGGTGCTTCTCCGAGCTGTTGGCTGGTCATGTGCCTTCGTCGGCGCTGCTGTCCACGGTGGGCGCCCTGCTGGGCATGATCCCGCAAGGCCTGGTGCTGCTGACCTCGTCGGTGCTCGCCATCGCCACGGTGCGCCTGGCCCGCCGCAAGGTGCTGGCGCAGCAGCTCTACTGCATCGAGACGCTCGCGCGCGTCGACGTGCTGTGCCTGGACAAGACGGGCACCATCACGTCGGGTCGTATGGAGGTCGAGGGCACTTACCCGCTGCCTGTTGAAGGTGTTGGCTTTGGCGTGGACTCGGAGGAGGCGGCTGTTCCCGTCGATACCACAGTGCTCGATTTTGCGCTGGCTAACGTCGCGCGTGCGACTTCGGCCGATGCCAACGAGACCTGCCAGGCGCTGCTCAACTATTACGCCGATCGCCCGGTCGAGGTGTCTGAGCCGCTGTCGGTCATTCCGTTCTCGTCGTCTAAAAAATGGAGTGGCGCTTCTTTTGCGCAGGGCTCCTATGTGATGGGTGCCGCGCAGTTTGTGCTCTCTGATCGTGTGTTTTCGCAGGTCGAGAACCGTGTCGCCGAGCTTGCCGATACCTGCCGCGTGCTCGTGGTGGCGCGCGTGGACGGCTTTACGCCCGATGGGGATATGGTGGGCGAGGCCGAGCCCGTGGGCTTTGTGACCATCCGCGACGAGATTCGTACCTCGGCGGCCGAGACCATCGGCTACTTTAACGAGCAGGGCGTGACCCTCAACGTGATCAGTGGCGACGATCCGCGTACGGTGTCGTCGATCGCGCGCGTGGTGGGCGTGCCGGGGGCGGACGCTTATGTGGACGCCACGACGCTCGATACACCGACCAAGCTTGATGCCGCAGTGGACCGCTACCATGTCTTTGGTCGTGTGACCCCGCAGCAGAAGCGCGAGCTCGTGCAGGCGCTCAAGCGCCGCGAGCACACCGTGGCCATGACGGGCGACGGCGTCAACGACGTGCTGGCGCTCAAGGAGGCCGACTGCTCCGTGGCCATGGCGGCCGGCTCCGATGCCGCGCGTAACGTGGCCGAGATCGTACTCGTCGACAACGACTTTGCCTCGATTCCCGCCGTGGTGGCCGAGGGCCGTCGCTCCATCAACAACCTGCAGCGTTCGGCCTCACTGTTCCTGACCAAGACGCTGTTCTCGATGGGCCTGGCGGCGCTGTGTATCGCGCTGCCGCCGTACCCCTTCGAGCCCATCCAGATGACGCTCATTAACTTCTTCTGCATCGGCGCGCCGGGCTTTGTGTTGGGCCTGGAGCCCAACAATGCTCGTGTGAAGGGTGCGTTTTTGAGCAACGTACTCAAGCGTGCACTGCCGGCGTCGATTGCGGTCATTTTGGCTGCGGCGCTCGATATCTTTGTGGCGCGCGTGTTTGGCTTTAGCCAGCTCACGCTGTCTACGATGTGCCTGCTTACGTCGTGCGCGGCGAGCGTCAGCCTAATCTGGCGCATCTCGCAGCCTCTCACGCCCTTACGTGTGGTGCTCTTTGTGTTTGTAGTCGCCGGCATCCTGGTGGGCGTTATCGGATTCCCGGAGCTGCTGTCTATTGCCAACCTGTCGATGGGCCAGATGGTTATCTTGGCTGTTATCGTGGTCTTTACCTGCTCGGTGTTCTTTAAGCTCGCCACGATGATGGATTCGCTCAAGCCGCGTCGTCGTCATGCCGCAACTGGTTTTGGCCGCGGTGTGCGCGTCCGCCTGGGTCGCGGTGGCGGCAAGGTGAGCTCGACGGGCTCGACGGCCGAACGTTTTGCCAAGCGCGTCGCCGCCGACATGGCGCAGCGCCGCGAAGATCGCACCGCTCGCGAGGCCGAGGCCCGCGCACTCGAGGGCGTGGCCCAGGCCCAGCCCAAGAAAAAGAAGAGTACCGGAGCCAAGCGCTCTCGCGTGACCAAGTCCGCCCAAGGCATCAAAGTCTCGATGCCAAGCAAAAAGAAGAAGTAACTACGCGCCCTGCCGATGTTGAATTGGTGCCTTGCTCCTGTGGGGCCGTGGCGATGTTATGCTCTAACCTCGATTGTTTGAATTGCTTCGAAAAGAGGATGCCGTGATCTGCCCGCATTGCCTTAAGACTATCGAGGACGGCGCCTCGTTCTGCCCCTACTGCAACGCCTATGTGGGTCCGGGCGATGGTCCCGAGCACACCGAGTTCGTGTTCTGTGAGGGCTGCGGTGCCCGTCTTTCTCCGCATGATCGTACGTGCCCCAAATGCGGACGCCCCGCTCCGGGTATCCTCTCCGAGGACGCGGCCGCATCCGACCTGGCAGCGGGCCGCACGGCGGGCTTTCCGCGCCTAACGCAAGAGCAGATCGATACCGAGGTGCCGCATGCGCCGGCCTCTGCCGCTGCGGTGCTTTCGGATGCCGCTGATCCTAACGAGACCTGCGTGCTGCCGGCTTTCGATAAGGATTTCGGTATCCCCAAGGTCGATATTCCCACGCCCGTTTCCCTGCATGACGATGCTCAAAAACCCAAGCGCAAGGTGCACCCCGACGAGGACGCCTATCACAAGCACAAGCGTCATATCCCCAAGCCGCTCATCGTCATCGCGGTCCTTGCCGTCCTTTGCGGCGGTGCCTATTGGTTCGTGACGGCCGATCCCATGGGTGTCATGCCTGGCTTCTATGACCAGTTTGGCCAGGCCGCGCAGACGACCTTCCCTACGCGCCAAAAGGGCGAGGCGACTGAGGACGATACCAAGCAGGACGATTCTGCCGAGGTGGTCCAGGAAGAAACCGTGCTCACCGATGATCAGCTCTATACCAGGCTCGACGGTCTGTATCAGACTATCGTGTCCTACGGTGACGAGGACCAGATCGGCGAGGTCATCGATTCCTTTAACAACGGCTATCTCCGATCGCCGCTGTCCACCCGTCAGGAGCTGTCGCAGAGTGCCTACGCCCTGCGCGACCAGATCAAAAAGACGCAAGATGAGCTCAACAACCTTAAGTATCAGGACGATACGGTCTATGCGGATGACATCGCCCACTTAAAGCAGCTTGCCGAGTGGATGTTCGAGCGTGTCGACGTGATCTGCCAGAGTTGGGACATCTCGCTGGCCATTCCCGATGGCGAGTCGATGAGTTCCCACCAAAGCGAGATCCTGGCGCCCATCGCGCAGGGCGGCAACAGCGCGCTGAACCAGTACGACGCCAATGTGGGTTCTTGGAAGCCGCAGCAGCATTCCTAAAATTAGTTCGCCATAGTCGGCATAACCTACGTGCGCAATTGATGTAAGCCCGTGCTTATTGCTACAATTCGTACAAATATGCTTTAAACGCACGAGGAAGGAACCACATGTTTGGTTTTAAGAAAGAGCTCTACACGCCCGAGTATCAGCTTGCCGGCGACGAGTGCGCCGTTATCGAGACGTCGAAGGGTACCATCAAGGTCAAGTTTGACGGCGAGGGCGCTCCCATTCATGTCGCGAACTTCTGCGAGCTTTCCACGATGGGTTTCTATGATGGACTTAAGTTCCATCGCTATGTGCCCGGCTTTGTCATTCAGGGCGGCGACCCCAATACCCGCGATATGTCCGGCGCCGACGTCGCTGCCGGTCTTGAGGGTCCCGACGGCATGCCCGGTACCGGTGGCCCCGGCTACTGCATCAAGGGCGAGTTTGCCACCAATCCGCGCAACAGCCATGTCGATGGTGCCCTTGCCATGGCACGCTCCATGGACCCCGATTCCGCGGGTTCGCAGTTCTACTTCTGCCTGGGCGCCCAGCATAACCTCGATTCCGGTTACACCGTCTTTGGTACCACGGTCGAGGGTCTCGATGTGATTTCGCAGCTGCGTGCCGGCGACGAGATCGTCCATGTCGAGATCGTTCACGAGTAAAGGGGACTTCCTTGAATAGCCAGCTGATCCAACAGGGCCGCGCCGCTTATCGCGCGGGTGATTTTTCCGCTGCAGCCCAGATGCTTGGGGCGGCAAAGACTCCCAATGAGATTATGGGCGAGGCCGATCACCTTCGCGGCAACGCCTTGATGCACCTGGGCATGTATGCCGAGGCCGCCGAGGCCTATGCCGCCGCCCTCAACGACGGCACCTATGGCAAGCGCGGTGCGCTGCTCACCAACCGCGGCAAGGCACTCGCCGCCGTGGGCGACTACACGACGGCCGCCCAGGCGTTCTCTGCCGCTACGCAGGATGCTTCCTATGCCACGCCGTTCAAGGCCTATCTGGGCCTGGGTAACGCGCTGTTCCAGTCGGGCGACTATGCCAACGCGGGAACTGCCTTCCGTCAGGCTGCCATCGACGGCGCCAATCCGGCTCCTGCCGCCGCACTCGGCGAGCTCGGTCGTTGCTTCATTAAGCTCGGCCGTCCGGCGGATGCCGTGGAGACCTACCGCACGGCTATCGACTTTGCCGGCCCCCGCGACGACACGCGTGCGCTCAAAGCCGGCATGGGTCAGGCGCTTTCTGCCGCCGGCCGTCCCTCCGACGCACTCGATGCTTTTAACGCCGCTACTGCCGATGGCATCTACCAGCTCACCTCCGAGCAGGCCGATGAGCTTGCCCGCGTGCACGATTCGCTTGCCGCGCTGTCTGCCCAGACGGCTATGGCCACGGCTCCGGCGCCCGCGATGGACGCTCCTGCCGTCGATCCGCTCGATCCCACGGGCGCGACCGGCCAGTTTATGCCCGATCCCTCGGACACCGGTTTCTTTACGCTGTCCGAGTCCGAGATGGTCCAGCAGGACCGTCAGGATCGTAAGCAGGCCAAGGTCCGTCGTCGCCATCGCCACACGGGTCTCAAAGTCTTCATCGTGCTGCTTCTGCTCATTTTGATCGCCGCGGGCGGTCTGGGCTTTGCCTACACGCGCGGCTTTGGCTTCCCGTCCCAGGAATCTGTCGTTACCGATCTGTTCCAGGCTGCCGGCGACGGTGACACCGCAAAGGCCGAGTCTTGCCTGGCCTCGAGCCTGTCCGAGGACGCCAAGTCGATGATCATCTCCTCGATTCCGCAAGGTGCCACCGTGTCCGTCGAGGGCATGGATCAGTCCATGACCGAGACGACCGCCAAGGTCAAGGCATCGCTGTCCAAGGGCGGCGAGCAGGAGTACACCGTCAAATTCGTGCGCTCCGACAATCATATCGGCTGGGCCGTTTCCTCGCTCGATATGGATTTCTCGGCTGCTGACAACCAGTAGTGACCTTATGGGATTTAGCTTTGCCCGGCGCTTCACCGCAAGTGAGGTGCCGGGCTTGCGCTAGTATCATGAACTAGTAGTTTTCCAGCAATCATCCAACACATCAGGAGTTGCGTTGTTTTCTTTGATGGATATGTTCTTCGGTAGCTATGCGGGCGATCTTGCCATCGACCTCGGCACCGCAAATACGCTTGTCTCCGTGCGCGGCAAGGGCATTGTCATTCGCGAGCCCTCTGTTGTCGCCATCGACAAGAACGACGAGCGCATCCTGGCGGTCGGTATCGAGGCAAAGCGCATGCTCGGCCGTACGCCCGGCAACATCGTGGCCGTTCGTCCCCTGAAGGACGGCGTCATCGCCGACTTCGATGTTACCGAGGCCATGCTTCGCTACTTTATCGACAAGGCTTCCGAGAAGCGCTATCCGTGGACCCCGCGTCCGCGCGTTGTCGTTTGCGTTCCCTCCGGCGTCACGTCGGTCGAGAAGCGTGCCGTCTTTGAGGCCACGATCCAGGCCGGCGCTCGCCAGGCCTATCTGATCGAAGAGCCTATGGCCGCCGCTATCGGCGCCGACCTGCCCGTCGAGGAACCCACCGGCTCCATGGTCATCGACATCGGCGGCGGCACCACCGAGGTCGCCGTTATCGCCATGGGCGGCATCGTCGTCTCGCAGTCCATCCGTATTGCCGGTGACGAGTTCGACCAGGCTATCCTCACGCACGTTCGCGATGCCTATAACCTGGCCATCGGCGAGCGTACGGCAGAGGACATCAAGATCAAGGTCGGCTCCGCCGTGCCGCTCAAGGACGAGCTCGATGTCGAGGTCAACGGCCGCGACGTGATCACCGGTCTGCCCAAGACCGTGCGCATCGAGAGCGAGGAGATTCGTCGCGCACTCAACAAGCCGCTCGACGAGATGGCCAAGGCCGTCAAGGACGCACTCGACGCTACGCCTCCCGATCTTGCCTCGGACCTTATGTACTACGGCATTTTGCTGACCGGTGGCGGCGCGCTGCTGCGCGGTCTCGACGAACGCCTGCGCGATGAGACCGGCGTTTCGGTCAACGTCAGTCCTACGGCGCTCGATAACGTCGTTAACGGCTGTGCCCGCGTGCTCGAGGCCAATGCGTTTGATGGCGGCTTCGTCCAGACCAATGCTTAATTTCCAAAAGGTGGATTCCATTTGGCACGATCTTCGGGTTTCTCCACAAATCTGAATACCAAGCGACAATCAACGGGTATGCGCCCGTTGATTGTTTTCAGCCTGATTTCGGTGTTGCTGCTCACGTTTTACATTCGCGAGGGCGAGGCAGGGCCGATTCATGCCGTGCGTTCGGGCGTAACGACGATTACCTCGCCGGTGCGCTTTGTGGGCTCGGCTGTGGCGGCTCCCTTCAATGCGATCGGCAACGTGTTCTCTAACCTTACGGCGTCGCAGGACACGCTCGACGAGCTCAAGAAGCAAAATGAGGAGCTGACCTCTAAGGTTGCCGAGCTCTCCGAGGCTCAAAAGACCGCCGAGCGTCTGGAGGGGCTGGTCGGGCTGCAGTCGACCTACAACCTCAAATCGACCGCTGCTCGTATCGTTGGTGCCTCGGGCGATGCCTGGACCTCGACCGTCACCATCGACAAGGGCTCTGCCGACGGCCTTACCATCAACATGCCCGTGACGAGTTCGGCCGGTGTTATTGGCCAGATCATCGAGGTATCGGCCAAGACCTCTACCGTGCGCCTGATTGGCGACGAGAACTCGGGTGTGTCCGCCATGGTGCAGGACACGCGCGCCCAGGGCATGCTGCAGGGTCAGGCTGACGGCACGCTGCGTCTTGAGTACGTGAGCGTCGACTCCGATGTTAAGGTTGGCGACATCATCGTGACCTCGGGCATCGGCGGTGTGTTCCCCAAGGGTCTACCGCTCGGCACCGTCTCGTCGGTCGAGAAATCGGCAAACGATGTGTACTACACCATTGTGGTGCGCGCCCAGACGACGGCCGAGAACAACGAGGAAGTGCTGGTCATCACCTCGCTGACCGACGAACAGTCGGCCTCGGATGAGGACGTGAGCACGGCCAACAGCACGCCGCAGGGAACGTCGCGCGACGCTGCGACCAAGACGAAGGACGAGAGTTCGGATGACAGTTCCGACACGTCCGAGACGACCGATTCCGGCTCGAGCGAATAGGGGGCATGTCCATGGATCTACACGAGCAGGGGATGAGCTCCCGCACGTTTGTGATCGCCGCCATCGTGTGCGTGCTGCTGCAGGCAGGCCTGGCACCGCAGATCTCCATTGCGGGCGGTCGCGTCAACTTCATGATTATCCTGGTGTGCCTAAGCGTGTTCTCGGGCGACCCGACCCGTGCCGTCGTGTGCGGTTTTTGCAGCGGCTTGTTTTATGACCTGTCCGCTGCCGTGCCGGTGGGCGTTATGTCGCTCCTGCTGACCGTGGGTTCTTTTGCCCTGGTGCACAGCGCCGTCGGTCAGACGGGCGGTACTCCGAGTGCGCGCGGCGTCACCGTGGGCGCCTTTGCGCTCGTCATTAATGTGATTTACGGCATCATCTTGCTGTTTATGGGTTTGGAGACGAGCTTTGTCGTGGCGATCTTCGGCCATGCGCTGCCGTCCTCGATCCTGACGGGTCTGGTTGCCATTCCGTTTTTGATGTCCGGCGTCGTGCCGCAGTCTGGCTATGGATTCTCCGCACGTGGCGGACGCCAGACGGGTATGCGCTTTAAGCCCAAGACCCGCAAGCTCAAATAGGGGAGGCCCGTAGATGTCTTCCCAGTTGACGGTTATTATCGCCGGTATCGTGCTGGTTGTGGCCATCGTGGTCGCGCTGGTCATCATGCGTCGTGGCGATTCCCGTTTTACCTACGATACGCAGCATGGAACGGCCCCGCGCGCCACCGAGGGCGAGGGCAATACCGCGGCGACCGCCTTTAAGGGCCGCTTTTCCATCCTCACCACGGGTGTGGGCGCGATGTTCGCGGCGCTTGCCGTCAAGCTGTGGGGCATGCAGATGGTCTCGTCGGACTATTACGAGAAGCAGGCTAATAGCAATCAGACTCGCACCGTTACCACGCCCGCTGTGCGCGGCCGCATCCTCGACCGCAATGGCGTGGCGCTTGTCCAGAACCGTCCCTCACTTGCTGTCGTGGCCTACCGCGACCTTGCCGAGGATGAGGTTCTGGTTCGCCATCTTGCCAACGTGCTTGGAATGCCTTACGTGGCGGTCCTTCGCAATATCCAGGACAATACAGAGGGCGCCCAGAGCCTGCATACCATCGCGACTGACGTCCGTCGCTCCACGGTTGCCTATATTCAGGAGCATGCCGGCGAGTTCCCGGGAGTCAAGATTGCCGAGCGTACCGAGCGCCAGTATCCATATGGCGAGACGGCATGCCATATCTTGGGCTATACCGGCACCATTACCTCCGAGCAGCTCGAGGCCCAGAATAAGAAAACCTCTGGCGATGACGATGCTTCCGCTGGCAAGATTACGTACCAGTCGGGCGATATCGTGGGCCAGGCGGGCGTTGAGAGCTACTACGAAAACCTGCTGCAGGGTATTCGTGGCGAGCAGACCGTCAAGGTCGATGCCTCGGGCAATGTGACCGGTCAGGCCGGCGCCGTGCCCGCGAAGGCCGGCTCCGACATTAAGCTCACGCTCGACCTTAAGATCCAACAGGCCTGTGAGTCGGCGCTGGCGAGCGCTATCGAGCTTGCCAAGACCACTGGCTACAGCAATGCCGGCAACGGCGCTGTGGTGTGTCTCGATCCCAACAATGGCGAGATCCTGGGCATGGCGAGCGAGCCCAAGTTCGATCCGTCCGTCTTTATCGGCGGCGTCTCAAATGACGTGTGGACCGAGCTCAATGATGACAAGGGTTCGCACCCGCTGCTCAACCGCGCCATTAGCGGACAGTACATGTCGGCCTCGACCATCAAGCCGCTCTCGGCACTGGCCGGTCTTGAGTTTGGAACCTACACGTCGGGGCAGACGACCAACTGCACGGGTTATTGGACGGGTCTGGGCAAGTCGTGGGGCAAGTACTGCTGGCTGCATTCCGGCCACGGCACCATGACGCTGCAGTCGGGTATCGCCAACTCGTGCGACCCCGTCTTCTACGACATGGGCAAGGCGTTCTTCTATGACGAGCAACATCCCGAGGGCCTGCAGGAGGTCTTTCGTCGCTGGGGTCTAGGCAAGACCTGCGGTATCGATCTGCCGAGTGAGGGCGCGGGCCGTATTCCCGATGCCGAGTGGAAAGAGTCGTACTTCACCGACGCCTCTGCCGAGGACCGCAAGTGGAATGCCGGCGATATGACCAACATCGCCATCGGCCAGGGCGACATCCTGGTGACGCCTCTGCAGATGGCGTGTGCCTATATGGGTCTTGCCAACGGCGGCAAACAGTACGTGCCTCACGTGTTTTTGTCTGCCGTGTCGCGCGATGGCGACGGCGATGCCTATAAGTACAACGGCAAGGGCAAGAAGAAGCGCCTGGAGGCCAAGATCAACAGCGATTCGGATTTGGCTCTTGTTCGCAACGGCATGCATGACGTGATTTACACGGCATCGACGTCCCTGGCGGCTCACTTTGGCACCCTGACGCCGCAGGTATACGGCAAGTCGGGCACGGGCGAGAAAAGTGGCGAGGACGAATACGCGTGGTTCTGCGCCTATGCACCGGCCGATGATCCCAAGTATGTCATCGCTACTGTCCTAGAGCAGGGCGGCGGCGGCTCAGATACTGCGATGCATGTCGTGCGCGACGTGCTCGGCGTGATTTATGACGAGCCCGATACCTCTTCGGCCTCGGGCGATTCTTCGGTTCGATAGGAGGTTGCGATGGATTTTTCTCCGGCGGATCTGTTCCGTTCAACCAAGACCGGTTCTCGCAGCAGCCTGGACCGCGTCAACAAACAACTTTCGGCTTCGCGCGGCACGTTTCGCCAAAAGGTGCATATCGGTGTGCTCGTGGCTACAGTGGCGCTCGTCGCCTACGGTGCCATCATTATCTGGTCGGCTTCGCAGTTTAAGGCCGATGCTTCGTTCTCACGCCATCTGCTGGGAATTGGCATCGGCACGGTGCTGGCGGTGCTGGTCTGGCGCTCCGACCTGCGCGGTATTTCCAATTTCTCGACGGCGTTGCTCGTCATCGACCTGATCGTGATCCTCTCGCCCAAGATTCCGGGTCTGTCCTATACGGGCGGTCTGGGCATGACGGGCTGGATCAAGATTCCCGGTATCGGCTTGACATTCCAGCCGGTTGAGCTTGCCAAGCTCATCACCATCTTCTTTATTGCTACGCTTGGCTCGCAGTATAACGGTCGCATCGATACCGTTCGCGACTACGTCAAGCTCTGCGGCATGCTGTCCATTCCGTTTTTGGCCGTCGTTGCCATGGGCGACCTGGGCTCGGGCCTGGTCGTGCTGGTTTCGGGCGCCATCGTCATCTGCATGAGCGGTGCACGCCGCGAATGGGTGCTGTCGACCCTGGCCCTGCTCGTGGGCCTGGTGGCCCTCGTCCTGGCGCTCGATTCGGTCTTTGATTCGTTGCTCGGCCACGATGTGCTCATCAAGCAGTATCAGATGAACCGTCTGACGGTCTTTATCGACCCCGATAATGCCGATTCGGACGATGCCTACAACCTGCAGCAGTCGCTTATCGCCGTTGGCTCGGGCGGCTTCTTTGGTAAGGGCTTGGGCCATGCTACGCAGTCGGCCGGCGGCTTTCTGCCTGAGTTCCACACCGACTTCGTCTTCGCCTTCCTGTCCGAGACCTTTGGCTTTTGCGGTTCCTTTTTGCTCCTGTGCCTCTACGTGCTGCTGATCTTTTCGACGATTCGCGTCGCCTTTAAGTGTGAGTCGCTGTTTTTGCGTCTTTCGTGTGTGGGCATCGTTGGCATGTGGGCGTTTCAGACTTTCGAAAACATCGGCATGTGCATCGGCATGATGCCGATTACCGGTATTCCGCTACCGTTTATTAGCTTCGGTTCGTCTTCGATGATGATTCAGCTGCTGACGGTGGGTATCGTACAATCCATATGGCGGCATCGTTCGGGCGCCGCGTAACCGCTGGAGGGGTTTGCTATGAAAATTCCCGTAGATAAGCTGACCCGCGCTTTTAAGATGGGCGCGTCCGTTAAGAAGGATTCCGATACGCCGGTGCGCGTCTCGGTCTATCTGGATTCGTCCGCCTCGCGCTTTCTGGCCGAGACGGTGCGTGACGCCTTTGTGCCGCAGACGACCTCGGGTATTGTGCGCGTCGAGCGTCTGGGGGAGGAGCGAATTGCTCCAAAGACCGATACCGATGTGGTGCTGGTGCTCTCGTGTGGTTCCGACCGCTTGGAGAGCGCCGTGCAGGAGCTCGTGATCGCCGGCGCGCCCGTGTGCGTGCTTGCCGAGTCTGCTGTGGAGGTGCCGTTTATCGAGGAGTCCACGCCCATGCTCGGCATGGTAGCGGCAACCGATAAGACGTATCTGCTCGAGACGCTTGCCCGCTGGATTCTCGATCGCACCGACAAGGAAACGGCTTTTGCGGCGAACTTTGCCTTCATGCGCATCGCGGCGGCCAACCGCATCATCACCTCGTGCGCGCTCACCAATATGGCGACCGGTGCGCTGGTGTTTTTGCCGGGCGCCGATTATCCCGTTATGGCGCTGGCGCAGGTGGGCATGCTCTTTGAGCTCGCTGCCGTCTTTGGACGCGGCATTAAGCCTGAGCGCGGCTACGAGGTCGCGGGCGTGCTTGCCGGCGGTCTTGTGATCCGCGCGGTCACCCGCGCACTCGTCAAGCAGACGCCGCATATTGGGTTTGCCGTCAAGGCGCTCACTGCTGCCGCGGGCACCTATGGCATGGGCCGTGCGCTCGTTTCGCTCTACGAGCGCGATGTCGACTACAGCCGTGCCAATGAGGTAGTCACTGCCACGTTTTCCCGCGTTCGCGATCTTGTGACCACGGTCGCGGTCGCTACCCGTCCTATGGCGTCCTATCAGGACGCATCAGATCTCGCTGCTTAGGGGTTTTCCGTTGCGCGTTCCGTACCAAGATTGTTTTCATTTAATTGAGCCGTTGCTCGCCAAGGTCGAGAAGCCGAGTCGCTATATCGATCACGAGTGGGGCACGCTTTCCAAGGCCGATGCCGACTACCGTTGCTGCCTGATCTACCCGGATGTGTACGAGGTCGGTCTGCCCAACCAGGGCATCGCCATCCTCTACAACATCCTTAACCAGGCCGAGGGCATCTCCTGCGAGCGTGGCTATGTGCCGTGGCCCGATATGGGTGATGCCATGCGCGAGGCGGGTATTCCGCTGCTGTCGCTCGAGGGTGCAGCGCCGGTCGCCTCGTTTGATATCGTCGGCCTGCATGTGCCGCACGAGATGGCGGTGACGAACTTCCTCGAGGCACTCGACCTCGCTGGCATTCCGCTGTTAGCGGCTGACCGCACCGAGGACGACCCCATTATCATCGCCGGCGGTCCCTCGGTGTACAACCCCGAGCCGTACGCGGCCTTCTTCGATGCCATCCTCATCGGTGAGGGCGAGGAATCGCTGCTCGAGACCTGCCAGCTGCATCGCCGCCTGCGTGACGAAAGGGTCCCGCGCGCGCAGATTGTCGAGCAGCTTGCATCCATTGCCGGCAACTACGTGCCGTCGCTCTATGAGGTTCGTCACGACGAGCCCTGCTCGCCGCATGGCTATACCGTGCCGCGTGAGGGCAAGGATGCGCCGACCGTGGTCTACAAGCGCGTCGTCGAGGATTTCGGCGCCACGAATCCGCTGTCGCAGTCGTGCGTGCCCTATGCACAGCTGGTTCACGACCGCCTGTCTATCGAGATCCTGCGCGGCTGCGCCCGCGGCTGTCGTTTTTGCCAGGCCGGCATGACGTATCGCCCGGTGCGCGAGCGCTCGGCCGACCAGATCGTCTCGTCGGTGATTCAGGGTCTGGAAAAGACCGGCTATGACGAGGTGTCGCTGACCTCGCTTTCCACGACCGACCACTCCTGCATTCGTGACGTGCTCGGCAGGCTCAACCGTCGCCTGGAGGATACGGGTATACGCGTGTCTATTCCGTCGCAGCGCCTGGATTCGTTTGGCGTGGATATGGCCGAGTCGGTCGCCGGCGAAAAGAAAGGTGGCCTGACGTTCGCGCCCGAGGCCGGCAGCCAGCGCATGCGCGACATCATTAACAAGAACGTGACCGAGGAGGACCTGGACCGTGCGGCCAAGGCGGCCTTCGAGGCCGGCTGGAACCGCATGAAGCTCTACTTTATGATGGGCCTTCCCGGCGAGCGCGACGAGGACATCGTGGCCATCGCCAATCTGGCCGATCACGTGCTGGAGCTCGGTCGTTCCGTGGTGCCCAAGGCTCGTCGCGGCTCGATCTCGGTGTCCATCTCTGTTTCGGTCTTTATCCCCAAGGCTGCCACGCCGTTCCAATGGTGCCCGCAGCTCGACTACGACGACGTCAAGCGTCGCCAGAAGCTGCTTATCACGAGCGTTCGCAACCGTGCCGTTCGCGTGCATTACCACGATGCCGAGACCTCGCTCATCGAGGCCGCGCTGTCCCGCGCCGGTCGTGACATGACGCCCGTCATCATCGACGCTTGGCGTTCGGGCTCTCGCTTTGACGCCTGGGTAGAGCATTTCTCGCTCGATAACTGGAAGGAAGCTGCTGCCAAAAACGGCATCGACCTCAATGAGCTCGTGCACCTGCCCTACGAGTTGGACTGGCGCCTGCCGTGGGAGCACGTGAGCCCCGGCTGCACGCGCGGCTTCCTCGAGCGCGAGTACCGTCGCTCGCTCGAGGGCGTCACGACTCCCGACTGTACCCGCACGTCGTGCACCGGCTGCGGGATCTGCCCCACGCTCCACGCCAAGAATGTATTGATGGGTGATCGCGCATGAGTGAGCGCCTGACCGACAACCCCTCGCTCTTTAGACTTCGTGTTCGCTATGGCAAGCGCGATCGCCTTAAGTACCTGGGCCATCTCGAAGTAATCCATACCATTGAGCGCATCGTGCGCCGTGCGGGACTTCCCTATGCCGTCACGCAGGGCTTCTCTCCGCACATGCGCGTGGGCTTCTCTTCGGCGCTGCCGGTGGGTACGTCGTCGACCTGCGAGTGGTATGACCTGTTTATGACCGAGTTCGTGGCGCTCGACGAGGCGTTTGGGCGCCTGGCTGCGGCGTCTCCGGCCGATCTGGCGCCCATCGAGGCGGCGTACATCGACGTGCGCACGCCGGCGTTGACGGCGCAGCTCACGCGCCTGTCGTATCGCATCGACCTGCACTTGGATCCCGAGGCGCCCGTAAGCGCCGACGAGGTGCGTCGTGCGATCGACACGCTGCGCGCGGATCATGGCATCGACTACGCGCGCGGCAAAAAGAGCAAGCGCTTGGATTTGGATCACACGCTCGTGGGCTATGAGCTCACGGCGGGGGAGCGCCCGGACCATTTGGTGCTCATGCTCGACACCCATGCCGACAACGAGGGCTCCATGCGTCCGGAAATTTTGCTTTCTGCTGCTGATGTTTTGTTGCAGGGCTTGACCCCGGGCGTGGATGCACCTATTGTTTCCACCGGTATGCAAGACCTCGTGACCATCTGCTCCTACGATGTCGAGCGTCAGAATCAAGCATGCGAGGACGACGAGGGCCGACTCGTCAGCCCCATACCTGTGCGAACTTGTGGATTTGCTCCACATACTCGTTGACGGGGGTATTTTCGCCTGCTACTATATTCGGCTGTTGCACTAACTGATGCATGAAGGGCAAGTAAACATGTACGCAATCGTTAACACGGGCGGCAAGCAGTACAAGGTCGCCACCGACGATGTCATCACCGTCGAGAAGATCGAGGGCAATGAGGGCGACAAGGTCACCCTGCCGGTTATCTTCCTCAACGATGGTAAGAAGATCGTCACCGATCCCGACAAGCTGGCCAAGGCCAAGGTTACCGCTCAGATCGTTGAGCAGTTCAAGGGCGAGAAGCAGCTGGTCTTCAAGTTCCACAAGCGCAAGCGCTATCGTCGTCTGAAGGGTCACCGTCAGCAGCTCACCAAGCTGAAGATCGTGAAGGTTCAGGCTACCTCCCGCGCCAAGAAGGCTGTCAAGGCAGAGGCCGAGGCTGTTGCCGAGGCTCCCGTCGCCGAGTAGATTACACTCGTAACGAAAGAGTAGGTATACACAATGGCACACAAAAAAGGACTCGGTTCCTCCCGTAATGGCCGTGACTCCCGCGGTCAGCGCCTTGGCACGAAGCGCTATGCCGGCCAGACGGTAACCACGGGCACGATTCTCGTCCGTCAGCACGGCACGCACATCCACCCGGGTGAGAACGTTGGCCGTGGTAAGGACGACACGCTGTTCGCGCTGGTCGACGGTACCGTTGAGTTCCACAAGGGTATCAAGCACAGGGTCAGCGTACGCCCGCTCGCGAACGCGTAATTCACCCTTCATAGAGCACATATGTGGGAGGCACTTGAGTTTTAGGATTCAAGGGTCTCCCTCTTTTTTGTAGGAGGCGATTCTGTTGTCACAGTTCACCGATATCAGCCGCATTAACGTGTGCGGCGGCGACGGCGGAGCCGGATGCATGTCGTTTAGGCGCGAGGCATTTGTCCCCAAGGGCGGCCCCGATGGCGGCGACGGCGGTCGTGGCGGCAATGTCGTCATCCAGGCCGATGCTCAGCTGTCTTCGCTGATCGATTACCGCTTTAAGCATCACTTCCGCGCCGAGCGCGGCACGCACGGGCAGGGTGCCCGTCGTAACGGCAAGAGCGGCGAGGACCTGATTCTCAAGGTCCCTATGGGTACCGTGGTGCGCGAGCTCGACCCCGAGACGCAGACCCCGATGTTCGAGATTGCCGACCTCGTTCACGATGGCGAGCGCGTTGTCGTGGCGCCCGGCGGTGCCGGTGGTCTGGGAAATACGCACTTTGTGACGTCGGTGCGCCGCGCGCCCGCGTTCGCTCAGCTGGGCGAGCCGGCCGAGGAGCACTGGATCGAGCTCGAGATGAAGCTTATGGCTGATGCCGCGCTCGTGGGCTTTCCCTCGGTGGGTAAGTCATCGCTCATTGCGCGCATGAGTGCCGCCCGCCCCAAGATCGCTGACTACCCGTTTACCACGCTCGTGCCGAACCTCGGCATGGTGCGTGCCGGCGAATATTCTTACGTCGTTGCCGACGTCCCCGGTCTCATCGAGGGCGCGAGCGAGGGCAAGGGCCTGGGTCACCAGTTCCTGCGCCACATTGAGCGTACGGCTCTGATCATGCATGTCGTCGACATGACGGGTGGTTTTGAGGATCGCGATCCGGTCGAGGACTATCGCATCATCAACCGCGAGCTCGAGCAGTATGGCGCCGAGCTTTCGGAGCGTCCGCAGATTGTCGTTGCCAACAAGTGCGACGCGCCGGGCACGGCCGATAAGATTGCCGACCTCAAGCGTGCAGCGCTCGACGATGGCCATATGTTCTTTGCCGTGTCTGCCGTGACGGGCGCCGGCCTCAACACGCTGATGCTTGCCGTGGGTGAGCAGGTGGCCAAGCTCCGCGCCGAGCTGGCGGTCTCCGATGAGCCGGTCGACCTGCACGACGATGAATGGGAGCGCCGTCGCCTGCAGCGAGAGAAGCGTTTCCGCATTGTCCAGGAAGAGCCCGGTGCCTTCCGCGTGGTCGGTCGTGCCATCGAGCGCATGGTCATTCAGACCGACTGGGAAAATGAGGAAGCCGTCATTTACCTGCAGCATAAGTTTGCGCGTATGGGTGTTGACGATGCGCTCGAGAAGGCCGGTTGCCGTGCGGGCGACGAGGTCCGCATTTGCCAGCGCGCCTTTGACTTTGAGGGCGCCGAGGACTTCTCGGAGTACGAGGAGCTCGAGGATGCTGGCGAGGACGTTGCCGTTGAAGCCATTGACGTGGCTGATGCTGCGGATGAGGGCGTCGAGGTTGTCGATGCGGCGGATGCCGCGGGCGATGCCGAGACCTCGGAGGGCGAGTAGGCCATGTCGCTGCGCGGTGGAATCGGTCTGCCCGAGCTTCCTCTAGAGGACGGGCAGGAGTTTAGGCTCGGCATTATGGGTGGCACCTTTGATCCCATCCATTACGGGCACCTGGTGACTGCCGAGCAGGCGCGCGAGTCGCTCGACTTGGACGCTGTGCTCTTTATGCCGGCGGGCTCTCCTGCTTTTAAGCTTGACAAGCCGGTGACGCCTGCCGAGGACCGTTATGCCATGACGGTCCTCGCCACCGCCGCGAACCCGGCTTTTTTGGCGAGCCGGTTCGAGATCGACCGCCCGGGCGTAACCTATACGGCCGATACGCTTCATGCCCTTCGCGACTTTTACCCGCCGCAGGTAAAGCTCTACTTTATTACGGGCGCCGACGCGATCATCGATATCGTGACCTGGCATGATGCCGAACGAATCGCTGAGCTTGCTACCTTTATTGCGGCGACACGACCGGGCTTTGATATCGATACGGCGCGTGCCCGAATCAAAGAGTCGGGGCTGCCGTTCGACGTGCGCTATATTCAGATTCCAGCGTTGGCGATCAGCTCGACGAACATTCGTAAGCGAGTTGCCCGCGGTATGAGCGTGCGCTATCTTACGAGCGAGTCCGTGCTCGGCTACATTCGCAAACGCAGGCTATATGCCGATTTGGGCCAAGAAGATTTTGAGTGATGGGGGTCTACGTTGTCGGTAGAGGATCAGTTTGAGGGCGATGAGCGCGCGCTGCTCAAGCGCATTCAAGAGCTGCTCGATGTTCGCATGAAGGATAAGCGCAAGCGCTATGTGCATTCGCTGGGTGTTGCCGAGACCGCACTTCATCTGGCCGAGGTCTACGGCGTTGACCGCTTTGATGCCGCTGCCGCCGGCCTGATCCATGACTGGGACAAAGTGCTCTCCGACGACGAGCTGGTCACGCGCGCTCTGCACTACGGCATTAAGATTGCCGGCTCTCCTTCCGCCGCGACGCCGCTTTTGCATGGCCCTGTTGCCGCCTATGAGCTTCCGCAGCTTTTCCCCGAGTTGTCGTTGGCCGTTTTCCAGGCTGTCGACCGTCACACCGTGGGTGCCTGCGACATGACGCCGCTCGATATGGTGGTCTTTGTGGCCGATGCCATCGAGCCCAACCGCCACGGCGACTATGCCCATGCGTTGCGTAAGATGGTGGGGGAGTCGACGCTCGACGAGTTGTTCTTCTCCTGTTTTGCGCAGGGTTTGGTCTATGTGATTCAGTCCGGGCGCTATCTTTATCCCACGGCTATTTCGATTTACAACCATTACGCCCAGCTGCGCTAGCTCGGGTGCGTCTAGAAAGAGGTATTCCATGGCCGACGAGACCATGACCGACGAGCAGATTCTTGAAGGTGTGGAGCACAAGAGCTTCGTCGCCACGTCCGACCGCACTGCCGCCTCGCTGTCTGCGAGCGGTGTCGCCGCCGAGGATGTCGCCCGCGCCGCCGCGCAGGCCGCCTACGACAAGAAGGGCGAGGACGTTCAGGTGCTCGACCTGACCGAGCTTTCCGACGTATGCGACTACTTTGTGCTTGCCACCGGTACCAACAACCGCCAGGTCGATTCTATCGTCGACGAGATCGAGGAGAAGGTCGCCGAGGCTTGCGGCGAGCACCCGTTCTCCATCGAGGGTCGCGAGCAGAAGACCTGGATGCTCATGGACTACGGTTCGGTTGTCGTCCACGTCTTCACTCCCGAAGCCCGCGACTTCTACCGCCTCGAGAAACTCTGGGGAGACGCCCCCCAGCTCCCCCTCAACCTCCTCTAGTAGCTCATTTGAGACGGGGTTTAGCTACCCTCACGCATATCGCCGGGCAGTTGCGGTTTTCCGCACCTGCCCGGCTTTCTTTTTGCCCAAAGGCGGTTAATCGTTGAAGCGGGATTGGCGGCCGAAGGATAGGGCGGTGTCGCCGAATTTGTCTCGGACGGCGTCGATGGCGACGGAGAGGCCGCGGCGGTCGCTGGATTGGGCTCCACGGTCGTCGACTTCGCAGAACAGGTCGGTCTGGATGCCGCCCCGATGGTCAAAGTCGCTCATGCCGATGCCTGCTAAGCGAACGTGCATTCCTTCCTGCCAGATGTTGTCGAGCAGATCGAGTGCAACCGCCACGAAGATGTTCTCATCGTCGGTCGGATGAGGCAGCCGGCGCTGTGCCGTACGCCCGCTGCCATACGAATACTTAAGCTTGAGCGTTACCGTGGCACCCGTCAGCCCCTGACGGCGCAGACGGCGTCCCACTGACTCTCCCAACAGCGCAATCGCCGCCTCAATATCCCCACGCTCAGTCAAATCTTTAGCAAAGGTGCGTTCATTGCTGACCGACTTGACCTCGCGCTCTTCATCGAGGCTCGTGACTTCAGAGATTTCGAGTCCCAGCGCACGCTGGCGCATGTGCTCGCCGTTGACGCCAAAAATAGAGGCCAAGGTGGATTCCGGTGCACGTGATAGCTCGCCGAGGGTGTAGATGCGCATGCGGCGCAGTCGCTCCTCGGCCGAGCGCCCGATGCCACTCATGGCAGATACCGGCAGCGCGGCCAAAAAGCGCTGCTCGGTTCCGGGGCGCACGATGGTCAGCCCAAACGGCTTATCCCGCTCGCTTGCGATTTTTGCGACCGTCTTGTTGCAGCCAACGCCAATGGAGCAGGTCACTCCCAGCCCTGTCACGCGGTCGCTTATACGCCGCGCAACCAGCAGCGGGTCTTCGGGCGCAAAGCGACCCGGTGTGATATCGATAAAGGCTTCGTCGATGGATACGCGCTCGACGCGCGGGGTCTCGTCGGCGAGAATCGCCATGACCTGCGCGCTCACCTCGCGGTAGCGATCAAAGTGCCCGTGCGTCCAAATGGCTTGCGGGCACAAGCGCCGTGCCTCGGCTGAGGGCATGGCGGAGTGCACGCCAAAGCGGCGCGCCTCATACGAACACGTTGACACGACGCCACGCGAATCGGCGTCTCCGCCCACGATGAGCGGCTTTCCGCGCCATTCGGGATGATCGAGCATCTCCACGCTCGCAAAAAACGCATCAAGGTCCATCAGACCCACCGCCGGACCCGTCCAGGGAGGCGGCGTGACGCCCATGGCATCCTCATAACCGTATGTATGTTCGCGTCTTTCCATGTCATGAGTATACCGCGCAGCTCATGTGGGGTGCGTGTATATGCTTGCAAATCCCGAATTCTTGTCTAAGATATGGATTTGCCCTCGACTACACCGAAGAAGTTGGTCTCACGGACTTCACCTGCCCGCGTCGATGGCGTATTATGTTCAACTGTTTGTTTGTAGTTGCAGCCTAAAGCTGCTTGGTTGGAGGAGTTTCCTTTGGCAGTCAAGATTCGCCTTGCTCGTCACGGCGCTAAGAAGCGTCCGTACTACCGTGTCGTCGTCGCCGATTCCCGCGCCCCGCGTGACGGTCGTATCATCGAGGAGGTTGGCCGCTACAACCCGATGACCGCCCCCAAGACCATCAACCTCGACCTCGAGAAGATCGCCGACTGGCAGTCCAAGGGCGCTCAGCTCACCGACGCCGTCGCCGCTCTGGTCAAGGCCGCCAACGAGGGCGAGAAGACCGAGACCGTCGTCAAGAAGTCCAAGAAGCAGCTCGCCAAAGAGGGCGAGGCCGCTAAGGCTGCCGCTGAGGCCGCTGAGGGCGCCGAGGAGTAAATCGTGCCTGAGGTTGACGCTGCACAGCTCGAGGGTGAGGCAATGCTCTCAGATCGCATCGCCGATCTCGTCGAATATCTCGTTGTTCAGATCGTCGACGACCCGGATTCCGTGAGCCTTGAGGTCATCGATGGTGACGATGCCTCTACGATTGAGGTTTCGGTCGCCGAGGATGACGTCGCTAAGGTCATCGGCCGTCGTGGCCGTACCATTAAGGCCATTCGCACGCTCGCCCGTGCACTGGCCGCTCGCCTCGACACTGCTGTCGAGGTAGAGGTTCTGGGCTAGGACCTTGAGGTCCCAGTACAAAAACATCGCCCGTGTGGTCAAGCCGCACGGAAGGAAGGGGGAGGTCCTCGCGCAGCCGCTGCGGGGGCTTCCTTCTGTATTAGAGCCGGGTATGCGCGTCGCCCTGACGCCGCCGGCGCTCAAGCGCGACCGCTTTTGCACGGTCGTGTCCGTCACCGATACGGGCGATGGCGATCTGGTCTCGTTTGAGGGCATTGACGACTTGACGGCCGCCGAGGGCATCACGGGATGCTACGTGCTGGCAAATCGTGACGACTTTGAGCTCGATTCGCTCGACGCTGCCTATACCGACCTGATGGGTCGCGAGGTGGTCGACGAGCGCTTCGGTTTACTCGGCACGATCGTCGAGATCATGTCGACGCCCGCTAACGATGTTTGGGTTGTTGAGGGCGATCGGTATGGCGAGGTACTGATTCCCGTGATCGAGCAGGTCGTGCTCGATCTTCCCGACACAGGAACAATTTCCGTCCACGTTATGGACGGCCTGATCGATATGGACAAGTAGGGAGGACAACATGCTGATCGAGACCCTTTCGGTCTTTCCCGAGATGTTTGAGCCCGTCATGTCCACATCGATCTTGGGCCGCGCCCGCAAGGCCGGCCTTTTTGATTTTAAGGCGTATAACCTGCGCGACTGGACGCACGACCGCCATCGTACCGTCGATGACGAGCCGTACGGCGGCGGGCAGGGCATGCTCATGAAGGTCGAGCCTATTGCCGAGGCCATCGAGGCCATCAGCTCCGAGGGTCCCAAGCCCACCGTAGTGTTCTTCACCCCCTGTGGCGAGCCTTTTACGCAGCGTGTGGCCGAGCGCCTGCTCAAAAGTGAGCGCCTGCTGTTTGTGTGCAGTCGCTACGAGGGCGTCGACGAGCGCGCGTATGCGTATGCCGATGAGCGTCTGTCGATCGGCGACTACGTGCTCACGGGCGGCGAGCTTCCCGCTATGGTCGTTGCCGATGCCGTCGTACGCCTGATTCCCGGCGCCCTGGGCGACGAGATGAGCAACGTGGACGAGTCGTTCTCGACCGCCGAGGATGGAGGCCTGCTCGAGTACGCGCAGTATACCCGTCCTGCCGAGTTCAACGGCGAGGGCGTGCCTCCGGTGCTTGTGAGCGGCGATCACGCCAAGGTCGATGCCTGGCGTCGCAAGAACGCCATCGAGCGCACCTGCCGCTGGCGTCCCGACTTGATCGAGACGGCGCGGCTCACGCCCGAGGAGCGCGCTTACGCGCAGGAGATTCTTGACGCTTCGTATTCGCAGAGCGAGGAGTGAGTATGGTTCCTACGCAACATTCCGCGTTGAGGGGCGCTTTTGAGTGGATCGCGGTCATCGCGATCGCGCTCGTGGCCACGTTCCTGATCCGCACTTTTGTGGTCGAGCCCTTTGTGGTGCCCACCGGTTCTATGGAGGACACGATCGAGATTGGCGACCAGATCCTGGCACAAAAGGTGAGCCTCGAGCTCGGTCAGCCCGTCAAGCAGGGCGATATCGTGGTGTTTCACAACCCCGATGGCACCTCCGAGCATGATGTTCTTGTCAAGCGTGTTATTGCCACGGCCGGGCAGACGGTCGACCTGCAGGATGGCAAGGTGGTTGTTGACGGCCAAGCGCTCGACGAGGACTATACGACGGGCATGAGCTGGCCACTTTCGGTCCAAGCGCCCGGCGCTCAGGTAAGCTATCCCTACACCGTTCCCGACGGGTGCGTGTGGGTGATGGGCGACAACCGCGAAAACTCTGCCGACTCACGCTACTTTGGTCCCGTCGATCGCTCTGATTTGATCGCTGTGGCACTCGTTCGCTACTGGCCGCTCAACCGCATCGGCGCTATCGACTAAAAACCGCTATAGTACAGTACCTAACCGTGTAATCGTTTCGACGAGGGGATATTAGAGGCATGAACGCTTCATCGCTTTCCTTCCAAGACATCATCCTGCGCCTCCAGCAGTACTGGGGCGAGCAGGGCTGCGTCATTATGCAGCCCTATGACTCCGAGGTCGGTGCCGGTACCTTCCATACCGCGACCACGCTGCGCTCGCTCGGTCCCGCCGAGTGGCGCACCTGCTATGCGCAGCCCTGCCGCCGTCCCGCTGACGGCCGCTACGGCGAGAACCCCAACCGCATGCAGCACTACTATCAGTTCCAAGTGCTCATCAAGCCCTCGCCGGTCAACGCCCAGGAGCTCTACCTTGGTTCGCTGGCCGCCATTGGCCTGGACCCCAACGACCATGACGTCCGCTTTGTCGAGGACGACTGGGAGAGCCCGACGCTCGGCGCCTGGGGCCTTGGCTGGGAGGTCTGGCTCAATGGCATGGAGGTCACGCAGTTTACGTACTTCCAGCAGGTGGGCGGCATCGAGGTCGACCCCGTGCCCGTTGAGATTACCTACGGCCTGGAGCGTATCGCCATGTACGCCCAGGGCGTTAACTCGGTCTACGACCTGGTGTGGAGCTACCTGCCCGACGGCACGCCCATGACCTATGGCGACGTGTTCCTCGAGAACGAGCGCGAGTTCAGTGCCTATAACTTTGAGGTCGCCAACGTCGAGATGATGAGTCAGAAGTTTGACGACTACGAGGCCGAGTGCCATTCCTGCCTGGAGCGCAAGCTGCCGCTGCCGGCATATGACTGCGTCATGAAGTGCAGCCACGCCTTCAACCTGCTCGATGCCCGCGGCGCCCTGTCCGCGGTCGAGCGTGCCAACTACATCCTGCGCGTCCGCGCCGTCGCCAAGGCGTGCTGCGAGGCCTACATGGCCGAGGTCGCCGGAGTCAACGAGAATGCCGATCAGGAAGGCGAGGTGGCGTAAGCCATGGCAGACGCTAAGGATTTCCTGTTTGAGATCGGTACGGAAGAAATGCCCTCTGCACCGCTGAACAATGCCGTCAAGCAGCTTGGCGCCATGATCGCCAAGGGTCTCGACGAGGCCGGTCTGGCCCACGGCGAGGTCCGTGTGATCTCGAGCCCGCGCCGCCTGGCTGCGCTCGTTGCTGACGTTGCCACCGCGACCGACGAGGTTCACGAGGTCAAGCGCGGCCCCGCGGCCAACATCGCCTTCGATGCCGACGGTAACGCCACCAAGGCCGCCCAGGGCTTTGCCCGCAAGTGCGGTGTGGCTGCCGAGGACCTGGTCCGTCGCGAGGACACTGACGGTCGCGAGTATGTGTTCGCCGAGAAGAACATTCCTTCCGCACCGGCTACGCCGATTCTGACCGCTCTGTGCGAGAAGACCATCGCCGGCCTGCAGTGGCCCAACTACCGCAGCCAGCGCTGGGGTCACGAGCATGCGACCTTTGTTCGTCCGGTCCGCTGGATCTGCTGCCTTTTGGGCGAGGATGTTGTGCCCGTGTCGTTTGCCGACGTGACGAGCGGCAACACCACGCGCGGTCATCGCGTACTTGGCCCTGGCGACTATGTGGTTGCCAGCCCCGCTGTTTACGAGCAGGTGCTCGAGGACGCCGGTGTGCTTTCTGCCGAGCGTCGTCGTGAGGTCATCCTCGCCGGTATCGCCGAGGTCGAGGCTGCCCGTCCCGGCTGCCATGTCGATACGCCCAAGAAGGTCTTTGAGGAGGTCATTAACCTCTGCGAGTGGCCGACGGTGCTCGTCGGTACCTTCGATGAGGAGTTCCTCAAGGTCCCGCACGAGATCATCTGCGAGTCCATGCTCACCAACCAGCGCTACTTCCCGATCTATGACGGCGAGGGCAAGCTCACGCGTGAGTTCGTGGTCGTTTCCAACAGCAAGCCCGAGAATGCCGAGCGCGTGATCGACGGTAACGAGCGCGTCGTGCGCGCCCGTCTGGACGACGCAAAGTTCTTCTACGAGGAGGACCTGAAGATCTCCCTCGACGAGTTCCGTGAGCGCCTGGCCAAGGTTGCCTTCCAGGAGAAGCTCGGTAGCGTGCTCGCCAAGTCCGAGCGCATCGAGCAGCTCGCGCTCGCTATTGCCCGTGAGGCACACCTGGGTGCTCATCTGGCAGCTGACGCCGGCCGTGCCGCGCACCTGTGCAAGGCCGACCTGGTGTCCAACGCCGTCGTCGAGTTCACGAGCCAGCAGGGCGTGATGGGCGGTTATTACGCGACCGCGATGGGGGAGAACGACGAGGTCGCCCACGCCATTCGCGATCACTATCGTCCCCGCTTTGCCGGTGACGAGCTGCCCGAGGGCACCGCTGGCTGCATCGTGGCCTGTGCCGACAAGCTCGATACCATTGCCGGTATCTTTGCCATCGACGAGCCCCCGACCGGCTCCTCCGACCCCTATGCGCTGCGTCGTGCCGCTATCGGCATCATCAACATCCTGCGCGACCGCCTGCCGATCGACCCCACGTCGCTTATCGACTTTGCGCTCGAGCTCTATAGTGAGCAGGGCATTGAGTTTGACGCCGCCGAGGTCGCCCAGCAGGTTCGTGACTTCTTCCATGGCCGCCTGGTGAGCATGGCCCGCGACGAAAAGATCCCGGCCGATACCGTTGCCGCCGTCTCCGCGGTGCACATCATCGCCCCGTCCGTCTTCTTCGCCCGCTGCGCCGCCCTCGACGAGGCCCGCAAGAATGATGCCGAGACCTTTGACAACCTGGCTACCGCCTATGCCCGTGCCGCGCACATCTCCAAGCCCGAGCTGGGTGCGGAGTATGACCGCAGCCTGATGGGCGAGGTCGAGCTCGCGCTCGCCGACGCCTCCGAGGCTGCTCAGACCGCTGTCGATGCCGCCCTTGCTGCCGAGGACTACCCGGCCGCATTTGCCGCCCTCGCCGCCCTGCGCGCGCCCATCGACCGCTTCTTCGATGAGGTCATGGTCATGGACAAGGACGAGCAGCTCCGCGATAATCGCCTTAAGCTGCTCAACCGCTTCGAGGCCGTTTTCTCCGGCATCGCCAACATCGGTGAGCTTGCCCGCAAAAAGTAAGCCAGCTTGCGCATAAGCGCAAAAGGAGCCCCGCATGGATTGCCCGGTCACCGCTCGTCCCACCGTTATCGTTATCTCCGACTCGCTCGGTGATACCGCTTGTGAGGTGGTGCTTGCGGCGTCCGGGCAATTTGATGAAGGGGCTTTTCGCGTTTTGCGCCTGCCCAAGGTGACCTCCGTGGAGCAGGTCAAGTCATTTGTGGGGCCGCGCGTCGATGCCGACCATCGCGATATCGCCGTGTTCCATACCATCGTCGACCCGGCCCTTCGTGCTCGCGTGCTCGACTACCTGGGCATGCTGCACATTCGCTCGGTCGACCTGATCGGTCCGACGCTTGCCGTGCTTACGTCGCTCATCGGGGCGCCGCCCAAGGGCGTTGCGGGCGTGATTCACAAGACCGATGACCGCTATTTCCATCGCATTGAGGCTATGGAGTATTTCGTTGAGCACGATGACGGTCGTGGTTGTGACGATCTGTCGGGTGCTGATATCGTGCTGCTGGGCGTGTCGCGCACGTCCAAGACCCCGCTGTCGATGTATTTAGCCTATCAGGGCTACAAGGTCGCCAATGTCCCACTGGCGCATGGCATGGAGCCGCCCAAGTCGATTTACGAGGTCGACCCGATGCGCCTGTTCGGCCTAATTTCGACCGTTGACGTGATTTCTGAGATCCGCGATAGCCGCTTGGGGGATGATTACGCCCGTGCCGTTGCCGGCTCCTATGCTGAGCCCGAGAGCGTACGCAGCGAGCTCGAGGAGGCCCGTGCCCTCATGAAGCGCCTGGGCTGCTTTGTGGTGCGCACCGACGGTAAAGCCATCGAGGAAAGCGCTGCCGAGATCATTGCCCACCTCGAGGAGATCCAGGAAGCCAGGGGCCGCCGTGCCGCCCGCCGCGCTCAACAAAAGTAGCTCACTTGGGACAAGGTTGTTTGGGTAGCTAATTTGGGACGGGGTTCTTTTAGCTACCCAAAGAGAATACTTGGAAATAATGCTGATAAATGGTAAAGCGATTTAGCAAAAACATCGCATCCGACCTGCATTTTCCTTGTAGTGGTATCTTCATAAGGTAACCACCTTTACCTACCGTTTACCGCCGGTTTTAGCACGTTTACCAAACCGCGCACCCTCTGCTCAAGCCTGTCCAAAACCCGCCGTATAGTTCCCTCACGGCCCGCATCCGGCGGGTCGATTCGTTACCACGGTCGTGCGCGTAAGCGCATGGAAGGGGAAGTATCGTGAGCGATTGCAAGAGGGTTTACCGTTTTGGAACCGACGCCCAGGGCACCTGTGTCACCGAGGGCGACAAGTCCATGAACTTTGTGCTTGGTGGCAAGGGCGCTAACCTTGCCGAGATGAGCCGCATAGGCCTGCCGGTTCCCGGTGGCTTTACCATTACCTGCCAGACTTGCGTCGAGTACTCCGGTGCCGGCAACGTGTGGCCCGGGGGCGCACTCGATGAGATCGTTGCTGCCGAGGCGGACCTCGAGGCCCGCTGCGGCAAGAAGCTCGGCGACGCCTCCGATCCGCTGCTCGTGTCGGTTCGCTCGGGCGCTCCGTTCTCCATGCCCGGTATGATGGACACGGTCCTCAACTTGGGCCTCAATGACGATTCCGTCCAGGGCCTCATCGCGCAGACGCAGAACCCGCGTTTTGCCTGGGATAGCTACCGCCGCTTTATCCAGATGTTTTCCAATGTCGTCATGGGCGTTGACGCCGACCTGTTCGAGAACGCCCTGACCCAGGCCCGTCTGGTCGCCGGCGTTCGCGTCGATTCCGAGCTTTCGGCCGAGGACCTGCAGGAACTCGTCGAGACCTTCAAGGGGATCTTCTCCGAGAACGTCGAGGCCGCCCTGTATCCCGAGCTCGAGGTTGCCGACGGCAAGCCCGTCTTCCCGCACGATCCTGAGCTTCAGCTGCGCCTTGCCATCCAGGCCGTCTTTGGCAGCTGGATGAACGAGCGTGCCTGCATCTACCGCAAGCAGCATGGCATTTCCGACGACCTCGGCACCGCCGTCAACGTACAGGCCATGGCCTTTGGCAACAAGGGCGAGACCTCTGCGACGGGCGTCGCCTTTACGCGTAATCCGGCCGACGGCACCAAGGAGTTCTACGGTGACTTTTTGGTCAACGCCCAGGGCGAGGACGTCGTCGCCGGTATCCGCAACACCGAGCCCATCGCCGACCTCAAGGCCACCCCGGGCCTCGAGTCTGCAGGTGAGGAGCTCGAGCGCGTGTTCCTGACGCTCGAGGACCATTACCGCGATATGTGCGATATCGAGTTCACCATCGAGCAGGGCAAGCTCTGGATGCTCCAGACACGCGTGGGTAAACGCACTGCCACCGCCGCCCTGCGCATCGCCATCGAAATGGTCGAGGAGGGCCTGATCACCCGCGAAGAGGCCGTGAGCCGTATCGATCCCGCGCAACTCGACCAGCTCCTGCACCCGCAGTTTGACGCTTCCAAGAGGTACGAGGCGCTGGCCAGCGGTCTGAACGCCAGCCCCGGCGCCGCCGTGGGCGAGGTCGTGTTCTCGAGCGATGACGCCGTCGCGCGCGCAAACGAGGGTCATAAGGTTATCTTGGTCCGTTGGGAGACCAACCCCGACGACTTGAAGGGCATGGTCGCCGCCGAGGGCATCCTGACCAGCCACGGTGGCAAGACGAGCCATGCCGCTGTTATCGCCCGCGGTATGGGTACGCCCTGCGTCTGCGGCGTTGAGCGCTTCCACATCGATGCCGCCGAGAAGGTCGTGCGCATCGAGGGCAGCGACCGCGTGCTGCACGAGGGCGACATCATCTCCATCGACGGCACCCAGGGCATCGTCGTCGACGGTCCCGTCGACCTGGTCTCCGCTGAGCTCACCGGCGACCTGGACACCATCCTGTCCTGGGCCGACGAGATTCGTCTGGACGAGACCTGTGGCCACGCCAACCATGTGCGCGTCAACGCCGACAACCCTGAGGACGCCGAGCTCGCCCTCGAGTTTGGTGCCGAGGCCATAGGCCTGTGCCGCACCGAGCACATGTTCCTGGGCGATCGCAAGAATATCATCCAGAGCTTTATCCTGTCTGACGATGAGGCCGTGAAGCAGCAGGCCCTGTCCGACCTGCTCAAGGTTCAGACCGAGGACTTCCTGGCGATGTTCAAGACCATGTCCGGTCGCGATGTGGTCGTCCGCCTGCTCGATCCGCCGCTTCATGAGTTCTTGGATAATCCTCGCGAGCTCGAGGTCGCCATCACCAAGAAGGAAGCCGCTGGCGCCGGCGAGGAAGAGCTTGCCGCCTTGCGTGGCCGCCTACGTCGCATCGATAGCATGGTCGAGTCCAACCCGATGCTCGGCCTGCGCGGTGTGCGTCTGTCCGTCGTCTTTGGGGATCTGCCGCTCATGCAGGTTCGTGCCGTCGCCACGGCTGCTGCCCGCCTTATCAAGGAGGGCGTCGACCCGCGTCCCGAGATCATGGTTCCGCTCGTTTCCATCACGGCCGAGCATGTCCAGACCCGCGAGGTTATCGAGCGCGTGATCGCCGAGGTTTCCGCCGAGGAGGGCGTCGAGCTCAACATCCCCGTGGGCACGATGCTCGAGCTGCCGCGCGCCTGCATGGTCGCCGATGAGATCGCCCTGCACGCCGACTTCTTCTGCTTTGGCACCAACGACCTCACACAGACGACCTTCGGCTTCTCGCGCGACGACGCCGAGGCCAAGTTCATTCCGCTGTACCTGCACAAGAAGATCCTGAAGGACAACCCCTTCGAGACCATCGACATAGCGGTGCTCGAGCTGGTGCGTATGGCCGTCGAGAAGGGCCGCGCCACCAATCCCGACATGCACTTTGGCGTGTGCGGCGAGCACGGTGGCGACCCCAAGTCCATCAAGGGCCTGTTTAACGTGGCCGACGTGGACTACGTGTCCTGCTCGCCCTACCGTGTGCCGGTCGCGCGTCTTGCTGCCGCCCAGGCCAAGCTCGAGGCAAAGCGTTCCGCCTAACGTTTTGCGTCCAGACGCCTAGCGTAGCCCCCTTCATGCCGCCCGTCTCATTCGTGAGACGGGCGGTTATCATGTGCGGGTTTTGTCTTTTTGTCTGCGTAAAAAATTGTTCTTGCAGCAGAAACCCGCGCGTGTATACTCGAATACGTTTGTTCAACTACGTGCCGGCCAAGGTGGTACGGCACCTCTAGAAGAGTAAGGAATTGCACATGGATTACATCCGCGCAATCGAGCGTCAGCAGATCCGCGAGGACATTCCTCAGGTTCGCGTCGCCGACAACGTCAAGGTTCACTACCGCATTAAGGAAGGCGACCGCGAGCGCATCCAGGTCTTCCAGGGCGACGTCATCCGCATGGCCGGCGCCGGTGCCCGCGAGACCTTCACCGTCCGCAAGATGTCCTTCGGTGTCGGTGTTGAGCGTACCTTCCCGCTTCACAGCCCCAAGATCGCCAAGCTCGAGGTCGTTCGTCATGGTCGCGTCCGTCGCGCCAAGCTGTACTACCTCCGCGACAAGGTGGGCAAGGCTGCTCGCATCCCCGAGAAGCGCTAAGAAGATCGCAGCGTCTGTCCACTCGTTTGGACACAAGGGTCACCTTCGGGTGGCCCTTCTTTTTATCTGATTTGCATGCAAGGAGGGCCTGGTATGGCCAACATGACGAGCTCGGTTTCGGCATCGCAGGTTGCCGGTGAGTTGGCGAGCGCTACGTTTGAGGAGATTCCCGCCCTCGTGGAGCATTATCGCGAGGACCCGCGCCAGCAGGTGATCAAGGCTTGTGAACGCGCCCTCAAACGCCATGCCAAAGAGCTTGCCGAGCGCGAGCGCGTCAATGACATGTACGAGCTTATGTATGAGCTTGGCGGCGATGGTGTGGTCGTTGGTGTCGACGAGGTGGGTCGCGGATCGGTGGCTGGTCCCCTGACGGTGTGTGCCGTGTGCCTTCCCATGGAGCCGCGCGTCTGGGGCATCAACGATTCCAAAAAGCTCACGCCGGCGCGCCGCGAGCTGCTCTCGGTGAAGATTGCCGAGGTGGCGACGGCGATCGGTTTTTGCCATATCGCGCCTGCGGATATCGATGAGATGGGTATGGCCCGCGCTATCCGTACCGCCGTCGCGGGTGCGGTGGCCGATACGGGGCTCGAGCCCGATTGCGTGCTTATGGACGGTAACCCCTTGGGCGCCGTTCCCAACGAGCGCGACGTGGTGAAGGGCGATGCCAAAATCGCCTGCATCGCCGCGGCGTCCATCATGGCCAAGGTCACGCGTGACGAGATGATGGTCGAGTACGACGCCGAGTATCCCGAGTACCATCTGGCCGAGTCGAAGGGCTATGCAAGCCCCGAGCATATCGAGGCCATTCGCAAACATGGACTTTGTCCTTTGCACCGCGTGAGCTTTTGCGGAAACTTTTTGCAGACTGAGCGCCTTTTCTAGGTCAATTGTGGAGACAGGAACCTTAAGGGTTCCATAAACCTGCTGGTAGGGGCCGTGTGCAGCGCTATTGTTGCGCGCGGCCCCTCATTTGTCGGCATTTGGTTTGCTTTTGGTTTGCTTCCGGTACTTACCCGCATGAAACCTGCCCTCATTATCGAGGCAATGCAGAGAGCGGGAAAGGAGACCCCATGTGCGCCGCAGGCAAATTGAGTAAGACGCAGCAGCTCAAGGAGCGTTGGGAAGAGGGGGAGCTCGATTGCGGGTCGATCACGCCCGAGTTTATCAAGGGACTCAGTCCTCGCGAGCTCGGTATGCTGGGCGAGCTTATCGCAATCGATTACTTTAACGAGCGCGGCTATACATTGCTGGAACAAGGCTATCGATGCTCGGAGGGCGAGGCCGACCTGGTTCTGCTCGATGAGCTCGACGATGTGGTGGTGATGGCCGAGGTCAAGACCAGGCGTGTTGCGCTGGATTGTGACACGCGGGTGTTTCCCGAGGAAGCGGTGAATGCCCAAAAGCAGCGGCGCTATCGTCGCATCGCGAGTTGCTATCTCATGGAGCATTATCCGCTCAAGGCGATCCGCTTCGATGCCGTGGGTGTCACCATTCGCGGCGGGCATATCGCCGAGATCGAGCACCAGTACAACGCGTTCGATTGGCAGGTGTCGTGATGGCGTTCGAAACCTTTGCCGTTCACGCAGCCTGTATCCGCGGCGTCGAGGCGATTCCCGTCACGGTCGAGGTGTCGCTTGCGGGTGGCATCCCGGGCATCCAGATGCTCGGGATCCCGAGTATGGAGGTCATGGAGTCGCGCGGGCGCATTCGCTGCGCGATGCGCTCCGCCGGATTCGAGATCCCGCGCTCGGGTATTACGGTCAATCTGGCGCCTGGCGATATCCGAAAGACCGGTAGCGGCTTTGACCTGCCGATAGCCATTGCGGTGCTTGCGGCCGACGGGCAGATTCCCCGCAACAGTCTCGACCGCTGCCTCATTGCCGGCGAGCTCGGCCTGGATGGCACAGTGCTTCCCGTCAAGGGCGAGGTGGCGTTCCAGCTGCTGGCTCGCGACATGGGGCTGTCTTTTATCGCCGGCAGGTCCGACCAACATGTTCCGCTTGCGGGCGTCGACTGCGGTTTTATCGATCATCTGTCGCAGCTTGCCCGCGGTATGGGCGAGGCGGCTCGGCATTATCTGGATTCCGAGGGCGTGGAGGCCACCTTTGAGCCCGAGCTCGATTATGCCGACGTGTTGGGGCAGGAGGTCGCCAAGCGCGGCATGGCGCTTGCGGCGGCAGGGGAGCTCGGCCTTCTCATGATCGGCTCGCCCGGTTCGGGCAAGACCATGCTTGCGCGCCGCATGACGGGTATCTTGCCCGAACTTTCCGTCGAGGATCAGCAGGAGGCGCTGTGTATCCATTCGGTCTTGGGTGAGAACATCGATGGCCTGCTTGCAGGGCATCGGCCGTTTCGAAGCCCTCATCACAGCATTTCGACAGCGGGCCTTATTGGCGGAGGACGCCCTGTGCATCCGGGCGAGATCAGCCTTGCCCATGGCGGCGTGCTCTTTTTGGACGAGCTTGCCGAGTTTCCCACCGGTGTGCTGCAGACGCTCAGGCAGCCTATCGAGCGCGGCTATGTCAGGATCGTGCGCGTCGATGGCGCCTTTACGTTTCCCTCGCGCTTTCAGCTGCTTGCGGCGAGCAATCCCTGCCCCTGCGGCTTTTTGGGCGATCGCGAGGTTCCGTGTCGTTGCTCGGCATCGATGGTAGAGCGCTATCGGTCCAAGCTGCGCGGTCCCTTGGCCGACCGCATCGACCTGATGATCGACGTGACCCGCCCCGATCCGCAGGTGATTATCGAGGGCGCTGAGGGCATGTCGTCGGCCGAGCTGCGCGACTACGTTGTCCGCGGTAGGGCTTTTCGTGTCTGGCGTGAGTCCCGTATGGACGATGCGGATGCCGAGGCCGAGGACGATGAGTCACGGTCCATTGACGGTGTCGTGTCGACCTTTGCACTCGACGAGGCCGCCGAGAAATGCGTGCTTGGCCTGTCGAAGCGCACGCATCTCACGGGGCGCGGCATCGTGCGTCTGGTTCGCATCGCGCGCACGATTGCCGATGTCGCCGAAAGTGAGCGTGTGACGCAAGATCATGTGCTCGAGGCGGCCATGTATCAGGGACGGAGGGATCAGTGATGGACGAGAACCGGTACGAGCTGCATCCCGGTGATGCGTTGTTTCCAGATACCGTTTTGGAGCTCTCTGATGTACCCCAGACGCTGTTCGTGCGCGGCGACCCGGAGGTGCTCTCGACGCCGGCGCTCTCTATCATCGGTGCGCGCAAGGCTTCTCCCTACGGTCTTGCCGTTGCGGAGCTTGCAGCCAAGGTTGCCGTGGAAGCGGGGGTGACGGTGGTCTCCGGCGGTGCGGTCGGTTGCGACCAGGCGTCAGGTTGGGCCGCGGTCAATGCTGGTGGTAAACATGTCATGGTGTTGGGGACAGGCGCCGATGTAGTCTACCCGCGCTCGAGCGCGGGCCTTATCGTGCGCACGCTCGATACGGGCGGCGCAGTCGTGTCCATGTCGCCTTGGGGTATGGGGCCGCGTAAGTTTGCCTTTCCGCGGCGCAATCGCGTGATCGCAGCGCTGTCGCAGGCGCTCTTTGTGTCGGAGGCCGGCATGCCATCTGGGACGTTTTCTACTGCCGAGACCGCCATGGACTTGGGGCGCGAGCTGCTTGCCGTGCCGGGTTCGATTTTGTCTCCCGAGTCGCGCGGTACCAACTATCTTATCGCCAACGGCGCCTGCTGCATTGTCGACGAGGAGTCCATCGAGATGGCTATCTCTCGCATATACGGAACCCTGCGCTACTCGCGCCCTGATGCGCCCGGTATCGCCGACCTGGATGCCACGCAGCAGGTCGTGATGCATGCCCTCATTGCCTCGCCGCTCAAGGTCGATGATATCGCCGCGCTCGTCTCCCTCGATGCCGTCGGCGTACTCAAGCTCCTGGGTTCGCTCGAGCTTGAGGGCCTCATCGAGCGCATGATGGATGGAAGGTATGCGCCCTCCAAGTTTGCCCTTCACGCCCAGACGCCCTTCGGTCACAATGGAAAACGTGTCAATTAGAAAGGTGTTTGCAGATGCTGTTTGATCAGGTGACGGTTATCGGTGGCGGTCTGGCGGGATCGGAATGTGCGATTCAGCTGGCAGATCGCGGGTTCGCCGTAAAGCTGTGCGAGATGCGCCCGCAAGTAAGCTCTCCTGCCCACCATACCGATCACTTGGCGGAGCTCGTCTGCTCCAATTCGTTTAAGTCGACCCGCCCCGATTCCGCCGCCGGTCTGCTGAAGGCCGAGCTCGAGCGCATGGGCTCGGTGCTGCTCGACTGCGCTCATCGCGCCGCCGTTCCCGCTGGCGGCGCCCTGGCGGTCGACCGTGTTACATTCTCCGAGCTCGTCGAGGCCGAGGTTGCCGCCCGCCCCAATATCAAGGTCGTCCACGGTGAGGTCACCCAGATTCCCGAGGGCCATGTGGTTATCGCCGCGGGCCCCTTGTGCTCGCCGGCATTGAGCGAGGAGGTCATGAAGCTTGTCGGTGGTGACGCCCTGGCGTTCTTTGACGCGGCCGCCCCGATTGTCGATGCCTCGACGCTCGATATGGACGTGCTGTTCTCGCAGTCGCGCTACGAGGAGCAGGGGAGTGGCGACTATCTCAATGCCCCGCTCAACAAGGAAGAGTACGAGGCCTTTATCGAGGCGCTCACCACGGCCGATCGCGTGGTGCTCAAGGATTTTGAGGGCGGGGACCTGTTTCAGGCCTGCCAGCCTGCCGAGGAGGTTGCGCGCACGGGCAAGGATGCCATCCGTTTTGGTGCCATGAAGCCCGTCGGGCTCACCGACCCGCGCACCGGTCGCCGTCCCTGGGCGGCGATCCAGCTGCGCGCCGAGAACAAGGAGAAGACGGCCTATAACCTGGTTGGCTTCCAGACCAACCTGACCTTCGGCGAACAGAAGCGCGTCTTTCGTATGGTTCCCGGACTGGAGAACGCCGAGTTCTTCCGCTACGGCGTCATGCACCGCAACACCTTTGTCGATGCGCCGCACGTGCTCGATGGCACCTTTGCCGTGCCCGGTACCGGCGTGCGTCTGGCCGGTCAGATCACCGGTACCGAGGGATACATGGAAGCCGTGGCGACAGGTCTGCTCGCGGCGCTCAACACCTATGCCGAGGCTATCGGTGCTGCTCCCGTCGAGCTGCCGCGCGTGGGCGCCCTGGGCGCGCTCGTGGGGTATGCGACCGACCCGGCTACGGTGGGCTACCAGCCCATGCACGTTAACTTTGGCCTCGTACCGCCGCTCGAGGACGGTAAGCGTCGCAGCAAGCGCGATCGTTATCAGGCCTACGCGGATCGCGCCCTTAAGGCCCTGGATGCCTATCTGGAATCGCGCTCCGATCTGTTTGGAGGCGAGAGGTCATAGCCTTTGACCTGTACGATGCCGTTGACTCGTTCATTGCCTACATTGCACGTGTCGAAGGGCTCGCCCCCAATACGGTAACCGCCTACGCCTCGCGACTCGAGCGCTTCGCCGCGTGGTGCGAACGTGAGGACGTCGACGCTCGCGCCGCCGACGTAAGGACCGTTCGTTCCTATTTGGCCGAGCTGTCGGGTGGCCAAGTGGCGGCTCGGACCCTTGCGGCACACCTGTCTGCCATTCGCTCGCTCTATCGGTGGATGGCTGCCGAGGGAATCGTTGAGGGCGATGCGGTCTCGGCGATATCCTCTCCCAAACTGCCGCGCGATCTTCCCGGTGTGCTGACGACCCGGCAAGTCGAGTCATTGCTCAAGACCCCCGATACCTCGGCGCCTGCGGGGCTGCGCGATGCGGCGATGCTCGAGCTGCTTTATGCCTCCGGCGCGCGAATCTCGGAGCTCGCGGCGCTCAACGTGGAGTCCATTGCTTGGTCCGAGCGAACGCTGCGACTTTGGGGCAAGGGGAGCAAAGAGCGTATCGTACCCCTGTATCGGCGCGCTCTCGAGGCGACCCGTCACTATATTGAGGAGGGGAGGCCACAGCTCCTTGCACAGGCAAAGCGCGGCGACGGTGCAAACGGCGTGCATCCGCTGTTTATCTCGGCGCGCGGAAACCGTATGAGTGCCGCCATGCTCAGGAGGCGGTTCCATATGCTTGCGGCACTTGCCGGCATTCCTGCCGACATCGCCCCTCATGCGATGCGCCATACCTTTGCGACCGACCTGCTCGAGGGCGGCGCGGATCTGCGCTCGGTTCAGGAGCTGCTGGGGCATGCGAGTTTGTCCACGACGCAGATCTATACGCATCTCACTCCCGAACGCCTCAAGCGTGCCGTGAGTCAGGCACATCCCCGCGGCGAGTAGGAGAAGGGCCTCCCGCGCCGCGCCAAGGTGTGTGGTTTTGATTGCGGGTTGGCAGGAAGAGGCAATCCTGCTATCATTCATCGGGTTGCTTCACGGCAACAGGTTTTTATCACGCACGCGCGGCTACTCCATACCGTGGTGCCCGGGCTTTGGTAGCACATGTCCGGGTTGGTTTTGGAGGATGACCCCGCGCGGAGGCAAACCACAGGAGGTTTAACATGGCTACCAAGATTAATATCCGCACCCTGCTCGAGGCCGGCTGCCACTTCGGTCACCAGACCCGTCGCTGGAACCCCAAGATGAAGCCGTTCATCTTCGGTGAGCGCAACGGCATCTACATCCTCGACCTCAAGCAGACCATCCTTGACGCCGACCAGGCCTACACCTTCGTCAAGAACGTCGCCAAGGGCGGCAACGTGCTGTTCGTCGGCACCAAGAAGCAGGCTCAGGAGGCCGTCAAGAACGCCGCTGAGCGCGCCAACATGCCCTACATCAACCAGCGCTGGCTCGGCGGTATGCTGACCAACTTCGTCACCATCCGCTCCCGCATCAACCGCATGGAGGAGCTCGAGGCCATGGTCGAGGACGGCCGCATGGCTGTTCTGCCCAAGAAGGAGCAGGCTGTTCTCGGCAAGGAGCTCACCAAGCTCCAGACCAACCTCGGTGGCGCCCGCGACATGAAGGGTCTGCCCCAGGCTCTCTTCGTCATCGACACCAAGCGCGAGGAGAACGCCATCAAGGAGGCCCAGCGCCTGAACATCCCCGTCGTCGCTCTGATCGACACCAACTCCGATCCCGACGAGGTCGAGTACGGCATCCCCTGCAACGATGACGCTATCTCCGCTGTCACCCTTATGTGCGAGCTCATGGCTGACGCCTGCCTCGCTGGCTCCGGCAAGGAGCAGGTCTCCGAGGCCGAGATGGCCGCTGAGCCCAAGGCCGAGTAAATCAGTCTTAGTTAATTCTTTTTCATCTCTTTGAAAGGAACCACAATGGCCCAGATTACCGCCGCTATGGTCAAGCAGCTCCGCGAGATGACCGACTCCCCGATGATGGAGTGCAAGAAGGCTCTCGTCGAGGCTGACGGCGACATGGACGCTGCTGTCGACGTTCTGCGCAAAAATGGCCTCGCCAAGGCTGCCAAGAAGGCTGGCCGTGAGACCAACGAGGGCGCTGTCGCCGCGTTCGTCTCCGAGGATGGCAAGACCGGCGCTCTGCTCGAGCTCTCCTGCGAGACCGACTTCGTTGGCTCCAACGCCAAGTTCACCGGCTTTGCTTCCAAGGTCGCTGAGGTTGTCGCTACCACCGAGCCTGCTGACGTCGACGCTCTGCTCGAGAAGCCGATGGGCGAGGAGACTGTTTCCTCCGAGCTCACCGAGATGATTCACATCATGGGCGAGAACATGAAGATCTCCCGCTTCGCTGCCCGCAAGGCTGAGAACGGCGCGCTTGCTTCTTACATCCACATGGGTGGTAAGATCGGCGTCCTCGTCGAGTTTGCTTTCGAGAAGGCCGAGACCGCTCAGGCTGAGTCCTTCAAGACCTTCGCTCACGACGTTGCCCTTCAGGTTGCCGCCGTCGCCCCGATCTGCGCTACCCGCGATCAGGTTCCGGCCGAGACCGTCGAGCACGAGAAGCAGATCTACATGGCTCAGGCTGCCGAGTCCGGCAAGCCCGAGGCCATTCAGGAGAAGATGGCTGTCGGCCGTCTGGAGAAGTTCTACAAGCAGTCCGTGCTCACCGAGCAGGAGTTCATCAAGGACAGCTCCCTCACTATCAAGAAGTACGCTGAGCAGGTCTCCAAGGAGCTCGGCGACACCATTACCGTCGTTGCCTTTGACCGTCTGGTCCGTGGCGAGTAAATAAGCTCTTGTAGCTGGTAATGAGCAGGCTGTGGGTTTTACTCACAGCCTGCTTTTTCATGGCTCTTCTTAGAGCCTTTGATAGAATGTTGAGAGTTCAATCTAAAGGAGGATCGCTTTGTCCGACATCCGATATAAACGCGTGCTTCTTAAGCTTTCTGGCGAAGCACTGATGGGCGACGGCCAATATGGCATCGACCCCAAGGTTACCGACCATCTTGCCAAGCAGGTCAAGGAGCTGCTCGCCGTTGGTCATGAGGTCGGCGTCGTTGTCGGCGGCGGCAATATTTTCCGCGGCATGGCCGGCGCTGCCGGTGGCATGGAGCGTGCTCAGGCCGACTACATGGGCATGCTGGCAACCGTTATGAACGCGCTCGCCCTGCAGGATGCCTTCGAGCATAATGATGTTCCCTGCCGCGTGATGAGCGCTATCCAGATGAACGAGATCTGCGAGCCCTATATTCGCCGTCGCGCCATCAACCACCTTTCCAAGGGCAACGTCGTTATTTTTGCCGCCGGTTCGGGCAATCCGTACTTTACGACCGACACCGCCGCGGCTCTTCGTGCGTGTGAGATCGGCGCCGAGATTCTGATTAAAGCCACCAAGGTTGACGGCATCTACGATAAGGATCCCGTCAAGTGCGCCGACGCCGTCCGTTTTGACAAGATTACCTATCACGAGGTTCTCGTCCGCGGCCTGCAGGTTATGGATTCCACGGCTACGGCACTGTGCCAGGACAACCGTATGCCGATTTTGGTCCTCAACATCGATGGCGAGGACACCGTCAAGCGCGCGCTTTCGGGTGAGCCCGTCGGCACGCTCGTCTATCAGGAGGATTAAGCATGGCAGAGAACATCACCGCCCATATGGACAAGTCGCTCGAGTCCCTCAAGCATAACTTCTCCAAGGTCCGTACCGGCCGCGCCAATGCCAACATTCTGTCCGACATCACCGTCGATTATTACGGTGTTCCCACGCCGGTCACGCAGGTTGCCGCCGTCAAGACCCCCGAGGCCCACATGCTGCTCATCGAGCCGTGGGACAAGGCACTCATCAATGCTATCGTCAAGGCCATCGGCGCTTCCGATCTGGGTATTACCCCCAACTCCGATGGCACCGTCGTTCGTCTTCCGTTCCCGGCTCCCACCGAGGAGCGCCGTCGCGAGCTCGTCAAGGAGTGCCGCGAGTACGCCGAGCAGGCCAAGGTGTCTATCCGTAACATCCGTCGCGACTTCAACAACAAGCTCGAGCGCGATGAGGAGCTCACCGAGGACGATGTCCGTCGCGAGCAGGCCAAGGTCCAGAAGCACACCGATGAGTATGTCGCCAAGGTCGAGGAGCTTCTGAAGGAAAAAGAAGCCGAGGTCATGGAGATCTAAGGTGCAATACGACGAGCATAAACTGGTCGAGTACTTTGCCGACGCCCCTGCGCGCGTCGGTTTTTCCGACCTTGACCTCAATAACATTCCGCACCATATCTCGTGCATCATGGACGGCAACGGTCGTTGGGCCACGTCGCGCGGTCTTGCACGCACTGAGGGCCACAAGGCGGGTATCGTCTCGCTGCGCGAGATCATTACCGCCTGCGTGCGCCTGGGCGTCGACGTGCTTTCTGCCTATGCGTTTTCTACCGAAAACTGGAACCGCCCGCAGCATGAGGTCAACGTCTTGATGCACTTGTTTGCCAAGACGTTCATCGACGAGTTGCCGCTTCTGAAGCGCGAAAACGTGCGCGTTGTCTTTTTGGGTGATATTTCCGCGCTGCCCAAGAAGACCCGCGACGTTTTTGAACGCGGTCTTGCCGAGTGCGCCGATCACACCGGTATGACGCTGGCGCTTGCCGTCAACTACGGCGCGCGTGCCGAGATTACCCGCGCTGTCCGTCAGATCGCACTCGACGTTGCCGCCGGTAAGATCGATCCTGCCGCAATTGATGACGACATGGTGGCTTCCCACCTCTATACCGCCGGTCTTCCCGATCCTGAGCTTGTGATTCGCACCTCTGGTGAGCTGCGCCTTTCGAACTATCTGCTGTGGCAGGTAGCTTATTCCGAGTTCTACGTCACCGATACCTATTGGCCCGACTTTGATCGTTGGGGCCTTGTCGACGCCATTTTGGCCTATCAGGGCCGTGACCGTAGGTTTGGTGGACTGAGCAAGACCGAGGAGGCTTAATCGTGTCCGATCGTCCCAAGGCATCTGCTCCCAAGACGCCTGCGCGTAAAGCTGCCACTGCGGGAGCGCCTGCAGCGAAGAGCGGTTCCGGTTCGTGGCTGGCGGGCTTTATTACCCGTGCCGCCGCCGGTATCGTCTACGCCGTTGTCTTTATCCTGTGCCTGGTTTTGGGTATCGTGCCCACGGCCATCTTTGTTTCCGTCATGAGCGGTCTGTGCTGCTATGAGTTTTTCCGTATGACAAGGCTCGATGGCAAGATGGCTAACGAGCGCATGGGTATCGCTGCCGCCGTGCTCTTTCCGCTGTCGGCGTTGGGCGATTCGATGCTGCTGAATGCCCTGCTTTTTGCCCTGATGCTCGCTGTGGGCATTTGGTATGTCTGGTCGCCGCGTACCCGCATATCCGATGTTGCCGTGACACTCATGGGTCCCATCTACACCGGTTTTATGCTGTCGGCTATCGTGCTGCTGCGCGATGCCGTGCCCGGTTTTGCCGGCGCCCTGCTTTCGGTGGGTGTTTGCGCGTCTCTCTGGGTCTCCGATTCGTTTGCCTATATCGTGGGTAGCCGTATCGGCAAACACAAGATGGTTCCCAAGATCTCTCCCAAAAAGAGCTGGGAGGGGTTTGTTGGCGGCATCCTGGGCTCGGTTTTGATTTGGCTCATCCTGTGGGCGACGCATTTCTTCAAGCTCAGCCTGCCCTATGCGCTGCTGTGCGGCGTGGTCGTGTCCATTCTGGGCGTTATCGGCGACCTTATCGAGTCGCGCATCAAGCGCGGTGTGGGCGTCAAAGATTCCGGCAACCTTATCCCGGGCCACGGCGGCATGCTCGATCGTAGCGATTCGCTTATCTTCGGCTGCATCACCGCGCAGCTGATGCTGATGATCGGAGGCGTGCTGTAATGTCATTCCAGACGACGTATGGCCCCGATGGACGCCTCCGTGTTGCCATCCTGGGTTGTACGGGCTCCATCGGCACCCAGGCGCTCGATGTGTGCCGCCAGCATGCCGATCGCCTGCAGGTGACGGCGCTGTCCGTTAACTCCAGTACCTCCGAGCTTGTTGCCGCTGCCCGCGAGTTCTCGGTTTCGGCGGTTGCCGTGGCCGATGTCGCTCATGGCGATGACGCCGTGCTGCAGGAGTTGCCCGAGGGAATGAAGCTCGGCGTTGGCGCGCAGGCGGTTTGCGAGCTCGCGCGTCGCGACGATGTCGACTGCGTACTCGTCGCTATTGTGGGTGCCGCCGGTCTCGAGGCGAGCCATGCGGCCTTGACCTCAAATAAACGCCTTGCCCTTGCCAACAAGGAGTCCCTCGTCGTCGGTGGCGACTTGCTTATGCCGTTGGCGCAACCGGGCCAGCTTATTCCAGTCGACTCTGAGCACTCCGCCATCTTCCAGTGCTATCTGGGGGAGAACCCACGCGAGGCTCATTGTATTTGGCTCACCTGCTCGGGCGGTCCGTTTTTTGGCCGCACGCGCGACGAGCTCGACCGCGTGACGCGTGCCGATGCCCTCGCACATCCCACGTGGGCCATGGGCGCCAAGATCACCATCGACTCCGCCACCCTCATGAACAAGGGCCTGGAGCGCATTGAGGCCATGCATCTGTTTAACTGCGACCTCGATTTCATTAACGTGGTCGTGCAGCGTCAGTCCAAGATTCACTCTATGGTCGAGTTCTCCGACGGCTCCGTGATAGCGCATCTCGGTGCTTCCGACATGCGTATTCCCATCCAGTTCGCGTTCTCGTATCCCGAGCGTTGGGATACTCCGGCGCCTCGTATCGATTTTCGCGAGTTGGGGCAGCTCACGTTTGATGCTGCCGACATGGATACCTTCCGCTGTCTGGCACTGGCCGAGCGTGCCGGCAAGACGGGTGGCACCATGCCGTGCGTGCTCAATGCCGCCAACGAGGTCGCCGTCGATGCCTTCCTGCGCGATGGCTGCAGCTTTACCGATATCGATCGCATTGTGGAATCCTGCATGGATGCCCACGATGTGCAGGCGGTCGATTCGTTTGAGCAACTTCACGATATCGATGCGTGGGCGCGTGAAAAGGCTGCGCAGGTACTCGTCGCAACCCGTTCCTAACCCATAAGGATTGCTTTTTCGTTTTATGGATACTGTTCTGAGCGTTCTTTCATCGGTCTTTTGGGGCCTGCTGATGCTTTCCGTCCTCGTGTTTTTGCACGAGGGTGGCCACTTTTTGGCGGCGCGTGCCTGCGGCGTCCGTGTGACCGAGTTCTTTTTGGGCCTGCCGTGCCGCTTTGACATCCATTACACGTCGCGTCGCATTGGAACCAAGTTTGGCGTGACCCCGCTGCTGCTGGGTGGCTACGCTGCCATCTGCGGTATGGATCCGACCGATGTCTCGTGCGCCGATCGCGTGCTCGCGGCTATCTACCGTCATGGTCGCGTGACCGTGGCCGACCTTGCTGTCGAGCTCGAGCTTTCCGAGGAGGATGTGCTCGAGGCTTGTGCTCTGTTGCTGGGCTGGGGCTCCATCGCACCTTGGTATGAGGAAGGGGAGAAGCCCTCACCGAGCTACTATCCCACTAAGTATCAGACACTGCCTCGAGACGCTGCGGGTTACACCACCTTTGACGGCCGCCGGTTCGATCGAGAGCATGCGACTGCCGAGGGCGATGTGTGGGAGCTGCCGTGCGGCGAGGCTGATTTCTTGGCGCAAGAGCGCTCGCACACTTATCTTGGCCAGGGCTTTCTCAAGCGCGCCTTTATGCTGCTCGCGGGCATTCTCGTCAATATCCTGATGGGTTTTTTGCTCCTTATGAGCATCTATTCCATTACGGGTGTCACCGTGCCGATGGATACCAACGTGATCGGTCAGGTTGACGAGGGGTCTATTGCCGCCAAGGCGGGTATCGAGGGCGGCGACGCGATCCTTTCGGTTGACGGAGTATCGTGCTCTACCTGGATGGACGTTTACGATGCCATCGGCAAGGCTGCCGGTAAGGACGATATCGCCATCGAGTACGAGCGTGACGGCAAGCAGCATTCGACCACGGTTGCGCTCAAAGAGGATGAGCGCCTAGGTGTGTATGCCTCTACGCAGGTGGTCCGTTTAGACCTCATCACGTCGGCTCGCCTGTCTTTCTCCTATGTCGTGCAGACAGCGGAGGGCGTGATGCGCCTACTCCAGCCGCAGCATACGATGGAGATTCTCGACCAGTCCTCGTCGATCGTGGGTATTAGCGTTATGTCCTCACAGGCTGCTGCTGCCGGCCCTGCCACGTTCCTTTCGTTTGCCGCCCTCATTTCGTTCTCGCTTGGCTTTATGAACCTGCTGCCCATCCCACCACTCGATGGCGGCAAGCTGGTCATCGAGATCATTCAAAAGATTGCGGGCCGCGAGCTACCTCTCAAGGTCCAGACGATTGTGAGCTATGTGGGCATCGCGCTCTTTGCGCTGCTGTTTGTCTATATGCTTCGTTCCGACATCCTTCGATTTATTCTGTAGGGGAGTGTTTGGATTGTCTTTATCCCATCCTTTGCCTCGCGAGTTGACGCGCCCCGTGCATGTGGGCGGTGTGCAGATCGGTGGCGGCGCGCCGGTGGTGGTCCAATCCATGACCTGCACCGATACCGCTGATGCCCAGGCAACGCTTGCGCAAGTGTGCGCGTTGGCGCAGGCTGGCTGCGATATCGTGCGTGTGAGCGTGCCCACCGAGGCCGCGCTTGAGGGTTTCCGCACCATCTGTGCCGAGTCTCCGGTGCCAATCGTTGCCGATATCCACTTTAACCACAAGCTGGCCATTGGCGCTGTGGAGGCCGGTGCCGCCAAGCTCCGCATCAATCCCGGTAATATCGGCGATTGGGCCAAGGTCGATGCTGTCATCGATGCCGCGGGTGCTGCGGGCTGCGCAATTCGCATCGGTGTCAACGCTGGTTCGCTTGAGCAGGATATCGCCGAGCGCGACGACCTCACGCAGCCCGAAAAGCTCGTGATGTCGAGCGAGCGCTTCGTCAAGCACTTTGAGGACCGCGGCTTTACGAACATTGTGCTTTCGGCCAAGGCCCATAGCGTGCAAACGACGCTCGATACCTATCGAGCCCTGTCGCGTGAGATTCCCCACGTTCCGCTTCACCTGGGCGTGACGGAGGCGGGGACCAAGCTCCAGGGCACCATCAAGAGCTCTGTAGGCTTGGGTATCTTGCTTTCCGAAGGCATTGGCGACACCATGCGTGTGTCGCTCACAGCCGATCCGGTTGAGGAGCCGCCGGTTGCCTGGGGTATTCTGCAGTCGTTGGGCCTGCGTCGCCGTGGCCCCGAGATTGTCTCGTGCCCCACGTGCGCCCGCTGCCAGGTTAACCTTATTCCCATTGCCGAGGAAGTAACCGAGCGGCTTAAGAACTATACCGCGCCGCTTTCGATTGCCGTTATGGGATGTGCCGTTAATGGCCCCGGCGAGGCTTCTGATGCCGACCTGGGCGTTGCTTGCGGACGTGGTCAGGCCTTGCTCTTTTCGCATGGCCAGATCATTGGTAAAGTAGCTGAGGACCAAATTGTCGACGCGCTGATGGCCGAGGTCGACAAACTTATTGAGGAGAAATAAATGACCCGAGCAATGTACATGTCTAAGCTCTATGCGCCGACGCTTAAAGAGGATCCGGCGGACGCTGAGCTCGCCAGTCACCGCCTGCTGCTCCGTGCCGGCATGATCCGCAAGGAGGCCGCCGGCCTGTATTCCTACCTGCCGCTTGCTTGGCGCTCGATCCGTAAGATCGAGAATATCGTGCGCGACGAGATGGACGCTGCCGGCGCCCAGGAGCTTATGATGCCTATCATGGTCGACGCCGAGTTGTGGCGCGAGTCCGGGCGCATCGACGCCTATGGCAAGGAGCTTGTGCGCTTTGACGACCGTCATGGTCGCGAGTTCGTCCTGGGCCCCACGCACGAGGAGACCGTCACGGCCCTGGTGCGCAACGAGTTGCGCTCCTACAAGCAGCTGCCCGTCAACCTGTACCACATTCAGGACAAGTTCCGCGACGAGTTCCGCCCCCGCTTTGGCCTGATGCGCGGTCGCGAGTTCATCATGAAGGACGCCTACAGCTTCTCCGCCACGCAGGAGAGCCTGCAGGAGGAGTATGACAAGATGAAGCAGGCCTACGCTAACATCTGCGAGCGCTGCTATATCAAGGCCCTGCCCGTTGTTGCCGACTCCGGTGAGATCGGTGGCGATACCTCCGTCGAGTACATGGCTTTGGCCGACGCCGGCGAGGCTTCGCTCGTCTACTGCGACGATTGCGGCTTTGCTGCCGATGACGAGGCGGCAAGCACCAAGGTCGTCGTGACCGAGGGTCCTGGTGACGGTACGCTCACCAAGGTTGAGACTCCGGGCATGGGCACCATTGAGGCTGTTGCTAAGTTCTTTGGGTTCCCCGAGAACGGCACGCGCAAGTCGCTGGCACTCATCGACGCCGAGGGCAAGCCGGTCGTGGCCATTGTTCCGGGCGATCACGAGCTCAACGATTGCAAGGCCGAGCACGTCTTTGGCAAGGGCTATCGCATGATGACCGACGAGGAGCTTCAGGCGAACGGTCTGCACAAGGGCTTTATCGGACCGGTTAACCTGCCCGATGGCATTCGTCTGGTGTGCGACGAGAGCCTGCGCGATTCTAAGCAGTGGGCCTGCGGTGCCAACGAGGTCGATTATCACTTTACCGGTGCCTGCCCCGAGCGCGACTTTACCGTCGATGAGTGGGCCGATCTGGTCACCGTTGTCGCCGGCGACCCCTGCCCGCACTGCGGCAAGCCGCTCTCCGCTGCCCGCGGCATCGAGGTCTCTCAGGTCTTCCAGCTGGGCACCAAGTATTCCGAGGCCATGGGTGCCACCTTTATGGACGAGGACGGCAAGGAGAAGCCGCTCATCATGGGCTGCTACGGCGTGGGCGTGTCCCGCTCGCTCGCTGCCGTCGTGGAGCAGCACAACGACGAGCACGGCATCGTCTGGCCGGTCTCCGTTGCCCCGTACGAGGTCGCGGTGATTCCGCTTGATCCCAAGAAGGAAGAGTGCGCTACCGTCTGCGAGCAGATTGTTGATGGCTTGTGTGCCGAGGGTATCGAGGTCGTCGTCGACGATCGCGACGAGCGTCCCGGCTTTAAGTTTGCCGACAACGACCTTATGGGCTTCCCGTATCAGGTCGTTCTGGGTAAGCGTGGCCTTAAGAATGGCACCGTTGAGCTCAAGGACCGTGCCACGGGTGAGCGCGAGGATGTGGCGATCGACGAGGTCGTCGCCAAGGTCGCCGAGCTTGTGAAGGCAGCACGCCGTTAATCGACGATTTCGCTTGTAGTTCGATATACGGGACGGCCCCGCATTTCTCCAGATCGGGGAGATGCGGGGCCGTCCTTTTATCTTGTGGCATCCTCGATATCTAAAAGGAAAACCCCACAGCCCATTCGAGCTGCGGGGTTTTCCTTGTGCCTCCGATGCGAAATGAATCGCTCAGATATTACTGATAATCGACGACGTCGATCCAGTTCTTCAGGAACTCATCGTTCACGTTGCGCTTGCGAGCGAGCTCGGAAGCGGCGACGATGCTCGTCCACTGACGCACGACCTGCATGGGCATGTCGGCGCGGTCGCAGTAGAGCTCCAGGTAGGCCTCGGCCTGATCCTTGCTGTTGAGGGCAAAGAGCAGGTAGGTGGTGGCAACGTCGGCAGCAGGGGAGCCCTGGGTGGCGTGTGCCCAGTCGCACACATAGAGCTGGCCGTCGTCGCCGACGATGACGTTGGAGGGGTTGAAGTCGCCGTGGCAGACCTTGAACTCCTTGGTCATGCCGTCCAGACGCTCCTGAAGGTTGTAGCGCGTGGTGGCATTGAGCTGATCAAGGCTGTCGATCATGCGGGCGAACTTGTCGCGCTGACGGTTGAGCAGCGGGGAGGTGTAGTCGTGGATCTCGATCTGGAGGTCGACGAACATCTCGAGGTACTCACCAAAGCGCTGGGGCTCGGCAGTCATCTTCTCGGCAAGGGTGGTGCCCGGAACCTTCTCGGTCACGAGCGCCCAGCCGTTGGCGTTCTCGAGCTGGGAAACCTCGAGAGCCTTGGGGCTGCGGATGCCGCACTCATTGATGCGGGCAAGATTCAAAGCCTCGTTGAACACGTCGGAGACAGGCTTGGTCTCGTTAAAGACCTTGACGATCTTGTCGCCCAGGTCGTAAACGACCTTGTTGCCACGGCGGACGAGCTCGGTCTTGGAATCGGGTAGCAGCATGGTTGCATCCTTTCAACGATGCGATAGAAGCGACGGCGGGGGTGTGTGAAACACCCGTGCACCCCCGCCGCAAAAAACCGTGCTAAAAACTAGCAGACGGCGTAGTCCTGGGGCTCGCGGCCGTAGTAGGCGTCCAGGTAGAGCTCCTTGATCTCGCTCATGAGCGGGTAGCGCGGGTTAGCGCCGGTGCACTGGTCGTTGAATGCCTGCTCGGTCATCTCGTCGAGGGTGTCGAGGAAGTACTGCTCGTCAACACCGTAGTCGGCGATGGTCTTCTTGACACCGATGAAGTCCTTGAGCTCCTCGAGCTTCGTGATGAAGTTCTCGAAGACCTCCTTGTCGTCCTTGCCCTCGATGCCGCAGTACTTGGCCATCTCGGCGTAGTTGTGCAGCGCGTTGGGGTAAGGATACTGGGAGAAGGTACCCATCTTGACGGGAGCCTCGGCGGCGTTGTAGCGCATGACGCGGGTCAGGATGACGGCGTTAGCGATGCCGTGGGGCAGGTGATGGAAAGCGCCGAGCTTGTGAGCCATGGAGTGGTTGAGGCCCAGGAAGGCGTTGGCGAAGGCCATACCGGCCATGCAGGAGGCGTTGTGCATCTCCTCGCGGGCGTGCGGGTCCTTGGCGCCGTTCGTGAAGCTGGAGGGCAGGTTCTCAAAGACGAGCTTGGCAGCGCGCTCGGAGAGGCCCTTGGTGTAGTCGGAAGCCATGATGGAGACGTAGGACTCGATGGCGTGGGTCATGACGTCGATGCCGGAGGCAGCGGTCAGGCCGCGCGGGGCGGTCATGCAGTTGTCGGCGTCGACGATAGCCATGTTGGGGAGCAGCGCGTAGTCGGCGAGCGGCCACTTGATGCCGGTCTCCTTGTCGGTGATGATGGCGAACGGCGTGCACTCGGAGCCGGTACCCGAAGAGGTCGGGATGGCGACGAAGTAGGCCTTCTTGCCCATCTCGGGGAAGGTGAAGATACGCTTGCGGATGTCCATGAAGTCCATGGCCATGTCCTCAAACTTGCACTCGGGGTGCTCGTACATCATCCACATGATCTTGCCGGCGTCCATAGCGGAGCCACCGCCGACGGCGATGATGACGTCCGGCTCAAAGAGAGCCATCTGCTTGGCGCCGCGACGTGCGCACTGCAGCGACGGATCGGGCTCGACGTCGTAGAAGCAGTCGTGGGCGATGCCCATCTCGTCGAGCTTGGCCTCGATGGCGCGGGTGTTGCCATTCTTGAAGAGGAACTGGTCGGTGACGATGAAGGCGCGCTTCTTGCCCATGACGTTGCCCAGCTCGTCGAGGGCGACGGGCGTGGAACCCTTCTTGAAGTAGACCTTCTCGGGAGCGCGGAACCACAGCATGTTCTCACGGCGCTCGGCCACAGTCTTAACGTTGATCAAGTGCTTCACCCCAACGTTCTCGGAGACGGAGTTGCCGCCCCAGGAGCCGCAGCCCAGGGTCAGAGACGGCTTCATGCCAAAGTTGTACAGGTCACCGATGCCGCCGTGCGAGGACGGGGTGTTGATGACGATACGGCAGGCCTTCATGACGTGCTCGAACAGGCTGATCTTCTCGGCCTGGGCGGGGTGCACGTACAGAGAGGCGGTGTGGCCCGGGCCACCGGCGAGCACCAGGTGCTCGGCCTTGTCGACGGCCTCCTGGAAGTCCTTGGCGTGGTACATGGCCAGGACCGGGGAGAGCTTCTCGTGGGAGAACTCCTCCTTGGCGGGGTCGGTGGAGGTGACCTCGGCGATCAGGATCTTGGTCTTGGCGGGAACCTCGATGCCGGCGAGCTCGGCGATCTTGGCAGCGGCCATGCCGGGGATGCGGTGATCGAGAGCGCCGTTCTTGAACATGGCGGCACGCAGGGCCTCCATCTCGGCACCCTGCTTGACGAAGTAGCAGCCGCGCTTCTGGAACTCGGCCTTAACCTGGTCATAGATGCTGTCGATGACAGTCACGGACTGCTCGGAAGCGCAGATCATGCCATTGTCGAAGGTCTTGGAGTGGATGATGGAGTTGACGGCGAGCAGCACGTCGGCGGTGTCGTCGATGACGACCGGGGTGTTACCGGCGCCAACGCCCAGGGCGGGCTTGCCCGAGGAGTAAGCGGCCTTGACCATGCCCGGGCCACCGGTGGCGAGGATGATGTCGACGTCGCGCATGACCATGTTGGTCAGCTCGATGGAGGGGACATCGACCCAGCCGATGATGCCCTCGGGGGCGCCGGCCTTGACGGCGGCGTCAAGCACGAGCTTGGCGGCGGCGATGGTGCACTTGGCGGCAGCCGGGTGCGGGGAGATGATGATGGCGTTGCGGGTCTTCAGGCAGATCAGCGTCTTGAAGATCGCGGTGGAGGTGGGGTTGGTCGTCGGGATGACGGCGCCCACGATGCCGATGGGCTCGGCGATCTTGGTGATGCCGTAAGCCTCGTCGCGCTCCAGGACACCACAGGTCTTGGTGTTCTTGTAAGCGTTGTAGATGTACTCTGCGGCGTAGTGGTTCTTGATGACCTTGTCCTCAAGAACGCCGCGGCCGGTCTCCTCGATGGCCATCTTCGCCAACGGGATACGAGCCTTGTTGGCGGCCATGGCGGCCTCATAGAAGATCTTGTCGACCTGCTCCTGCGTGTACGTAGCAAAAAGCGCCTGGGCCTCTCGCATCTGAGCGAGCTTAGCCTCAAGCGCCTCTACGTTGTCCACAATTGCGGGAGTAGTGTTTTCCGGTGACTTTTTCACCATTTGTGTCTCCTTGCGATCGGAGATTTACCCTACGCCTTGCATGATAGCAAGAAATTATTCGGCGAACGGTCAGATTCCTCTAAAAGGCATACTAAAACGCTTCAATAAACTGAAACGTTTTAACTAGAACTATCTGCCCGCTGTATCTCCCCGCTTATCCCCGTTTATTGGGGACAGACTTACATGAGTGCTTTCACTCATTTGGGACAGACATCGTTTTGCCATTTTGCCGTTCTGGGCCTTTTTTGCCGCTCATTGGATATAAATAGATCACAGGCTCAGCATTTCGCGTTCCTTCTCTCCTTTTAGGTGTTGCCTGTTCAGTTTTTGAAAGGAGAGATTATGCCCCGATGCGCCCGCGCCGTTTCGCTCACCGGCTATTACCACGTCTTTGACCGTGGCAACTCCAAACAGATTATTTTTGAAGATGACTCTGACCGATATCGTTTCTTATCGGACATCTCGGACAGGTTTGCACGCCATAAAGTGGCGGTGTTGGCTTGGTGCCTTATGGACAACCACTTCCATTTGATGGTTGATGACCCATATGACAACCTTTCAAAGGCAATGCAGTGCGCGCTGACGGCATATGCTAAGTATTTCAATGGAAAAACGGGGAGAACGGGACATCTGTTTGACAATCGCTATTCGCGGGTCGCGGTTGAGTCGGACACGCAGGCGGTGCAGCTGCTCGACTATATTCATCTCAATCCCGTGAAGGGTGCGCTTGACTCGCTCGATGCGTACCGCTGGTCAAGCTATAAGGCGTATCAGCTGGGCTATGATCCCTTTGACATCTGTGATGCGGCCCCTATGCTCGATATTGTCGGTGGCTCCCGTTGCTATTGCGAGCATCTCGAGGAAGTTGCCGGGCGCATCTGGTCAATGGAGGTTCTTCCACGCCGGCGGATCCCCGATGAGGAGGCCCTTTCCGTTGCGCGCGAAGTTCTGCCGAGCATAGATCCTTCGCTGCTCAAGGCCCTGCCACGCCCCGAACGCGATGCCTGCCTGCTGAGGCTCAGGCGGGCACATCTCACGGTTAAGCAAATTGCCCGTATCACCGGTATCGGCGCCACGAGCGTGACCAAGGCAACTGCAGGCTGGAAGGATGCAGCGTGAGGCAGGGGCCGGAGCCAGTCGGTGTGCCGCTTGCGTGCGTCATGTCTGTCCCCAATGCGTGAAAACACTCATGTAAGTCTGTCCCCAATGAGTGCAAAAAAGCGCCCTCCGTAGGGCAGGGCGCCTTTGGTAAGTTCTATATGAACGCGAGGTCTTTGACCCGGAGAGTCCGAGGTACTTGTTGGTAAGACCTTATTTACGAGCGCGCAACCTTGCCGGACTTGAGGCAGGTGGAGCAAACGTTCATCTTGCGACGGTGACCATCGACGACGACGTAGACGCGCTGGATGTTGGGGCGGAACTTACGGTTGGTGACGCGGTGAGAGTGGCTGATGGAGCGACCGGCAACGGGGTGCTTACCGCAAACTTCGCAAACTTTGGACATAACTGACCCTCCTTGGGCGACAAACGAACATGTCGCGTTAACAAACAAGCCTGAACTATAGCACAGAAGCAGCTCCCTGTGCGTAATCTACACAGAGATATTCCTCTTTTGGCGATAGTGCTCACGCCACGGCCCTGGACGTAGATCCGATTTGCGTGCAGCAGAGGGGATTATGCCAGCTCGTGCGTGCGTTTTCAAGCTCGTCCCACAAATATATATAGGTTTATGGAGCATTGGGCTCCGTTTACGGATTGCTCTGTATTTATGCTCGCAATTAAGCTCGAGGTTGGCTACACTATCCCTTGACCATTAAAGGGGTACGAGATACCCACATGGAATTACATTGCTGCCAAAGAGTAGCCCTTCCTGTGGGTGTCTGGTCCGCTTTGAGCGGTCGGGCATCTATTTTTTTGACTGTGTCAGCAGTCAAGACATGTGAGGAAGGAGATCGATGGGCACGACTTCCCCCAAGGCGGTCATCATGGACGAGACCGCCGTCAATCGAGCAATGACCCGCATCGCGCACGAGATTCTCGAGCGCAACGAGGGCTGTGAAGACCTCGCTCTGGTCGGCATCGTCACGCGCGGCGACCTTCTGGCAAAGAAGCTCGCCGAGGAGATCAAGGAGATCGAGGGCGTCGACGTTCCGCTCGGCAGCCTGGACATCAGCTTCTACCGCGATGACTATGCGACCAATTTCGCTCCCGCGATCCACGCTACCAACATTCCCTTCAGCGTCGACGGCAAGCGCGTCGTGCTGGTGGACGACATCCTCTATACGGGTCGTACCATCCGCGCCGCTCTCGACGCCGTCATGGACCTGGGCCGTCCGAGCCGCATTGAGCTGGCAGTCCTCGTTGACCGCGGCCACCGCGAGCTCCCCATCTCGCCGGACTTTGTCGGCAAGAACGTTCCCTCGTCGCATGAGGAGAACGTGCACCTATATATGAAGGAAGTTGACGGCCACACCGCCGTCGAGATTAACGACGTCGCGCCGGGTTCCCACGTGGGCTCCGCGCCGCTGGGAGGTGAGTAGTACCGTGGCGTTCAACCATAAGCACCTGATCGACATTACCGAGTACTCCGAAGAGGACATCAAGCTCATCCTCGAGACCGCCAAGGCGTTCTCCGAGGTCAACGAGCGTGCTATCAAGAAGGTCCCCACGCTCAAGGGCAAGACCATCGTCAACATGTTCAACGAGCCCTCGACGCGCACCCGCAGCTCCTTCGAGCTCGCCGAGAAGCGTCTTTCGGCCGACAGCCTTAACTTTGGCGGCTCCTCGACCTCCACGGTCAAGGGCGAGAGCCTTGTCGACACCGTCGAGACCCTCAACGCCTATAAGATCGACTGTATCGTCGTGCGTGATAAGCACGCCGGCGCTCCCTACATCGTCACGCAGAACTCGCCCGCGAGCGTCATCTGCGCCGGTGACGGCAAGCACAACCATCCCACGCAAGCCCTGCTCGACCTGTACACCATCTGGGAGCACAAGGGCGACTTCCACGGTCTGAAGGTCGCTGTCGTCGGCGATATCGCCCACTCCCGCGTTTGCGGCTCGCTGATTCCCGCCCTTAAGATCATGGGCTGCGAGACCTATGCCGTCGCCCCCGGCACGCTGCTGCCGCCGGCGCCCGAGGTCCTGGGCTGCGACCACGTGACGAGCGACCTCGATTCCGTCCTGCCCGAGCTGGACGTCGTCTACATGCTGCGCGTGCAGCAGGAGCGCCTCGAAGGTGCCCCGTTCCCGACCATTCGCGAGTACCACAAGCTCTTCGGCCTGACCAAGGACCGCGAGAAGCTCATGAAGCCCGATGCGATCATCTGCCACCCGGGCCCCATCAACCGCGGCGTCGAGTTCGACTCCTATATGGCCGACCACCCGCAACGCTCCGTCATCCTGGAGCAGGTCTACGCCGGTATCTGCGTGCGTATGGCTATCCTGTATCTGCTGCTTGGAGGTGCCGATAATGGCCTTGCTTCTTAAGAATGCCCACGTCGTCGACCCGTCTGTCGAGCTTGACGGTGTCGTTGACGTCCTGATTGACGGCGATAAGATCGCCGAGGTCGGCGAGAATCTCGCCGTCGAGGGAGCCGAGGTCCGCGACCTTTCCGGCAAGTACCTCGTCCCCGGCCTGGTGGATATGCACGTTCACCTTCGCGAGCCCGGCTATGAGGTCAAAGAGGACATCGAGAGCGGCACCCGCGCAGCTGCCAAGGGCGGCTTCACCGGCGTGTGCGCCATGCCCAACACCGATCCCGTCACCGATAACGGCACCGTCGTGGAGTTCGTCAAGTCCCGCGCTGCCGAGGTCGGTCACTGCCGCGTCTATCCGTCGGGCGCCATGACCCGCGGTCTTAAGGGCGAGGCCATGTCCGAGATGGGCGATATGGTCGCCCACGGCGCCGTCGCCTTCACCGACGACGGTCGCGGCGTGCAGAGTGCGGGCATGCTCCGTCGCTGCATGGACTACGGCAAGATGTTCGGCAAGGTCTTTATGAGCCACTGCCAGGACGAGGACCTGGTCGGCCACGGCCAGATCAACGAGGGCAAGGTCTCGACCCGTCTGGCTCTCGAGGGCTGGCCGGCTGCCGGCGAGGAGCTCCAGATCGCCCGCGACATCGAGATCGCCAAGCTGACCGGTGCCAAGCTGCACATCCAGCACATCTCCACCGCCCATGGCCTGGAGATCGTGCGTGCCGGTAAGGCCGCTGGCGTTCAGGTTACCTGCGAGGCCACCCCGCACCACATGTTCCTGACCGAGAACGACCTGGACGAGACCTACAACACCTCGCTCAAGGTCAATCCGCCGCTTCGCACCGACGAGGATGCCGAGGCCATCCGTCAGGGTGTCATCGACGGCACCGTCGACGTTATCGTCACTGATCACGCTCCCCACACCCCGTGGGAGAAGGCCCGCGAGTTCGAGCTTGCGCCCTTTGGCATGATCGGCCTCGAGACCTCGCTGTCGCTCGTGCTCACCGAGCTGGTTAACACGGGCAAGATGAGCGTGGGTCGCATGGTCGAGCTCATGGCCATCAAGCCGCGTGAGATCCTGGGCCTCGACCAGGTTCAGGTCAAGGCGGGCTCCGTTGCCGACCTGACCGTGTTCGACCCCGCCGCAACCTGGACGGTCGGCGAGGACGGCTACGAGTCGCGTGCCGAGAACTCCGGTTTCGCCGGCCGCACGCTCACCGGTCGTGCCACCGATGTGTTTGTCGGCGGTAAGCAGACGCTCGCCGACGGCTGCATCTGCTAGCATAGCCTTATCGCTTTTGTGCGCGGTGCCCTTGCGGTGCCGCGCCTTCTGTTCGTTTTGACCATGCATCCGCATGGGGGATTGGAGCGTCTATGCCCACACCTTCCACTGCACGCATGCACGACTTCGAGGTCGTATCGAACCAGGAGATCGCCGACGGCATCTTCTCGCTCGTCATCTCGGCCCCCAAGCTTGCAAGTGCGCTCAAGCCCGGTCAGTTTGTGAACATTGCCGTACCCGGCGATGCGTCCTCGCTGCTTCGCGTGCCCCTGAGCTACTATCGCGCCGACGCCGAAGCCGGCACCGTCGAGCTGTGGTACGCCGTCGTGGGCGACGACACCCGTCGCCTGTCGCAGATGGGCCCCGGTTCCAAGTCCAACCTGCTGGGCCCTGGCGGCCGCGGCTGGCTGGTACCCGAGGGCACCAGGAAGGCATTGCTTGTCGCCGGCGGCATCGGTGTTCCGCCCGTGCTGTGCCTTGCCGGTAAGCTTGCCGAGCAGGGTGTGGCCGTCGACGTGTGCCTGGGCTTTGGCACTGCGTCCAAGGCCGTGGGCATCGATGAGTTCCGCTCGCTGTGCGATACGGTCAACGTGTGCACCGACGACGGCTCGCTCGGCACGCACGGCTTCTGCACCGATCCTGCCGCTGAGCTGCTCGGCGAGGGCGGTTACGACTACGTCGCCAGCTGCGGCCCCGCCGTCATGATGAAGAAGGTCGCCGCCGCTGCCGCCGAGGCCGGTGCGTACTGCGAGGTGTCGCTCGAGCGCATGATGAGCTGTGGCTTTGGCGCCTGCAACACCTGCAATGTCGAGACGGTCGATGGTATGAAGGGCGCCTGCATGTGCGGCCCCGTGTTCGATGCTTCCAAGGTGGTGGTCTTCTAGTGGGTACCGTGAACATGGCCGTCGATTTCGGCGGCGTCAAGATGCAGAACCCCATCAACACCGCAGCCGGTACCTTTGGCTACGGCTGGCAGTTCCAGAACTTCTTTGATGTCTCCCAGCTGGGCGCCATCACCACCAAGGGTTGTGCTGCCGAGCCCTGGCCCGGCAACCCCGCGCCCCGTATGGCCGAGATCCCGGGCGGCATGATCAACTCCGTGGGCCTTCAGAACCCCGGCGTGGCCGCCTTTGCCCGTGAGTCCGGTCCGTGGCTCGAGCAGCTTTCCAAGGACGGTTGCCAGGTCATCTGCCAGGTTGCCGGTCATTCCGTCGAGGAGTTTGTCCGCGCGCTCGAGATGTATGTCGAGCTGTGCCCCTGGGCTGCCGGCTACGAGATCAACGTGAGCTGCCCCAATATTGCTGCCGGCGGTGCCGCCATGGGCTCCTCGCCCGAGGGCGCCTCTGCCGTTATGGCTGCCTGCCGCAAGGTGACCGATAAGCCGCTGTTCGTAAAGATGGCGCCGGTCAACGTCGCCGAGATTGCCAAGGCTCTCGAGGCCGCGGGAGCCGACGGCCTTTCGGTCATCAACTCCATCCAGGGCATGGCCATTGACGTTCATACCCGCAAGTCCCGTGTGGCCAAGCCCAAGGGCGGCCTTTCGGGTCCGCTGTGCCACCACATCGCCGTTCGCATGGTCTGGGAGGTCGCTCAGGCCGTCGATATCCCCATCAACGGTGTCGGCGGCGTCATGACGGGCGAGGATGCGGCCGAGTTTATCCTGGCCGGCGCCACCTGCGTGTCGGTCGGCATGGCCAATTTCGTCGATCCGTGCGCCTCAATTAAGATCGCGCACGAGCTCGAGGCCTGGGCGGAGTCCCAGGGCGTGAAGGACATCAACGAGCTGGTAGGTGCTTTCGAATGCTAGAGACCGACGCCCGCGACCGCGTTATCGTCGCCCTCGACTGCGACCGTGAGCGTGCGCTCGAGCTCGCCCACGAGCTTTCTGGTCATGCCGCTTGGCTCAAGGTGGGCATGACGCTCTATTACGCCGAGGGCCCCGAGATCGTCAAGACGTTCAAGGACCTGGGCTTTAAGGTCTTCCTCGACCTCAAGTTCCATGACATTCCGCATCAGGTGCGCGGTGCCGCCCGTTCGGCCTCGCTTGCCGGTGCCGACCTGCTCTCGGTCCACGGCCTGGGTTCTGGTGCTATGCTCGCTGCGTGCCGTGAGGGTGCCGAGGAGGCGCGCGAGGACCGCGCCAAGCTCGTCGCCATCACCGTGCTCACGAGCATGAACCAGGATTCGCTGGCTGAGATCGGCGTCGAGTCACCCGTGGCCGAGGAGGCCGCCCGCCTGGCAAAGCTTGCCCAGGCCAACGGTATCGACGGCATCGTGTGCTCGCCGATGGAGGCCCATGACATGCGCGAGCTGCTCGGCCCCGACGCGTTGATCGTGACTCCGGGCGTTCGTCCGGTGGGTGCCGCCCTTGGTGACCAGTCCCGTGTGGCGACGCCCTCCCAGGCTATCGAGCGCGGCGCGAGCCATATCGTGGTGGGCCGACCCATCACCGGTGCCGACGACCCGGTTGCCGCCTTTGACGCTATCGTTGCCGAGCTGGTCGAAAACGTCGCCTAAAAGATTCCCTCAAGTCACCACTTTTGGGTCTCATTAGCACAAATTAGCCCCTGTGCCTGCGAAAACTTTCCCATCCTTTGTGTGGAATCGCAGGTCAGGGGCTCAACTTTAACCTCCGTATATTGCACTTTTCGCAGGTATCGTCTAACCTATGGTGCCGTCGATTGGGCATTTAGTGCGTTTGACGTGCTAAAATGCCAATTATTGCATCAGATATAACCCAACTATTTGGAGGTTCGAATGGCACTCCCTCAGCTTACCGACGAGCAGCGCAAGCAGGCTCTTGAGAAGGCTGCCGCCGCACGTCACGCCCGCGCTGAGCTTCGCGAGCAGATCAAGAAGGGCGAGAAGTCCCTCGAGTCCGTGCTCAACTCCGATGACCCCATCGCTTCCCGCATGAAGGTTTCCACCCTCATCGAGTCTCTCCCCGGTTATGGCAAGGCCAAGGCCGCCAAGATCATGGAGGAGCTCGGCATCTCCGCTACCCGTCGCGTCCAGGGCCTCGGCGTCCGCCAGCGCGAGCAGCTCCTCGAGCAGCTGACCAAATAAGTGAGCGCTCAGGATTCAAAGCTCTTTGTGATTTCTGGACCGTCAGGTGCAGGCAAGGGCACGCTCGTCACTCGTGTGCGCGAGCGTCGCTCGAACCTGGGCCTGACGGTTTCGGCTACCACGCGAGCACCACGCAAAGGTGAGGTCGACGGCGTCAACTACTTTTTCCTGACGCGCGAGGAGTTCGACCGCCGCGTGGCAAACGGTGAGTTTGTTGAGTGGGCCGAGGTCCACGGTAACTGCTACGGCACCTTGGTGAGCGAGGTCACATCCAAGCTCGCCTCTGGCTCGTCTCTGATCTTGGAGATCGATGTCCAGGGAGCCCTGCAGGTCAAGGAGCGTTTCCCCGAGGCCGTGTTGATCTTTATCAAGCCGCCTTCGCTCGAGGTGCTCCGCGAGCGTCTGATCGGTCGCGGTACCGAGACGCCCGAGACGATCGAGCTGCGTATGGCAAACGCCGCCGATGAACTTGCCCTTGCCGACCGCTACGACGACGTCGTGGTGAATGACGATCTCGACCGCGCGACCGATGAGCTCGTTCGCGTTCTCGATATGCATGAAAGGATCTGAGGTCCGTGTCCGTTGTAAAGCCTTGCATTGACGATCTTCTGGAGAAGACCGATCACAACCGCTTCCTGCTCGCCTCGCTTGCCTCCAAGCGCGCCTGCGACATTAACAGCATGCTGCGTGGTCAGCACAACCGCGTGCTCGCCGTCCAGGATGTCGATGACATCACCATTGCGCTTTCCGGCGCCGATACCATCTCGATGGCTATGGACGAGATTGTCGACGGCGACATCTCCTACGACGAGGCCCGTTACGAGAAGGCGCTCGGTCACAAGGTTGCTGAAGCCTAAATGGCAGCTCGCGTCTGCCTGGTCCACTATCACGAGGTTGGACTGAAGGGCAAGAACCGCGCACATTTTGAGCATATCCTCATGGATAACATCAAGGCGGCCTTGGCCGCCTTTTCCGTGAATGCCGTGTCTCGAATTTCCGGTTATATCCTCGTGACCTTTAACGAGCATCAGGCCGACGATGCGGCGCGCGTTATCCGCACCGTCCCCGGTGTTGCCCGTGTGTCCCTGGTGTACCACACCAACCGCGACCCGCAGGAGTACTGCGCCGCCGCCGTGAAGGCGCTGCGCGAGTTTGGTTTCTTCGATTCGTTTAAGGTGCACGCCAAGCGCTCTAACACCGACTACGAGCTCACCTCGATTGATATCAATCGACAGGTTGGCGAGGTACTGTGCGAGGCGTTTCCCGATAAAAAGGTCCAGATGCACGATCCCGACGCGATGGTGCACGTGCTGGTGGTCCAGGGTAGCGTCTATGTGTATGCGCGCTCTGAGCGCGGCGTGGGTGGTCTTCCGGTGGGGTCTGCCGGCAAGGTTGTGACGCTGCTTTCCTCGGGTATCGATTCGCCGGTGGCGACCTGGATGCTCGCGCGTCGCGGCGCGGTGTGCGTGCCGGTACATTTCTCCGGTCGTCCTCAGACGCCTGATACGAGCGAATATTTGGTGCAGGACATCATCCGTGCGCTTGAGCCGGGTGTCCAGATCGGCCGCCTGTACGTGGTGCCGTTTGGCGATTGTCAGCGTGAGATCTCGGTGACCTGCCCCAGCAACCTGCGGGTGATCATGTATCGCCGCATTATGTATTCGGTTGCTGAGCGCATTGCGCATATCGAGGGCGCCAAGGCTATCGTGACCGGCGAATCGCTCGGTCAGGTTGCATCCCAGACGCTCGAGAACATTATGGCCGTCAACGAGGCCGTCAAGATCCCCGTGTTCCGCCCGCTGATCGGTTCGGACAAGCAGGAGATCATTGCACGCGCTGAGGAGATCGGTACGTTCGGTATCTCGACCGAGGCTGCTCCCGACTGCTGCACGCTGTTTATGCCGCGTCGTCCCGAGACACACGCCAAACTCGATGCCGTGCACGAGGCCTGGGAGCTGTTCGACCACGAGGAGATGATTGAGCGTTTGCTCAAACAGACTGAGTACATCGACTTTGAGAGCAACACGTATAAGGCCCCTAAGACCTTAAAACGCAAGCATTCTGAGCTCGCTCCACGTGAGATTTACCAAGATTACGAATAATGTTGTGTATAGACCGGCGGTGTTTTTGCATCGTCGGTCTTTTTCTATCTGGGCATTAGGCGATAAACGGTTCATTTGTCGACGCGTGCTTGAATAAATGGATATTTTCTCGCAAGGTTTTGGTCAGCTTTTGGTTTGACCGCGATAACCGGTGTGGACGTGCGGAGGCTGCGGCGCTCGTTTCCTGACACGATGGTGTTGGGAGGTGTTTGCTATGGCGCAGCGCGAGCAACACGAACGGGTTAAACGGATGGACCGCTGGGCAGAAAAGCTGCTCGGCCATAAGGCGATGGTCGTGGCGATCCTGGTTGTCATTGCCGCCGCGAGCGGCTTGGCGATGGCAGGTTTTGGTGGTCACTCCAGCGACGTATCGTTTGAGCGTAGTGATGAGGCGAGCGCCTCGGATGTGCGCGGGGCCGGGGATGCCTCTCCTGACGATGCCGATGAGCCGTCTGCCAAGAGCTCCTCTGCTGCCGAGGTGTACGTCGATGTTGATGGCGCCGTTGCGAAGCCTGGCGTGTACCGGCTTAAAGATGGAGCACGGGTGTCCCAGGCGATTGATGCCGCCGGAGGGCTTACGGCCGAGGCGGATGTGACGGGTCTTAACCGTGCGTCCAAGATCACCGATGGTCAAAAGATCTATGTGCCGACGGTAGGGGAGCAACAAACGGCTGCGGCCGTCGGCGGCGCCGAAAGCAGTGCTTCCACGACCCCTGGTACAGGGTCTTCGTCGGGACTTGTGAATATCAATACGGCAAGTGCGGCGGAGCTGCAGACGCTTTCGGGCATCGGGCCTTCTATGGCCCAGTCAATTATCGACGAACGGACGCAAAACGGGGCCTTTGCCTCGGTCGATGACCTTATGCGCGTATCGGGGATCGGTGAGAAGAAACTCGCCAAAATTAAAGATTGCATCTGCGTATGAGTGCGACCGAGCGCGAGCATGTGATGCCACCGCGCCCATTGATGCCATGGACGATAGCTCTTTGTGCCGGCTTGTGTGCGAGCTGTGGGTTAGTGCTTAACATGGCGGCCGATGCGCTGCTGGGAGAGCGGGCGGCGCCCGTCACATTGCTTATGGCCATTCCCGTTGCGGCAGCAGGGTGCATCGTATTGGCTCGGTCCTGCATGCGCCTTGTGCGGTGGAGGCGATGGCTGTATGCCGCGGCCCTCGGCCTCGTGGCGGGAGCGGTAGTGTCCGCGGGTTGGGCGATAGGGGCGCTGCGCGCTTCGAGGGCGTTGGATAATCGGGCTGCGAGCAGTCTCGAGTTTGTTGTGTGTGGCGACCCGTCCATCAATGACGGTGCGTACTCCTATACCTGTGATGCGTATGCGGGCGAAAAGCGTTTGGGTCAGGTACGGCTGTCGTGTGATCGTGAGCTTGGCGCCGGTTCGCATGTACGTGCTATCGGTCGAATTTCGCGCTTTGAGAATGATGCGTATGGGCGCTCACGCGTGCTTCGGGGCGAGCTTCGAAAGGCTAAAGTCGTCCGGTTGGTATCGATCGACGAGGGCCCTCCAGGCCCGTTGTCTTGGCTTCGAAACGAGCTCCTTGCCGTTATCGCGCCCGCGACCGACCCAGCGCGCTCGCTCATCGCCGGCGTTGTCTGTGGGCGCTCGTCCGAGCTGCGCGCCCAGCCTGCGGGCGAATGGTTTTCGGTAACGGGCACCGCACATCTCATCGCCGTTTCGGGCAGTCATCTTGCCATCGTGGGGTTTGTGATTGAGAGTGCCCTGCAAAAGACGCGTCTCTCTCGTGGGCTTCAGCGGGGGCTGTTGGTGCTGGCCCTCGCTGCCTATGCCGTTTTTACTGGCGCTTCGCCCTCGGCCGTGCGCGCGTGCTCTATGGTGGCGGCGTCGCTTGTCGCCAACGGCGCCGGGCGTCGTCGGCATGGCCTCTCGGCTCTATTTTTGACCATGGTAATCTTTGTGTTGCTCCGGCCGACAGTACTGTTCGAGATGGGTTTTCAGCTATCGTGCGCCAGTGTCTTTGCCATCCTTTGTTTTTGCCCCTACGCTACCTACGCCTTGGGCGAGCTGAGTGTGCCACCGGGCCTCGCCAGTATTTTGCCCGTCACGCTGTGCTCGCAGCTGGCGACACTTCCCGTAACCATTCCCGCATTTGGGACGTTTTCACTCATTACCCCGCTTGCAAATGCCGTGATCGGTCCGGTGATAAGCATGCTGCTCGCTGTATCGGTTGTGTTGGTGCCCTGCTCGCTTGTGCCGCTGCTGCGTCACGGGGCGCTCGTGGTGCCCATGATTGTCGCTCGCTGCGCTCTGTTCTTTGAGCAGCTCTTTGCCGCCGTTCCGGGCGCATCCGTTAGCGTGCCGCCCGATACGCTCTTGGTATACGTGGTGCCGTTTGCGCTGGCGGTCCTCTTGGTCTGGTGGCCACGCCCCCGCGTGCGGCCCATGGCAGTGGGGCTGCTGTGTTTGATGCTTGCTGCGGGGGTTCCGTATGTCTATTGGGATCGATGTGTGCCGCCTTCGGTAACGGTCCTCGATGTTGGTCAGGCCGATGCGATTCTGGTTCGCCAAGGCAGCGCTGTGGCGCTCGTCGACTGTGGGCTCGATGACCGCGTGGTGTCGGCGTTGGTTCGCAACAATGTCCACCATATCGACGCCGTCTTCGTGACGCATTGGGATGAAGACCATTGGGGTGGTCTTCCCGATGTGCTCGATCAGTTTTCGGTTGGATCCATTGCGGTTGCAGCGGATGCGCTGGACGGCGCGCCTTCTGAGGTCCTAAATCGCCCCGGCGTAACGTATCGGCAGGTGGCCCGCGGAGACACGGTCGATATCGGCGCATTTCGGGCTCGTGTGATGTGGCCGTTTGACACAGTGGATGGCGAGGGCAATGAGGACTCGCTTGTCTTGCTGCTCTCCTATGCTCGGGAAGGCAAGAGCCTGCGTATGCTCCTCACTGGTGATGCCGAACTCGATCAGGAGCGCGAGTTTGTACAGGAGGTGGGCGATATCGATGTGCTTAAGCTGGGACATCACGGCTCAAAAGTTTCCGTCGACACAGAGCTGCTGGAAACGCTTAAGCCCGAGCTCTCTATCGCGAGTGCGGGCGAGGGCAACCGCTACGGCCATCCATCCGATGCCTGTATCGATGCCGTTCGCGATGCGGGCGGCGCGTTCGCATGCACTATCGAACAAGGAGACATTACCGTCTCGCCGACCGCAACCGGTTTTGCCATGCGATGTCAGCGACCGTGATGCTGCCGTTGGCGCGGGACCAACCCGTGGGCTAGAATGGCACGGTACGAACACGAGATCCTGCGGGAGGGGAGCGCAATGTCCGAAACCGGTCTGCTGCCGGCATATCTGATCGTCGGTACCGATGGGGTCAAGCGCGACCACGCCGTCTCGCGTATGAAAGCTCGCTTGGAAAAGTCGGGTATGGTTGAGTTCAACCTCGATGAACGTGACATGACGAAAGATCCCGATATTGAGTCGATCATCGGCTCGCTCAATACCTTTCCCATGGGCAGCGAGTTTCGCCTGGTGATCCTCGACGGCTGCTCCAAGCTTGCCAAGGCGGTCTCGGAACCGCTTGTCGAGTACCTCGCAAGTCCCAGCCCCACGACGGTCTGTCTCATTATTGCCGACTCACTTGCCAAGAATACGCGCCTGTATAAGGCAATCGCCAAGATCGACAAGAAGGCTATCGTCGATTGTTCGGGTACCAAGCGCTGGGAACTGCCGCGCCGCGTTCAGCAGATGGCGACGCAGCGCGGTAAGTCCATCTCGACAGCTGCTGCCGAGGAGCTCGTCTCGCGCTCGGGCGAGAACACCCGCATGCTCGATAACGACTTGGCCAAGCTTGCCCAGATGGTCGAGGCGCCGCAAATTGAGCTTGCCGATGTGGAGCGCTGGATCGTGCGCACGGCCGAAGTTCAGCCCTGGGACTTTCTCAACGCAGTGTCGGCCCGCGATATGCGCCGCTCGCTTGAGCTCTTTGGGCTGCTGCCCGCCAAGAGCTATGTGTGGACCTACACGCTGCTATGCGGTCGCATCCGCGAGTTGATCGTCGCCAAGGCGCTCGACTCTCGTGGGCAGGGCCGCGAGCTTGCCGCGACGCTCAAGCTCCAGTCTTGGCAGGTCAAAAATCACCTGACCTGGGCACGCCGCTTTTCGATGGGGGAGCTTGTCGCTGCGCTCGAGGGCGCGGTCGATGTGGAGCTCGCACTGAAGGGTTCTGCCGATTCGGAGACCGTGCTTTTGCTCTGGATTACGAACATCTTGAGAAAATCGTGATGATACCTGCCTATTTGACAAATTCGTTCTATCCCTTTGAGGGGGAGCGTGCTATAGTAGGCGCTTGCATGACCTCACCGTGTCTCAGAGGTGTCATACATTTTTTGCAAGGAACTCGAAAGGAACTCCAGAAGTGGCAAACATCAAGTCTCAGAAGAAGCGTATCCGCACCAATGAGGCAGCTCGCATGCGTAACAAGGCTGTCAAGTCCGAGCTCAAGACGCTGACCAAGCACGTTCAGTCCGCCGTCGCCGAGGGCGACGCCGAGAAGGCCCAGGCTGCCCTCAAGACCGTCACCAAGCGTCTCGACATGGCTGCCGCCAAGCATGTTATCCACAAGAACCAGGCTTCCAACCGCAAGTCCGGTCTTGCCAAGCTCGTGAACAGCATCAACGCCTAAGTTGTAAATTTCACACCACACAGATTACGCGCATAAATGGAGCCTGTTTTATGGAACAGGCTCCATTTTTTGTACCGCTCGGGTAAGATAGTCCGCATGAATACTTCAATTGACATTTCCCACATCCGCAACTTCTCGATCGTTGCGCACATCGACCATGGCAAGTCCACGATCAGTGACCGTATCCTCGAGCTTACCCATACCGTCGACGAGCGCGACATGGAGTCGCAGCTACTCGACACCATGGATATCGAGCGCGAGCGCGGCATCACGATCAAGTCCAACGCCGTTCGCGTCTCCTACGACGCCGACGATGGCGAGACGTATCAGTTCAACCTGATCGATACACCGGGCCACGTGGACTTTACCTATGAGGTCTCGCGTTCGCTGGCAGCCTGCGAGGGCGCGGTGCTCGTCGTCGACGCCACGCAGGGTGTCGAGGCGCAGACCGTCTCCAACGCGACGCTCGCCATGAACGCCAACCTGGATATCGTGCCCGCCATCAACAAGATTGACCTTCCCTCTGCACACCCCGACGAGGTCAAGACCGAGATTGAGGATGACCTGGCCATTCCTGCCGACGATGCCGTATGCGTATCGGGCAAGACCGGCGAGGGCATTCACGATTTGCTGGAGTCTATCGTCTTCTTGATCTCGCCGCCCAAAGGCGATGTGAACGCGCCGCTCAAGGCGCTCATCCTGGACTCGTATTTTGATGAGTACCGAGGCGTCGTTGCCACGGTCCGCGTGTTTGACGGCTCCATCAAGAAGGGCGATACCCTTCGTATGATGCAGGCAGAAGGTGACTTTTTGGTCGATGGCGTGGGCGTCAAGCGTCCCGCCGAGACTCCGGTCGATGCGCTGACGGTCGGCGAGGTGGGCTACGTGGTCACGGGCCTGAAGGACCCCGAGGCTGTTCGCGTGGGCGACACCCTTACCTGGGCGTCGAATCCCTGCCCCGAGCCGCTTCCGGGCTACCGCGAGGCCAAGCCCATGGTCTACACGGGCCTGTTCCCGATCGACAACAAGGATTACGAGAACTTGCGCGACGCTCTCGATAAACTGCACGTCAACGACCCGTCGTTGGTGTGGGAGCCCGAGACCTCGGTGGCGCTCGGCTTTGGTTTCCGCGTGGGCTTCTTGGGCCTGCTACATATGGAGGTCGTTAAGGAGCGTCTGGAGCGCGAGTTCAATCTGGACCTCATTGCCACGAGCCCTTCGGTGGACTATCACGTCTATAAGACCGACGGTGAGATGATTGATGTCCGCAGCCCGCAGGATCTGCCCGAGGCTACGCGCATCGAGCGCATCGAGGAGCCTTACCTCAAGGCCAAGATTATCTGCCCGCCCGAGTATACGGGCGCCGTCATGCAGCTCGCTATCGAGCACCGCGGCATTACAACCGACATGATCCATCTCACGAGCAAATCGGTCGAGATGCGCTTCGACATGCCGCTCGCGGAGCTCATCCTGGACTTCTTTGACCAGCTCAAGAGCCGCACCAAGGGCTATGCCTCGCTCGACTATGAGTTTAACGAGTATCGTCCCTCCGAGCTCGTCAAGCTCGATATCCTGCTTTCGGGCGACGAGGTGGACGCGCTTTCGTTTATCGTGCACAAGGATAAGGCCTATGGCCTGGCCCGTGGCCTGTGCGACAAGCTCAAGGAAATCATTCCGCGTCAGCTGTTCGAGGTGCCTATTCAGGGCGCCATCGGCAACAAGATCATCGCCCGCTCCACCGTCAAGGCACGCCGCAAGGATGTTTTGGCCAAGTGCTATGGTGGCGATATCTCGCGTAAGCGCAAGCTGCTCGAGAAGCAGAAAGAGGGCAAGAAGCGCATGAAAGCCATCGGTTCGGTCGAGGTCCCGCAGGAGGCCTTTATGGCGATCCTCAAGGTAGACGAGTAAGTCCATGGCGCTTTCTGAATACAGCAAGCGGTTGCTTGGTGCCTATGCCGAGCAGCCGTTCCTTATGGCTCCCATGGCGGGCGTAACCGATCCCGCCTATCGCATTATGTGCCGCCGTCGCGGTGCCCATCTTGCCTATAGCGAGATGGTGAGCGTGGCGGGCCTTGCCTATGCCAGCAATAAGACGTGGCGCCTGGTACTGCCGGCCGATGAGGAGCAGCAGATCTGCGTGCAGCTCTTTGGCTCCAAGCCCGATCAGTTTGCGAGCGCTGTCGCTGCCGTCGAGGAGCGTGTGGGCGATCGCCTGTCGCTGATCGATATCAACATGGCCTGCCCGGCTCGCAAGGTCGTCACCAAGGGCGAGGGCTCGGCGCTTATGCGTGCGCCCGAGCTGGCAGAGCAGATCGTCGAGGCGGCGGTGGGTGCGGCGCACGTGCCCGTGACCGTCAAGATTCGCAAGGGCTTTTATGCCGAGGATCGCAATGCCGCGACATTTGCCCAGATGCTTGAGGGTGCAGGGGCTGCCGCAGTCGCCGTGCATGGTCGCTGTGCCACGCAGCTCTATACGGGTCAGGCCGATTGGTCGGTCGTCGATGAGGTCGCAGATGCCGTCGAGATTCCTGTGATCGGTTCGGGCGATGTTTTCTCGGCCGAGGATGCCGCGGAGCATCTGCGCAACTCGGGTGCCAGCGCGGTGTTTATCGCGCGCGGTATCTATGGCAACCCCTGGGTGTTCGGCGATGCCCGCGCCCTTGCACTGGACGCCACGCCAGTGCCGTCTCGCTCCTCATGCGAGCGCCTAGACGCCCTGCGTGAGCACCTAACGCTGACGCATGAGCTCCTGCCGCTCATGTCGCGTGCACGTACGTACGCAAGCTGGTACTTAAAAGGCATGCCCCATGCTGCCGCTTGGCGTGCCCATGTGGTGCGCTGTTCCACATACGAGGAGTTTATGGCGCTGGTCGATGAGATCGAGCGCGATGTGGTGGCCTGCGAGGCCGCACTTGCCGCCGGCGAATCGGTGCCCCCTCATCCGCTGGAGGCTTAAGGGTGGCCGTTACCGCGCTGTACGTGCACGTGCCGTTTTGCGCTCAAAAGTGCCGGTACTGCGACTTTGACTCGCGCAGTTTTGCTCCGTGCGACCTGAGCGCTGCGTTCGATGCCTATTTTGAGCAGTTGTACGCGCGCCTCGATGCTTTTGGCAAAGCTGGGGCCCTTGACCAGATCCGCACTGTCTATGTTGGCGGCGGTACGCCGTCGTTGGCGGGGGAGCGCTTGGTGGAGCTGGCGCGGCGTATTCGTGCGTCGTGCGCCCCTGTTGAGTTTACCTGCGAGGCCAATCCTGAGTCGCTGACCGCCGAGCTTGCCGCTGCGCTTGCCAAGGTTGGTGTCACACGCGTCTCTCTGGGCGTGCAAACGCTCGATAACACCGAACTTACCGCCATCGGCCGTATTCACGATGCCGATCGGGCGCTCGCCGCCATCGCGACGGTCAAGAACGCTGGGCTTGACGTGTCGTGCGACCTTATGTGCGGACTTCCCGGGCAGACTGCAGCGAGTTGGAAGCGCACGCTCGATGGCGTGCTGGCGGCGGCTCCACATCATGTTTCGGTCTACCCGCTCACGCTTGAGGAGGGGACGCCCCTTTATCGCATGGCGTGCCGCAACGAGTCGCTCGAGCCTGATGAGGATTTTCAGGCCGCCTGCATGGATGTGGCGCGTGAGCATCTGGGTGCGGCCGGTTATCACCCCTATGAGGTGGCGAGCTACGCGCTCGACGGCCATGAGTGTGCCCATAACATTGCCTACTGGACCGGACGGGGCTACCTGGGCCTGGGTCGTTCTGCCGCGGGCATGCTCGACGCCGAGGATTTCGACCGTCTTGCTGGTTTGTTCCCCGGCGTGTCCTCTCGAGGCGATGGGTACCGTGTGCGCTTGGTTCAGCGCGACGATGACGCGACGGCGTTTGAGGCTGAATATCTGTCGCAGCGCGAGGCCGCGGCAGAGGACCTGATGCTTGCTTGTCGCATGACGCGCGGTGTTGCGTCCGACCTGTTGATTCGTGCAGCTTGCGTCATCCCAACGGGCGAGCTGGCAGCTGCCTGCGATCGCGCGCTCGAATTGGGTCTTGCTACTTGGGTGCCCGAGACGCTCGGGGTCCATGAGGGACCCTTCACTTCGGCTGACGTCCTCGCGGGCCACGTTCGCGCTCGTCTGGCGCCGACCCACCTGGGCTGGCTCGATGGAAATGTTCTGTTCGAGCTGTTTTGGGATCTAGCTTAGGCCGCTCGGGTAGAATTACCGGAATATATACGCTGCTGTGAGCAGGAGGTTGCCGCGCATGGCGACGATGAACGAAAAAGATTACTACGAGATTCTGGGCGTCTCCAAGGACGCCACCTCGCGTGATATTCAAAAGGCCTTTCAGCAAAAGGCCCGCAAGCTCCATCCGGACGTCAACAAAGAGCCGGATGCCGAGGAAAAGTTTAAAGAGGTTTCCGAGGCCTACGCCGTGCTTTCGGATGAGCAAAAACGTGCGCGCTACGACGCCATGCGTTCGGGCAACCCCTTTGCCGGTGCTCCTACGGCTTCGCCCTATGGTGGCGGCTACGCCGGCAACGCGGGCTATGGCAATCCCTTTGAGGGCGGCTTTCCCTTTGGCGGCGCCTGGGGCCAGCAGCGTCGTGGGCAGGCTGCCTACAATCCCGAGAACGGCGCCAACGTGGTCGTCGATATCAAACTCGACGCCAAGGAGGCCAAGGGCGGTGCCCGCAAGACCGTCCGCTACACGCGCTTCGATACCTGTAGCAACTGCGGCGGCTCGGGTTCTGTCTCCTCCGAGCATGCCCATACCTGTCCAAGCTGTGGCGGCCGCGGCCACATCGACGTCGACCTGTCCTTTCTGTTTGGTGCGGGCACGTTCCAGTCGGTCTGCCCCGAGTGCGGTGGTTCCGGTAAGGTCGTGGCCGACCCCTGCCCTGATTGCGGTGGCAGCGGTCGTACTCGCGTAACCTCCGAGCAGACGATTGAGTTTCCTGCCGGCACGCACGATGGCGACGAGGTCCGCATTAGCGGCATGGGTCATGCTGGCACCAACGGTGCCGCGGGCGGCGACCTGGTCGGCCGCGCCCATGTTGAGGCCGAGCGCTTGGAAGGCAAAGCTCGTACCGGTTTTTACCTGATGGGCATCGTGGCGCCGTTTTTGGTACTCTCGGCCATCTCGGGCGTGTTCTCGGCCTTTGCCGTGATGTGCTTTATTCCGTTTACCATGGGCCTGTTCATGGTGCTTTCGGACGGTGTGCTTCATCGCAGTCTGCTGTGGTGGAAGCGCGGTGCGATGCAGTTTGCCAACGGTTTTGCCAACGGCTTCATGTTCGCGCTCGTGTCGGTTTGGTTCGCGAGCTGCTCGCAACGGGCCATGCTTTCGCCGTACCAAATGCAATAACATCAAACCCTCTGTTTGCGGCCGGCCCAGCTTGGGTATAGGACGCACTGTGACAATAATGAAAGTCGGAAGGATTCGGTCGTGTCGGAAAATAGGGATTACTACGAGGTGCTTGGCGTCGACAGGGATGCCGACGCGCGGACGATTAAGCGCGCGTTTCTAAAGAAGGCCCGTACCGTACATCCGGACGTTTCGGACGACCCCGAGGCCGAGGCCAAGTTCAAGGAGCTCAACGAGGCCTATTCCGTTCTTTCCGATGAGCAGAAGCGTGCTAACTACGACCGTTACGGCACCGCCGACGGCCCTGGTGGTTCGGGTTACGTCGACATTAACGATATCTTTGGTGGCATGGGCATGGACGACTTGTTCTCGTCGTTCTTTGGCGGCGGTGCCGGCGGTGGCGCCCGCAGCCGTCGTGAGCGTCGTCGCGGACGTGACATGGCCATCTCGCTTTCGGTGACGCTCGAGGAGGCGGCGCTCGGCTGCAAAAAGACGATCAGCTATGACCGCCTTGCTCCTTGCGAGGACTGCAATGGCACCGGTAGGGCAGAGGGCGCACAGGAAAAGCAGTGTGGCCGCTGCCACGGTACGGGCTACGTCACGACGGTTCAGCGATCGTTTTTGGGCCAGGTTCAGTCTTCCTCGCCTTGCCCCGACTGCCATGGCGAGGGCACGGTTATCGACCATCCCTGCGAGACCTGCGACGGTCAAGGCCGCACGCCTTCGCACGAAAAGATCGACATCGATATTCCCGCCGGCGTTTCGACCGGTCGCCAGCTGCGCGTGAGCGGCTTTGGCGAGGCCGGCCTTCGCGGCGAGCCTTCGGGCGACCTGATTGTCAACGTGCGCGTTTCCGACCATGAGCGCTTTAAGCGCAACGGGGACGACCTGTACCTGGTGAGCGATATCTCGATTGCGCAGGCCGCACTCGGCTGCGAGATCGAGGTCGAGGGCATTATGCCCGACGAGGTCGTTAAGGTGACGGTTCCCGCCGGCGCCCAGTACGGCGACACCGTGAGCGTCAATAATTACGGCATGCCGCGCATTGGCGGTGGCGGTTCGCGTGGCCGCCTGATCGTGCAACTGCGCGTGGTCGTTCCCACCAATCTTTCCAATAAGCAGCGCGAGCTGCTCCGTGCTTTTGCCGATGAGATGGGCGATGACGTCGCTTCCGGTAAGAAGTCGGTGACCGACCGTATCAAGAGTGCCCTCGACGATATCCTCGATTAAGGAGCCCGCGTGCTCGCACCCCATATTTCCGTCGTCAACCTCGGCTGCCGTGTCAACCGGGTTGAGTCTGACCGTATCACTGCCGATCTTATGCGCTTGGGCTTTGCTATTGTGGAGCCCCAGGATGCCGATCTGATCGTCATTAACACTTGTGCCGTTACGGGCGAGGCCGAGGCCAAGACCCGTAAGGCCGTCCGTCATGCGCTGGCCCATCCAAACGAGCCCTATGTGGTCGTGACCGGATGCGTGGCCAATTTGCATCCCGAGGAGCTGTCGGAGCTTTCGGATCGCGTGATTGCCGAGCCGTCCAAGATAGATGTCGCCGAACGTGTATGCGAGGTGCTGGGTGTTGAGTCCGATAGCGTTCCCGCCTGCAGCGATGGCGAGGTGGTCGATGCGCTCGGTCGCTCTCGCCTGGGCGTGAAGATTCAGGATGGCTGCAACCATCGCTGCACCTATTGCATTGTGTGGAAGGCGCGCGGCCCCGAGCGCTCCGTGCCCGTCGAGTCCGTGCTCGAGCAAGTTCGCGAGGCCCAGGAGGCCGGCGTGCCCGAGGTGGTGCTGACCGGTGTGAACCTGGGTGCCTACGATGGCAAGAGCGCGACCGACGAGCACGTCGAAATCGATGAGCTGCTCGTGGCCATCATGGAGCGCACGTCTATTCCGCATGTGCGCATTTCCTCGGTCGAGCCCATGGATATCTCCGAGCGCCTTCTTAAGGTTATGGCGCGCTACCCGCAGCGTATCGCCCCGTTTTTGCACCTGCCCGTGCAGTCCGGCTGCACGGCGACCCTGCATCGCATGGGCCGTCCCTATAGCGCCGAAGCCTTTGAGGACACGGAGCGTATGATTCGCGCCAACTTGCCCCAGGCGTCCCTTTCGTGCGATGTCATCGTCGGTTTTCCTGGTGAGACGGACGAGGAGTTCGAGGAGTCGCTGGCGCTGTGCCGCCGTGTGGGTTTCTCGCGTATGCACGTGTTTCGCTACAGCAAGCGTCCCGGTACCCTTGCTGCCGACATGCCCGACCAGGTGACACCCGAGGTTATGGCCGAGCGCAGCCGCCGTATGCGGGCCGCCGCACAGGAGCTCGCTATTGCCGACGCTCGTCGTCGCGTGGGCACGGTCGAGCGTGCCGTGCTCGAGTATGGTGACAACCTGACGCTCGGCTCGTTCCATCATGCCCGTCTTGACGATACCTGTGGACTTACAGCCCCGTGCCTGCTCGATGTTGCTATCATCGGAGTCGATGATTCCGGCTTGGTCCATGCACGCAGGGAGGTTCATGGAAGCCTCGAAGATTAGACTTACCGTTCCCGAGGGAATTGATCCCTCGTGCGTTTTGGGCGCCGGCGACGGCGTCCTTCGCGTGCTCGAGAGCTTGGTTCGCGCTCACGTGGTCGCCCGTGGCGATAGCATCGCCGTGAGCGGCGACCCGGACGAGGTCGAACTCGTGGTGCGTTTTTTCGAACATGCCTTTCGTGAGGCTGCTGCCGGGCGCACGCTTTCTGCCGACGATGTCTCGCGCTGTCTGGCCGTTCTGCGCGACGGTGAGCACGAGGCTACGTCGCTTCGCGATGACGTGCTGCTTTCGTATCGCGGCCGTGTCATTCGTCCCAAGACGCTCGGGCAAAAGCGCTATGTGGATGCCATTCGCTTGCATACCATCACCTTTGGTTTGGGTCCTGCCGGTACCGGTAAGACCTATCTGGCCATGGCGCTCGCCGTTGCCGCGCTCAAGCGTCACGAGGTGGGCCGTCTGATCTTGACGCGTCCGGTTGTCGAGGCGGGGGAGAATCTGGGCTTTTTGCCCGGTACTCTTGAGGAAAAGATCGATCCCTACATGCGTCCGCTCTACGACGCCCTTTTTGACATGATGGATCGCGAGCGCACCGATGAGCTTATGGAGCGCGGCGTGATCGAGATCGCCCCGCTTGCCTACATGCGCGGCCGCACGCTGAGCGATGCCTTCGTGGTGCTCGACGAGGCGCAAAATACCACGCCCGAGCAGATGAAGATGTTCCTGACGCGCTTGGGCTTTAACTCTAAGTTCGTGATTACCGGCGACCTGAGCCAGCGTGACCTGGTGGGTCGTCGTGGTGGCTTGACGGATGTCGAGAAGATTTTGGGCCGTGTTGACGATGTGGCGTTTGCGCACCTGGAGCGCGCCGACGTGGTGCGCCATGCCCTGGTGGGTCGTATCGTCGAGGCATATGAAGCTTATGATGACGTGCGCGAGCAGCGCCCGCGCGACCGAAAGGAGTCCCGTTGAGTGTATTGATCAGCAACGATGCCGAGCTCGATACGCTGCTCGACGCGCAGGAGGTGGAGCACATCTGCGAGGTTGTGCTTGCCGCCGAGGGCGTTGAACGTGAAGTCGAGATTTCCCTTTCGTATGTCGACGAGGACGAGATGCACGAGCTCAACCACGAGTGGCGCGGTATCGACCGCACCACCGATGTGCTCTCGTTTGAGTGCGATTCGGCCTTTGACGATGACATTCCCGCCGATGAGACGCTCGAGCTCGGCGATATTATCCTTGCCCCGCAGGTTATTGCCCGTCAGGCCCCCGGTTTTGGCAATAGCCCCGCTGACGAGTGCCGTCTGATGCTCGTACACGGAATGCTGCACCTGCTGGGCTATGACCACATCGAGGACGACGAGGCCGAGGTCATGGAGGCCCGCGAGGACGCCATCCTGCGCGATCTGGCGCTCGAGCGCGGCGAGGACCCCAAGCTGGTCCACGTCGGCCCCATCACCAACCACGCCCACGACTAGGAGCCGTCTATGATTCCCGGATCGAACAAGGACCATCCGTCCTTCTTTAAGTCGTTTTCCTACGCCATGGAGGGCTTCGTTACCGCCGTCAAGACCGAGCGCAACATCAAGGTCATGCTCGTTGCGGGCGTGTGTACCGTCATTGCCGGCTGCATCGTGGGACTCGACATTGCCGAGTGGGCCACGATTATCATCTGTTGTGGCCTGGTGATTCACGGCGAGCTGTGCAACACCGCTATGGAGGCCATCGTCGACCTGGCGACCCAGGAGCTCCATCCGCTGGCCAAGCGTGCGAAGGACATCGCCGCCGCCTCTGTATACATTCTTTCCATCACCGCCGCGATTGTGGGCGTGCTGGTATTTGCCCACGCGCTCGGCTTTATTTAGAAAGGGATTCCCATGTCCGACAATATGCAGCCTATCGATGAGATTTTGGATGACGAGGCCGAGGAGTTCGACCCGTTTGAGGGCATGAGCGACGAGGAACTCGACGCCCTGTGCGACGAGGATGAGAACCTCGCGGGCTTTGGTGACGTGGAACCCGGTTTCCGCAGCGGCTTTGTGGCCCTGGTCGGACGCCCCAACGCCGGCAAGTCCACGCTGCTTAATGCCTGCTATGGCAAAAAGGTCGCCATCACCTCGCCGGTGGCACAGACGACCCGCCGTCGCATGCGCGCCGTCGTCAACCGTCCCGGCTACCAGCTGGTCTTTGTCGATACCCCGGGTATTCATAAGCCCAAGGACGGCCTGGGGTCCGAGCTCAACAAGAGCGCACTGTTCGAGTTAAACGATGTCGACGTCGTCGCGTTTTTGATTGATGCCACCAAGCCGATCGGCAGGGGAGACGCCTGGGTTGCCGAGCGCGTCAAGAACGCTCGTTCCAAGAAGGTCCTGGTGCTCACCAAGGCCGATGAGGCCGACCCCGCACAGGTCATGGAGCAGCTTAAGGCTGCCCACGAGCTTATGGAATATGACGACGAGATTGTGACGTCGTCGGTCAAGAACTTCAACGTCGATGCCTTTATAGAGACCGTTGCGCACTTTTTGCCCGAGGGTCCGCGTTGGTTCCCCGAGGACATGGGTACTGACGCTTCCGATGAGACGCTCGTTGCCGAGTTTGTGCGCGAGAAGGTCTTGCGCCGCACCCGTGATGAGATTCCGCACTCCGTTGGCGTGATCTGCGATGCGCTCGAGCAGACCAAGAAGGTACTGCGCGTGCACGCCACCATTTACGTCGAGCGCGAGGGCCAAAAGCGCATCATCATCGGCAAGGGCGGCGAGATGATCAAGCATGTCGGCATTGATGCCCGTCGTGACCTTGAGCGTATCTTTGGCACTCAGGTCTTTTTGGAGCTCGACGTGAAGGTCAAGGCCGGCTGGCGCGATGACGAGGCGCAAATCCGCCGCTTTGGCTATAACGCCGAAGATTAAGCCTCGGCGTTCATGGCAGGCTCTCGCACATATCGCACGAAGGTGCTCGTCCTCGACAAGACTAAGCTCAAGGAAACCGACCTGATCTTGACGATGCTCGACGAACGGGGGCGGCAGGTGCGTGCCGTGGCCAAGGGCGCACGTAAGCCTGGCGGTCGCCTTGCGGCCCGCTGCGAGCTCTTCTGCACCGTTGATATGCTGTTGGCGCATGGACGGTCGCTCGACGTGGTTTCTCAGGCCGAGCTTATGGAGGCGCCGCTCGGTGCTGCTCCTGACTACGAGACGACCTGTGCCGCCAGCGTGATTGCCGAGGTTGCGCGCGTGTGCTCGTTCGAGGATGCCGAGGATCCATTTACCTTTGCCATTACACAGCGGGCGCTCACGCTTGTCGGCAGCGGGCTCGACTCGGCACATATGGACCTGCTCGTGGCGGCCTTTGTCTTTAAACTGCTGTCGCACGTTGGTTACCGACCCGATTTCTCGGCATGCGTGCTATGCGGAGACCCCATGCTGTCGTATTTTTCGCCCCAGGCGGGCGGCCTCATGTGCGGCTCATGCGCGTCGAGCGTTCCGGGCGCCGAGTTGGTCTCAACCGGCGAGGTCGCATGGCTTCGCGCCCTCATGTCCATGACGTTCGATTCCCTTATGGACGAGCGGATCGATCCGCATACGGCTGCGTTTTTGCTGGGGCTTTCGCATGTTTGGGCCGCCACGCACACCGATCAGCGGCTCCGTGCGATGGAATTCATGTTGGGTCGGTGATGATGCGCAGGCGCGCGTCGCTTGTGGTAACATACCGACCTGTTGGTACCTCGACCTTGGATGTTCGCTCCACCGGCGGCTTCTCAGTCCGAGGCGAATAGAGTCGCCCACGGGCGACGCGAAACGAAAGGTGAAACAATGACTGTTTCCAAAGAGCGCAAGGCGGAGCTGACCGCCCAGTTCGGTAACTCCCCGGTCGATACCGGTAACCCCAAGGTTCAGGTCGCCATCCTGTCCGAGCGCATCAAGGAGCTGACCGAGCACATGAAGTCCCACCAGAAGGACTTCCACACCCGTCGTGGCCTGCTCATGCTCGTTGGCCGTCGTCGTCGTCTTCTCTCCTACATCAAGAAGAACGACATCGTCGAGTACCGTGAGCTCATCAAGGCTCTGGGCATCCGCGACAACATCCAGTAACGGATTTGTACATGCTAAGAGCGTCCTGCGCAGCGGGGCGCTCTTTTTGTGTAAGGGCGTGAACAATCACGCTCTGAAGCGTGGCGGGGGCAGGGGGCCCGCGTCACATGAGAAGCCCGCAGGCAAGGGGCCTGTGGGGTAAAGGAGAACAATGACACTCGTATCCAAGACCTTTGAGCTGTACGGCAAGGCCTACACCTTCGAGTCCGGCGAGCTTGCCAAGCAGGCCACCGGTGCTTGTCTGGTCAAGCAGGGCGACACCACGATGCTCGACACCGTGGTCGTCTCCAAGGAGCGCAAGAATTACGACTTCTTCCCGCTGACCGTCGACTTCAACGAGAAGATGTACGCTGCCGGCCGTATCCCGGGTGGCTACCTCAAGCGCGAGGGCCGTCCCAGCGAGAAGGCCACGCTCACGGCTCGTATGATCGACCGCCCGATCCGCCCGAGCTTCCCGGACGGCTTCCGCAACGAGGTCCACATCGTCGCCACCTCGCTCGTCGCCGACCAGGTTAACCCCTTCGACGTCATCAATGTCATGGGCGCCTCTTTGGCTATGACGCTCGGCGGCGTGCCCTTCGAGGGCCCGCTTGCCTGCGTGCGCATCGGCCGTAACGTGGAGACCGGCGAGTTTATCGTCAACCCCACCTATGAGGAGCGCGAGAACTCCGACCTGGACCTGGAGCTGGGCGGCTCTGCCGACTTTATCTCGATGGTCGAGGCCGGCGCCGAGGAGATCTCCGAGGACGACATGCTCGCCGCTATGAAGTTTGGCCAGGAGGCCCTCGCTGCCTTCTGCCAGGCTCAGGACGAGTTCGTCGCCGAGTGGGAGCAGGTCAACGGCGCTATCGTCAAGAAGGAGTACCCGCTTGACCAGCCCGTCGAGGAGGTCCAGGAGCGCATCTTCGCCCACTACGACGAGATGGCCGCTGCCCTGCGCGACGCCGACAAGCTTTCCCGCATCGGTAAGGTCGAGGCTCTGAAGGAGTCCATCCGCGCCGAGTTCACCGACGAGGAGCAGGCTGCCTGGGAGCGCGAGATCCCCGTGGCACTCAAGAAGCTCGAGAAGAAGGCCATGCGCACCATGGTCGTCGAGACCGGCGAGCGCGTCGACGGTCGTGCCGCCGACGAGATCCGTCCCATCATGGTGAAGGACAACTACCTGCCGCTCGTTCACGGTTCCGGCCTGTTCCAGCGTGGTCAGACCCAGGTGCTCTCCGTCCTGTCGCTCGGTATGCTCAACGAGGGCCAGCGTCTGGATACCATCGAGCCCACCGAGGGCAAGCGCTACATGCACCACTACAACTTCCCGCCGTTCTGCACCGGCGAGACTGGCCGCATGGGCAGCCCTAAGCGCCGCGAGATCGGTCACGGCAACCTGGCCGAGCGCGCTCTGCTTCCGGTGCTTCCCGACGAGAACGAGTTCCCCTACGCCATCCGTGTGGTCTCAGAGGTCATGGAGTCCAACGGCTCCTCTTCGATGGCTTCGACCTGCGGTTCCACGCTCGCCCTTATGGACGGCGGCGTGCCCATTAAGCGCCCGGTCTCCGGTATCGCCATGGGCCTGATCCAGGAGGAGGGCAAGACCGTGGTCCTGTCCGACATCCAGGGTCTCGAGGACTTCCTGGGTGACATGGACTTTAAGGTCACCGGCACCACCGAGGGCATCACCGCCCTGCAGATGGACAACAAGGCCACCGGCCTCACCTTCGACATCCTGGCCCGCGCCCTGCAGCAGGCCAAGGAGGGCCGCGCCTTCATCCTTCAGAAGATGCTCGATGTGATCCCCGAGCCGCGTCATACCACGCGCAGCACCGCTCCGCGTATCGTCTCCATCCAGGTTCCGACCGATAAGATCCGCGACGTCATCGGTTCCGGCGGCAAGGTCATCCGCGGCATCCAGGACGAGACCGGCGCTTCGGTCGACATCCAGGAGGACGGCACCGTCTTTGTCGGCGGCACCGGCGAGTCCGTCGATCAGGCCGTCGAGCGCATTAAGCTCATCATCAAGGTTCCCGAGCCGGGCGAGGAGTACACCGGTCGCGTTGTCTCCATCCAGCCGTTCGGCGCCTTCGTGAACCTGCTGCCCGGTAAGGACGGCCTGCTGCACATCTCCCGCGTCGCCAAGGGCCGCGTGGAGAAGGTCGAGGACGTCCTCAACGTGGGCGACGAGGTCAAGGTCGTCGTCATCGAGGTCGACGATCGCGGCAAGATCTCGCTCGATCGTCTTGACAAGCCCGAGGCCCCGGCTCGTGCCGAGGGTGCCTCCGAGGGTGACGGCGAGCACTTCCAGCGCCGTGAGCGTCCGCGTCGCGAGCGCTCTGAGCGCAGTGACCGTCCGCGCCGTCCCGGCGACAACGGAGGCCGCAAGCCCCGCCGTCACCACGACGCCGAGTAACAGCTACACATAAACAGCTCAACAAGGGCGACCCCACTGCGGGGTCGCCCTTTTGCTATTCCCGGCGGGGGCCGCGGGTAAAGTTTCCTGCTCTACAGTCCTGCTCACGACGGAGGCCACATTAAGTGGCCTCCTGTTCGTGCGGAACTCGCGATAAACTTTACCCGCGGCCCCCGCCGGGAATAGCAAAAGGGCTGGTTGGTGCGGGTTGCGATTTAGTCAGATGGTCAATTCAGTTATCTGAATTCAAATCTTTAGATAAACGCATGTTCGGCATTACCCCAGATAAAACCGACCAAAATAAACCTGTCCCTATTTGTCAGGTCTGGGGCCATCGGGGGCCGGGCCGGGTTAAGTTTGTCGCGAGTTCCGCACGCAAAGGAAAGCACTTAATGTGCTTTCC
>CAUFMG010000010.1 GCA_959026725.1 uncultured Collinsella sp.
CGGGATTGGTCAATCTCGGCCGACTATATTTGGCTAAATTATTCCGACGCTAACACCGATCCTAGAGTTATCTACCAGGTACGATATGTGCACTGATATTTTGTCTCAAACCCGGGCATCCCGTTGCCGCGTGGGCTTAACGCTGCACCCGTATAGAGAATCGTTTGCCCCGTACGAGAATACGAAGTTTTGAAAGACAGCCTCTTGTATGTCTGATCGAAACAGTCAATATTCTCACTCGGGTGGTTTGCAGTGGAGAACGATTTGTAGGTGTCCAAGACATCCGCCGTCACAAGACGACAAGGTGCAACAGAACCTGCATCTGGTTGCGCCGTCGCATAAACGGGAATTGCGACCATCGACAGAGTAAGCATAAAACATGCGAACATTGCCTTCACAAAGTTCTTCGTTACATGGCGTTTCATGGTTATCTTCCTTTCCTAGTTTCACTGTCGTTCGTCTTGAAAAGCTGCGTGTACACATTACCGATCCACTCCGAATCACCTCCCATTTCTCGGGTAACGACACGCGAGTCATCTCCTGTGAGCAATACGGCGGCATCGCAGAGCGATTCGAGGTTTCCGATAAGATGAGAAGAGATGATGACATGTGCTCCCCTACCCGCTTCATCTCTAAGAGCATTCGAAACGATCGCAACGTGTCTCACATCAAGTGCATTCATGGGCTCATCCAAAAGGACGACTTCGCAATAGGACATATACGCCATCGCCACATTAAGTAATTGTCTATTTCCATCAGACAGCCTAGATACGGGCGTATTCATCAGCTCAGTCAAGTCAAAGCGATCAAGCACTTGGTCCAAAGTGCGAGGTGAATGCCAAATTTGCCTGCATCGGTCGAGATGAAAAGCAACGGTCATGTATGGAATCAACAGCGACGGCCTATTCGGAACCAAGAAGAATACCTTTCTCATTTCCTCACAGTCGACGCATAGTTTTGCATGAAAGCAGAGAGCACCTGACACGCGCACTGATGGCCCAGCATCTCCCCAAAGAGTATTAAGTAACGTAGTCTTGCCATGTCCATTTGGCGCGACAAGACCCCATATCTGGCCAGCGGTCATATCAAGCTGCAATCCCTTTACCAGCTGCTTTTTTCCAACCGTCAACGCATCCAGCGACAGAGAGAGCAAGCTTTTCTCGCCCAAACTATCCGGGCGAATATGGTTCCAGGCCCAACGATTCTTGCTTTTTAGACGCGAAAACGAGATGACTCCCAACGCGCAAACAACAAACGCGCCCATCACGGCAAAGAAGCAGTGCGATGCGCTGGCTTCAGGAACGAGAGATACCTCCGCTCCATTGGCGTAAGAAGCGCCGCCGAGCGCAAACGAAGAGGCAGAATAGCTCGACACCATATACGGCAGCAACGCATGCCATGGAGCATCTTTGCTCGCATAAAATGGAAGCTGGCTTATGCCCCCCACAAGAGCGATCACCATAGACGAAATGGCCCTGTTTCTGCTTCCGGCGTACACGCACACGCCCAAGCAAGCAAACATCATCGACAGCGCAGCTTCAAAGACGGCAAATAGCCCTAGCTGAACTAACACAGTTCTTTCGACTACGTCACCATACTGAATGAATACGACTGGGTACTCTGTCTGACCGACACCGTTAAACACCGTTGCCAATACAAAACAGGGAACCAACGCCAGAACCAAAACCACCGTCGATGCAATACCAGAGACGAGAACGCGGCATGCATTCATCTCTAACTTTGACAACAACGCCCGATCGTAGAACCGCTTTCCATCCCCCTCAAGCGACATATAGAGGACGAGGACCGGAACTAAAAGCCACGCTATTGCCGGAACAGCGCCGCAATAATATGCGAGAAGAATCATCCCAGGCATTTTTGTTGTTGAGCCGTACGATTCCGGATGGGGCAGCATCGCTATGGCTCGGGGAAGACGCCCTTGGGCCTCAAGCGATAACTCCGAATCAACGCCATTCAAATAACCGAGTCGGTATTCCTTGAGCAATAGATTGTCGTAATCGGCAATCGCATCGTAATACTCTCTGGAGTCTGCCTTGCTTTCAAGCGCTCGATCAAGGCACGCCCTTTCGTCGGCAATGATGCTGTTGAGCTCCTGTGGGGCAGTGTCATAAACGCCGTCAGAGACTTGAGAGACCAAAAGGGCTCTCTGATCTTCGATGGAAGCTCTACCATATAGATAATCCGCTCCCGTTGGAACGGATAGAAATACCGGGATGCAGAATACGAGCGCGAGCAGCGCCGTCAGCAACATAGTTCCCCGGTTGTGCGCAAGTATTTCTAAATTAAGCCGTACATATGTGAGGCAATCACAAGTCTTCACAGTAAGCACCTCCGGATCGCAACGCACGGGTCGTCGGACCCGTTGTCCGGAAGTATCACCTTTATCGTCAGAACTGTCTGTAGACGCGTGGGATGGATTTACAATCTTGTTTGTCTACAGGCTTCTACCTGCTATTTTCTATAACATCTGCTATAAGACTAAAAACCCTATCTCTAAGTTCACGCTCTGAGTGAACTCCAAGCAAGGCATAGCTCTTGCTCTTGGCCTCTTTGACGGTTCCCCGAGCAACGTTAAGATGCGCACAAATCTCGGCGGTTCTATTACCATCAAAAACGCATGCCATGATGTCGGCATAAAGCGGCGTGAAGCCAAGCCTCAAGAAAGCCTCACGCACGACATCGCGTCGATCAGCCGCCCGAACTGTATCTTTCGAACGCAAGAATAGCAGCGAATAAGCCATAAGGATAAGTACGACAAGGAACGCAGTCACGCGTAAAGCAAGCAAAAGGCCGCCAACGGCCTCACCGCTCCCAACGGACTCAAAGAAAATGTACAGCCGACTTACCACATCGTGAACCCAGAACGCTGCTCCAGCACCCACAGACACCGAAGAAAGAGTAAGTTCAGGCGAAAGGCACGAGTGCATTTCAGACATCCACCGTATAGCCGCACGGCAACACAGGGCCACAAGCACTATAGCTATCGATAGGATTATCGCATCATGCTCAAAGCCGAAATATACGAGGATTTCCTCGATGCCCATTCCAGACGCATACATAAACAAGAAGCAGGCGAAGACTATCCTGCAGTTCCGATTGGACGATGAGGGCCCCAGCGATTCTGAACGGTGATCATGGCCATTTGCTGCGTCAAGATGCCACGCATCCTTTGACAAAAGAAGCCCAGCGGTCGCCTCTGAAATGCTCTTATATCCGGTTTTAGTCAATGCCCGCGACAAATAGGTACGGGCGGTAGACGGGGAAATGTCCAAGGCAGAAGCAATCTCCTCGTACGTTTTTCCCTCTATCCTCATAGAGAAAACCGCGAACTCCCTTTGAGAAAAACCCGAAGCCGCAGGGATATCGGCAACTGAAGAGTGCTTTCCTCCTAATTTGGCAGCCGCAGAAAAAGTGCTCGTTAAGTCTGGTAAAAATCGCGTTATGGCCCTGGCAAGAATGCTGCCCAAGGCGGTAACCAGAAGCAATACGATCTCTTGATGCCCACCAAAGCTCAGGAGCACAGCTCCGATGTTTATATTGCGCGAAAACAAACAATCCGTATCAAGAATAACAGCAGCATTACCAAACGCAAGAGGTTCGGCGAGCGAGGCAGCAACCCCCATCTCGGCGTTAACGGAAAGGAAAGAACCGATGGACTCCATCAACGGAACGAGAAGAAACTGAAGGCCAACAAGCAAAGCAATCAAGAGCACAACGGGGCCGTAAAGAGCGAGCTCAGGATACCCGTGGAGAGTAGGGTCATCGGCTACATGTTTCCCCTTTGATCCCGCACGCATGTTTGCGAATTCACCGCCAAGCGCCCAAGAACAGCAAGCGACAAGCAAGGGGGCTAGCAACAACAAAATGAACGCGAGCGCCGAAACCACAACATGAAATTGATGAAACACATTAAGAGATATCGTGTACATCAAAAGAAGTGCAATATCTGCGAGCATAAGTCCAAAAAGCCTTTTGGAAATACCCGGTCCCACGGGGCGAGAGATGAGGCCCACACAGAAGCCCGAAAGCAGATGCAGGCCGATAAGAACGGTGCCAGAAAGGCCCGCATAAATACTTGGCGCCACACAATACAGACCAGCCGCCCCTATAAACAACATAATTGGATGCCAGAGGAACGAGCGCGTCACGTTTTGTAGGGTAGCCGCCTCGGTTGCCATAAAATCAAAGCTCCTAGATAGCATTTAGGCTATTTTAACATCGTCCCCGGCGTAAAAAACTGTTACCCGAATTAATCAATGTGCCCCTTCCGCAAAAAGGCGCCACCCTGATCCTCCACTTTTGGAAGCGATAACCCGCCAAAAAGGGACAGGTTTATTTTGGCGGGTTTTATCTGGGCAAACGTCAACGGAGCCGCTTTCCCTTGCGGCGACTTTCTAACAGCAAAACCAAGTGAGTAGACTTTTTGCAGGAGGCCAAGCACGCCCCAAAACGCCACAGCGCTGACCTGCGGTTATACCGCGCATTTGTCGCGATGTGCTCGGCAAATCCAAAAAAGTCTACTCACTTGCATCTGAAAGGCATCCGATAGACAAAAAACCGCTGCGGAGGGAGTCCGACTCCCTCCGCAGCGGTTGTTCGCAGTGGCTTTGCGATGGTTTTACCCGCTTGTTACTCGCTGTAGCGGGTGGCGATGGCGGCTCGCACCATGCCGGTGCTCATGAGGTACGTCACCAGGAAGTAGCCGCCGTAGGCTGCCAGGAAGATCGCGCAGGTGAGGCCCACGGTGCCGCCGATGCTCATATTTCCGAAAATGCTCACCAGCTCGATGATCACCTTAAGTGCCACAAAGGAGTGCGCCAGACCCACTGCCAGCGGGAACAGGAAGAATACCGCTTGCTGCGCCATCACCGAATGGCGGATCTGGCGGTCGTCGCAGCCGATCTGTGCCAGCACACGATAGCTGCGGCTGCCGTCGGCCACATTGGAGAGCTGCTGGATCGACAGTATCGCCGCGCATGCAACGACCAATACAAAGCCGATGTAGATGGCTAGGTAGCTAATAAGACCGTTCATTTGCGCTGCCTGCGTGTACATCTCGGAGCGTGTGATGAAGGTTCCCCACGACCCCGACTCCTTGCCGTCAACGAGCAGATTGTCGAGCACAGTGTATTTAATGCTCTCGTCTGCCTCGGTTGTATCCATCCCCTGTTTGTAGTTAACGAGCAGGCTACTGGAATACGGCTGCAGATTAAGTTGGGACAACAGCTCGTCGGCAACGACGACGGTGCCCGGATTACTACCCATCGCCGAGTTGGCGATGGCCGCCGTATCTTCGTCCGACTTATCGGTTGCGGGCTTGAGCGTATGCCCGCCCAAGGTAAGGGCATGGCCGCCAGCCATATACTTGGTGTACAGGTCGACCAGCTCGCCGCCCATATCACACGTGAGCAGATACTGGTCGCGACCGATGTGCACCGGCTCCTCGCCCATCATCTGGCGCAGTTTGTTGTACTGGCTCGCCGGCGTCACAAACAGACCCATCGCATCGGCATTGCTACCCCCGAACGCCTTGGGAAGCTTTTCGCCCATGGTCTTGCACATCTCACTTGGAGTCACCGAAGGATCCGAGCCGCCAAGCGGGTAACTCAGATACGAATCGATCTGCACATGCTCACCGGCAACATCGGCGATATTGACCTTCTTGCCGGTCTCGTCGTTGTTGTCCGCCGACTTGCCCTTAATACCGTCTGCAACGTTATCGTGATCGATACGATCGCCGTGCCATGCGGAGTACAAATCGACCGTACTATCGGCCAGCACCATTCGATCGGCCTCAGACGGATTGAAAGACTCTTTGTAGAAGTCGAGCGTATCGGGCGTGTAATAGACATACGTCTGCGACATGTCGGCCGGATTATAGCGCTCCAGATTCTCGTTCATCACGTTGGCAATCGACATACCGCACGTCACCGAAGTGATGGCCAAAAACAGGAGCATCGCGATGACGCCCATCGAAAAGCACACCGTATTGACCTTGGCCGAAAGCTGACGCACGGTAAACATATTGAGGCCACGCCAATACACGCTGCGCAGGCTCTGCAGCAGCTTGATGAGCATGCCCGAGAGTCCCCAGAACAGGGCAAAGGTGCCCACGGTAACCATAGCGGTCGTAATACCAAACTGGTTCATGGCCTCTTGCAGCTTGCTGTCCGTCGCGGTTAGCGGGAACCCATCACGTAGCAGACGGTAATAGGCCACGCCCACAAGCACCACGCCCACGGCAAAAATGGCAATCGCGATCCAGGGGTTGCGTGTCTTGATGCTCTCGTTGCGACGCTCGGCACCCATAAGCTCGATGAGTTTGGTACGACGCACGGCGCGAAGGTTCAGCAGTAGCGTGAGCACAAACATCACGAGCATGCAGGCAAGGGTCAGGCTGAACGCATGCACCGAGAAAAAGAAGTGGAAATTGGCGATCTGTGTCTTAAAGAGCGAGGCCGTAAAGAACGTCATGAGCTGGGAGAGTCCCACACCCAGCACAATGCCGGCGACAAAGGCCACGACCGAAACGATCACCGTCTCGAGCGCCATGATCGTGGCGACGCGCCCGCGCCCCATGCCGAGCACCTGGTACAGGCCAAACTCCTTCTTGCGGCGTTTCATGATGAAGTTATTGGCATACACCATCAAAAAGGCCATGACACCGGCCAAAAAGTACGTCAGGTCGCCGAGCATGCTGCCCATAACCTGTGCCAAGCCCTTTTCATCGATGCCGGCGATGTCGACCTGCATCGAGATGGTGTTAAAGGCATAGAAGACCGTGACGCCCAGGGTGAGCGTCAAAAGGTAGACGAGGTAGTCGCGGCCGGCGCGGCGGACGTTGCCCCAAGCGAGTTTACAGAGCATCGGAGCCCTCACCGCCCATCATGGCAACGACCTCCATAATGCGGTCGAAGAACTCTCGGCGGTCGGTATCGCCGCGGCGCAGCTCGGTGAAAATCTTGCCGTCGCGAATGAACAGCACACGGCTCGTGTAGCTGGCGGCAAAGCTGTCGTGCGTGACCATGAGCACGGTCGCGCGCAAGCGGCGATTGAGGGCCTCCAGGCTCTCGAGCAGCAGACGAGCGCTTTTAGAATCGAGGGCGCCGGTGGGCTCGTCGGCCATGATCATGGTGGGGTCGGTAACGAGCGCGCGAGCCGCGGCAACGCGCTGCTGCTGACCGCCGGACATCTGGTAGGGATACTTGTCGAGCACCTGGCTGATGGACAGGCGCGCTGCCACATCCTGCACGCGGGTTGAGATCTCTGCCGAGTTTGTGCGGGCGATGGTGAGCGGCAGGGCGATGTTCTCGCGTGCCGTGAGCGTATCGAGCAGGTTGGAGTCCTGGAAGATAAAGCCGAGCTCCTCGCGGCGGAACTGCGAAAGCTTAGCCTGCTTCATGCGTGTTACGTCCTGCCCGTTGATACGGATGGTGCCGCTCGTGGCGCTATCGATGGTCGAGACGCAGTTGAGCAACGTCGACTTACCCGAGCCCGAAGCGCCCATGATGCCAACGAATTCGCCGCGGTTGACGGTAAAGCTGACGTCGTTGAGCGCACGGGTCACGTTGCCCAGCGCTCCGTATACCTTTTCGAGATGCGCGACCTCCAGTACCGGGGTCGCCATGTGCGTGGTTTGCATACCGAGTCCTTTCTTGCGATTAGTCTACGGCATCTATAGTCGCAAGAAGACGAGTCGGCTACCATCGATATGGCTTACGCTTGCCTTACCGTTGTGTAAGGTACGGGTAGCCGCCCTGCCACGTGTTGATGTTGAGAGAGGACTCCTGTTGAAGACTGTTCATGTTGCCGCTGGAATCATTCGCAAGGAAGGATCTGACGAGCTGCTTGCCGTGCAGCGCGGCTATGGCGACATGCAGGGACTTTGGGAGTTTCCGGGCGGCAAGCTCATGCGCGGCGAGACACCCGAAGACGCCGTGCGCCGCGAGCTCATGGAAGAACTGCAGGTAAAAGTCACCAACCTGCGCGATTTCTATACCGTTGAGTATGACTATCCCGATTTTCATCTCTCCATGGAGTGCTACTACTGCTCGCTCGCCGATGAATCCGATGAGCCCCAGAAGCACGAGCGCCAGCTCGATATCCGCTGGATTCCGCGCACGTCTCTCGCCACCGTTGAGTGGATGCCCGCCGACAAAGGGCTGATCGACGCCCTGATCGAGCTAAAGGAAGACCGGCTTGAGGCAAGCACCAGCGGCGGCGGCGACACCGCCTCGGCCGACGAGCCCGCCGCAAAACCCAAGCGCAAAACCAAACGCCGCAGCAGAAAGCGCCCCAAGCCCGGCCTGCTCGACGGCATCGACACCTCGGACCTCTCCGCTGACGAGCGCGAGCTAGTGCGCCGTCGCGCCGCCATCAAAAAGTCCATGAAGGGCAACAAGCGTGCCAACACCAAGCCCGAGCTGCTCGTTCGCCAGCGCCTGCGCGCCGCAGGACTCACGGGTTATCGCCTGGAATGGAAAGTCCCCGGCAAGCCCGACATCGCCTTCCCCGGCCGCAAGATCGCCATCTTCGTAAACGGCTGCTTTTGGCACCGCTGCCCCAAATGCAATCCCAGCCAGCCCAAGCGCAATGTTGAATTTTGGGAGGCAAAGTTCCGTCGCAACGTCGAGCGCGACCGCGCCGCTGTGGCAGCGCTCACTCAAATGGGCTGGACGCCCATAACCATCTGGGAATGCGAACTCAAAAATAACCGCATCGACGCCACGATGGAAAAGGTCATCGAACTGGTGCGCGCCGCAGAGCCGCAGCGCTAGCAGCGAGCATTCACACGCCCGCGCCACGTCCGCGCCACAAACCTTAGAAAGCCCTTAAGCTCAAAACCTTACAAGAGTGTTACTCGATAGCTCTGACCTGCGGTTTCATCGTAATTGCAAACCTCATTAAGCCTTTCTTTAGCGCTTCTTTGCAACGACCGCGGCATAATGTGGTCAGCGCACAGGACCTAGCAGCACACCCCGTGCGCAACCTTTTGGTGGACATCGAGGAGGCCGCATAGGCATGCATTCTTCCAATGACGCAGCACAGCAGCCATCCCTAAAACATGCAAACCTTTTCTCCTTCCCCCCGACACAGAGAGACGGTCTCCTCGACTCCCCAACCCCAAAACCCAAACGCTCAACTAATCAGAGCCTCAACTTGCGAGCATCGTTCGAAAAGCTCCAAGCATCTCTAGACAAAACCTTCCCCAACCAAGCCCGGGCATACTAACCCCTCATCAACAAAGCGCCCCTCGCGCCCCATCCTTTCCGCCCTAACGCCACAAGGGCGATCGAGCAGGACGGCTTGGGCGGGTCCCCGTACTTAGTTTCCAAAATCATTCCGCAGCGCGAAGGCCCCCGTTGCCAACGCTTCGTAGAAGCGAGGCAACGGGGGCCTTCATGCGCGAGGACGTTTTGGAAACTAAATACGGGGACCCGCCCAAGCCGTCCGGTGGGATCAGAGTACCCTTGCCGTTACTCTGCTTTGCCCACAGAGTTAAGGTTGGTCATGCGGATCTTAACCAGCTCGGTGATCTCACGCATACCCTCCTTGGCCGGCTTCTTGGGATCGAAGCAGGCAGGGTTCTCGGCCATGTAGGCCATGAAGCCCTTGGTGTAGGCCTGACGCAGCTCGGTGGCGTAGTTAACCTTGCAGATGCCGTTCTTCACAGCCTCGGCAACCTGCTCATCGGGCACACCGGAGGTGCCGTGCAGGACCAGCGGCACGTCGACGGCGTCGCGGATGGCCTTGACCACGGACTGCTCGATGTGCGGATCGCTCGTGTACACGCCGTGGCTGGTGCCAACGCCAATTGCGAGGGAGGTGCAGCCGGTACGCTCGACGAACTCCTTGGCCTCGGCAGGATCGGTGTAGGGGCTCTCGCCCTCAACCGCGGGACCGTCGTCCTCCTTGCCGCCAACCTTACCGAGCTCGGCCTCGACGGGCACGCCCATGGCGCGGCCAGCGTCGGCGACGGACTTGGTCAGGGCGATGTTGTCCTCGAAGGACTCGTGCGAACCGTCAATCATGACAGAGGTGTAGCCCGTGCGGAAAGCCTGCATGCAGCGGTCATAGCCATCGCCGTGATCGAGGTGCAGAGCGACGGGCACGGAAGCGCGCTCGGCGGCAGCCTTGACCATGCCGTAGAAGTAGTCCAGACCAGCGGTCTTGATGGTGCCCGGGGTGGTCTGCATGATGACGGGGGACTTGGTCTCCTCGGCAGCGGCCAGAACGGCCATAACAAACTCGAGGTTCTCGACGTTGAACGCGCCAACGGCGTAATGGCCGGCCTGAGCGTCCTTGAGCATCTTTTCGGTGGTAACAAGTGCCATGAGCGTTTGCTCCTCTCCCTCGCCCGCATCTGGACATCGGGCGTAGTTGTTCACAAGGCGTTTTACCTTGCGTTTTACTGCGCTCATTGTATGAAATTCAGCGGCTTTGCACGTGCGAGATATTGAGCCCATGCAGGTCAATACCGTCGTTTTTGAAAAGTAAACGGAAGGAATTGGAGCCGAGTGGGCGTGTTCGATATTGAATTTTGGGCGTTGAGAGTCTTTCTTTTATAGAAAAGATAAGTAATCGAAAGGTGTTTTCTTACTCAAAAAGAAAATGAACGAAAATAGAGTCAACACAATTCCTGCAAATTTAGCCGAGAATGGAGCAAGCATGGCCCAAGCCACCAACCGTGCCTTTGCCGACGAACGCCGTACCGCCATTTTGGAAATGCTCGATCATAATGCCTCGGTGCAGGTAGCAGAAATCGCCCAGACCTTTGGCGTGTCCTCCGTCACCGCCCGCGCCGACCTTGACGCGCTCGCCGAAGCAGGCAAGCTGCGCCGCACACATGGTGGTGCCGTATCGCTCCACAAACGCCTAACCGTTTCCACGCAGGATCGCCGCATCAATGTCAACGTCGCCGCCAAGCAGGCCATCGCGCAAAGCGCCATCGAGCTCGTCAATGACGGCGACACGCTGCTCGTCGACTCGGGCACCACGGCGCTCGAGTTTGTCCGGCTCCTCGACCAGCGCGATGGCATCACCGTCATCACGGCCGACATTACCATTGCCGATTACATCGACGAGAGCATGCCCTCGGTCGATGTCGTCATGCTGGGCGGGGCGCTGCGCAAAGGCCATCGCTATCTGTACGGCCCACTTACCATGCAGGCGCTCCAAATGGTCCATGCCGATCTGGCCGTCATGTGCCCCGGCGCCTTTGTCCCCAGCTGCGGCTTTACGACCGACTTTCCCCAGATGGCCGAGACCAAAACGGCTATGATCGCCGCGGCCCGTCAAAGCGTCGCCCTCATGGACGCCAGCAAGGTTAACGGACGCGGCATGTACCGCTTTGCCGAACTCGCCGACGTCGACTCCATCGTGATGGACAGCGACCCCGATAATGCCGTCGCCACCTCAATCGCCGAGATCGTCGACAACGCCCGCCCAAATCTCCTCATCGCCGGCGCTTAAACAAAAACCACCACAAAGGTCTCCTTTGTGGTGGTTGAGCATCAGAAGTGAATGTGTCGCTACTTGGAAAGCTCGTCGGCGAGGGCTTCGATCTGGGCGCGCGATGCGTCGTTAAGCGAACCCAGAACGGTCACCTTGTTCTGCGTCAGGGTGATGTCCTTCATGCTCTCGAGCTCCTTGGTCATAACCTTGGCAGCCGCGGGTGCCCAAGAGCCGGCCTCGACGAGCGCCACCGTACGGTTCTGGTAGGCGTGCTCGGCGAGCGTATGGATGAAGGCGCTCATGAACGGGAAGATCTCGCCCTGGTAGGTAATGGAGGCAAGCACCAGACGGTCGTAGCGGAACGCGTCCTCAACGGCCTCGGCCATATCGTCGCGAGCCAGGTCAAAGACGGAGACCTTCTGGCCGCGAGCCTCGAGCGCTGCAGCGAGTTCCTCGACGGCTGCCTTCAGATGGCCGTAAACGCTCGCGTAGGCAATCGTGATGCCCTCGTCCTCGGGCTGGTAGCTCGACCAGGTGTTGTAGGTGTCGAGGTAGTAGCCCAGGTTCTCGGTCAGCACAGGGCCATGGAGTGGGCAGATGATCTGGATGTCCAGGTCGGCGGCCTTCTTGAGCACGGCCTGCACGAACTTGCCAAACTTACCGACGATGCCAAAGTAGTAGCGGCGAGCCTCGCAGGCCCAGCCTTCGGGATCCTCGATGTCGTTGGCGCCAAACTTGCCAAAGCCGTCGGCACTAAAGAGCACCTTGTCGGTGGCCTCATAGGAGAAGAGCACCTCGGGCCAGTGCACGTTGGGGGCACCGACAAAGGTTAGGCTGTGGCCGCCCAGGTCGAGCACGTCGCCCTCTTTGACGACCATCTTACGCTCGGGGTAGTCGGTGCCAAAGTAGTTGACCATCATGCGGAAGGCGCCCATGCTTGCCACGATCTGCGCCTGGGGATAGCGCTCCATAAAGGCAGCGATACCGGCGGAGTGATCGGGCTCCATGTGATGGACGACCAGGTAGTCGGGCGTACGGCCGTCGAGCGCGGCCTCGAGGTTGCCGAGCCACTCGTCGACAAAACCACCGTCGACCGAATCGGCGACAGCGATTTTATCGCCCAAGATAACGTAGCTGTTGTATGCCATACCGTTCTCGGACACGTCGTACTGGCCCTCGAACAGGTCAATGTCGTGATCGTCGACGCCAACGTAGCGGATATCCTTGGTGATCTCCATCAGGCAAAGCCTCCTAGATAGACAAAAGAGCCCGTCTATCATAGCACTCGACTACATCCCAACAGCTATCTACCGACATCCTTACCGATTGTTATTGAAATACGATAAATCGCCGTTTACCTGCGCAAACTATGAGCGTGGTATCGCCGTGCTATGTCGAATAATGAGCTGGCCGGGAATACGAATGGCAACGGTTTTGCCCGCCGTACCCGCCTCGGGAACCGCATGCTCAAACACCTCGCGTCCGCGCTGATGCAGATCGAACCGTACGGTCGTGAGCTCGTTGTGCGCGACAAAGTCATCAAGCGAATCGTCGACGCCCACCACGCTCACGTCTTCGGGCACGCGCAGGCCGCTATCGCGCAGCGCTGCAATCGCGCCATTTGCCATCTGGTCGTTTGCCGCGTAAATCGCCGTCATGGTGCGATCGTGCTCGGCCAGGTACCTGCCGGCCTCGTAGCCGCTGTTGGCAGACCAGTCGCCCTCGAGCGGCTCTGCCGGCTCGATGTGTTTACGCTCGAGCGCATCCTGCCAGCCAGCGCGGCGAAATTGCTCGTCGACCGAGAACGACGGGCCGCCAATATAGCGAATCTGCCCGTGCCCCAGCTCAAACAGGTGATCCATAAGCAAGAGCGAGCAGCCGTAATGGTCGGAATCGACCGTAGTCACGCGCGGATGCGCGTACATGGTAACGATGACCGTTCCAATGCCCGGCAGTGGATCAAACGTCTCAAAATCGGGCGCCATGCGGCTCATGCCGATGATGATGCCGTCCACCGGCAATGCGGCCATACGACGCGTGGCCTCGGCAAGCGAGAATTCCTCGGTCTTGGACATCTCGACCAGCGTGATGGCGCAATTATGCTCGCGAGCAGCGCTGGCAATGCCGTCGATCATTGAGAGGTTGCCAAACTTGGTGACATCGTTGATGCATAGGCCGACCGAATGGTAACGGCCGTCGCGCAGCGAGCGACCGGCATAACTCGGACGAAAGCCGAGCTCTTGCATAGCGGCCTGCACGCGCTGGCGCGTCTGCTCGTTAACGTTGGGCAAGCCGTTGGCGACGCGCGAAACCGTCTGCTGCGAAACGCCAGCAGCGCGGGCGACGTCGGCCATGGAGACCGGACGCGTACCTGTATCGTTGGACGGGCGCCTTGCCACAAGATCACCTTCACCCTTGCGAGATCTGAATAGCGTGAATGCCGGCCCGGGCAGAAATACATCCCGCGCCGAGGCCCGCTATCGTCGGACGCATGTTAACGTACTCTACTTTTTCTATCTGCATCTCTTCTGCTTTATAAGTCCATACGGCAGTACCGTTCACGGCTGAATTTCTACCGATTACCAGATTCTCAAAAAGTGACAAGCGTTGTGTTATGAGTACGTTAACATAGCCCATAACGTGCGGCATCGTGAATGCTGAGTTCACGCCGCTTCAAATTGTTAACGTACTCATAACGACGCAAAACTTACCTGTTCGCGCCAAGGAAAGGACCCTCATGACCGCCCCCGACGAAAAGACGCTCGCCACCCTCACCAAGCTGTTTGAGGAGGAGTTTGGCCCCATCGGCGACCGCCAGGTGCTCTACGTGCACGCGCCCGGCCGTTCCGAGATCAGCGGCAACCACACCGACCACGAGGGCGGCCACGTTATCGCCGGCTCGCTCGATGTCGCCGTCGACGGTATCGCCGTGGCAACCGACACCAACAAGGTCCGCGTTGCCGACGAGGGCTACCCCACCTTTGAGATCACGCTCGACACGCTGGATGTTCAGGAGTCCGAGAAGGGCACGTCCGCGAGCCTCGTCCGCGGCATGGCCCACGAGGTCGCAACTCTGGGCGTTGAGCCCCACGGCTTCGACTTTGCCTTCACCTGCTCCGTCCCCTCGGGCGGTGGCCTTTCCAGCTCCGCTGCCGTCGAGGCCGCATACGGTCGCGCCATGGAGACGCTCTGGGGCGCACCCGCCATTGAGCCCGTCACGCTCGCGCAGATGAGCCAGCGCACCGAGAACAACTACTACGGCAAGCCCTGCGGCCTGATGGATCAGGCCGCCGTGTGCCTGGGCGGCCTTGCCTACATGGACTTTGAGGACCAGGCTCAGCCTAAAACTCAGAAGCTCGAGCTCAACTTTGAGGATCACGGCTATGCGCTCGCGCTCGTTAAGGTGGGCGCCGACCACGTGGCAGCCACCGACGACTATGCCGCCGTGCCGCGCGAGATGCAGGATGTTGCCGCCGAGTTTGGCAAGGCGCGCCTGTGCGAGGTGGACGTTGCCGACTTTGACGCCAAGCTGCCCGAGCTGCGCGCCAAGCTGGGCGACCGCGCCTGCCTGCGCGCCGTTCACTACTGGTACGAGAACGGCCTGGTCGACAAGCGCTGGGCGGCTCTAAACGCCGGCGACATCGACCAGTTCCTGACCCTGACGCGCGAGTCCGGCGCCAGCTCTGCCATGTACCTGCAGAATGTCGTTGCCAAGCTGGGCTCCGAGCAGCCCTCCATGTATGCCCTGGCGCTGGCCGAGCACGTGCTCGACGGCCGCGGCGCCGTCCGCATCCACGGCGGCGGCTTTGGCGGCACCATCCAGGCCTTCGTGCCGCTCGATCTGGTCGATACCTTCATTACCAAGATGAACGGCTGGCTGGGCGAGGGTTCTGCCCGTCACTACGCTATCTCTGACAAGGGGGCCTACACAGCATGGCTGTAATGACCGACGTGCGCGAAGCCGCGCAGGGCCTGATCGAGTACGCCATCCACCGATCCATGATCGGACAGGACGACCGCATCTGGGCCTACAACACCATTCTTGAGTGCATTGGCGCCACGGGCCCCGCGATCGACATGACTTGGGCGCTCAAGACCGAAAAGATTTCGCTTCTGCACCCCGATACGCTCCCCGACTTTGATCTGGAGGGCACGCTCGCCGTACTTTCCGAGGCCGCCGTTGCCAACGGTGCCGCCGAGGACACGGCCTCGGGACGCGACCGCATCGCCATGCGCATCATGGGCGTGCTCATGCCGAGGCCTTCGGTTGTAAACGAGGAGTTCAATGGGCGCATGGGCGTCAACGAGCCCCGCGCCGCGACCGACTGGTTCTACGGCCTGTGCTGCGACGCCGGCTATGTGCGCCGCGCCGCCATCGCGCGCAATATCAAATGGAGCACCCCCACCAACTGGGGCGATCTTGAGATCACCATCAACCTGTCCAAGCCCGAGAAGGACCCGCGCGATATTGCCGCTGCCGGCGCTGCCAAGAACACGGGCGAGAAGTATCCCGCCTGCCAGCTCTGCATCGAAAACGAGGGCTACCCCGGACGCTCCGCCGCAGCCGACGGTGGCGCCCACCCCGCCCGCCAGAATCTGCGCGTTATCCCCATCCAGCTCGACGGCGAGCGTTGGGGCTTCCAGTACAGCCCGTACGCGTACTTTAACGAGCATTGCATTGCCATGAGCTCGGAGCATCGTCCGATGCACGTCGACCGTAAGGGCCTCTCCTGCCTGCTCGACTTTGTGGACCTGTTCCCGCACTACTTTATCGGCTCCAACGCCGACCTGCCCATCGTGGGCGGCTCGATCCTGTCGCACGACCACTTCCAGGGCGGCGCGCACGAGTTCCCGATGATGCACGCGGCCGAGGTCTCGCAGTTTAGCGTGCCCGGCTTTGACAAGGTCACCGGTACCGTGCTGCAGTGGCCGCTCTCGGTGCTGCGCCTGCGCTCGCACGACCGCGGTGAGCTACTCGATGCCGCCGAGAAGATCATCCTCGCCTGGCGCGAGTGGACCGACGAGTCCGTGGGCGTCATCGCGCACACAGCCGACGGCGTGGCCCACAACACCGTGACGCCCGTCATCCGCCGCGTGGACTCCCGCGGTAATGCCGGTGGCGAGATCTACGAGGCCTACCTGGCGCTTCGCTGCAACATCACGACCGATGAGCATCCGCTGGGCGTATTCCACCCGCATGCCGAGTACCACCACATTAAGAAGGAGAACATCGGCCTGATCGAGGTCATGGGCCTGGCCATTCTTCCGCCGCGCCTGGTTCCCGAGCTTGGCGCCGTTCGCGAACACCTGCTGGCAGCCAAGGTCGACGCAAGCTACGACCTTGCCACCGCGCTCGAGGGCGACGACCTTTGCCGCAGCCACGCCGCGTGGGCTCTGGACGTCTTTGCCCGTCGTGCCGATGAGCTTACGGCCGATAACGCCATCGACATCTTGCGCGAGGAGGTCGGCGTGGTGTTTGGCCACGTACTCGACAACGCCGGCGTCTTTAAGTGGGACGAGGCCGGTCGTGCCGCCCAGCAGCGCTTCATCGATTCGCTGTAGCACGCGACTTCGGACGCTCATGCTCGACAAATAGCGCCCATGACATAACCGCCCACACGACAACGGCGCCCGCCGACAACATCGCCGACGGGCGCCGTTTTCTGGTGCAAGGGCAGCTAATTTGCACCAAAACAAGGAGTGTTCCAAACTGCCGGCAGAGAAGGAACGTCCCCAGGTGCCGACCTAAACTCCCACATTATTCGATGGAAAAACGTGGTTGCCTCACACATTATTCGATGGAAAAACGTGGTTTACTCCCACATTTTTCGATGGAAAGACCGAAACGGTCTTATACTAACCATGATCGTTAGGAGGCAGTATGCAGCGACAGCTAATGGACGAACTCATCGCTTGGAAATCTAGGGCAAACCGCAAGCCCCTCCTGCTTAAGGGGGCCCGCCAGACGGGAAAAACCTGGCTTCTTAACGAATTCGCAGGCCAGCAGTATCAAAACGTCATCCGCTTTGACTTTATGCTCGAACCGGGCGCACGTTCGCTGTTCGACGGAAGCCTTGACCCCAAACGCATCATCTCCCAGATAGAGCTCCTGCGCGGCCAGACCATAACGCCGACAGACACGCTCATCATCTTCGACGAAATCCAAGAGGCACCGCGTGGCATCACCTCGCTCAAATACTTCAACGAGCTGGCGCCGGAATACCATATCGTGGCAGCCGGCTCCTATATGGGGCTCGCGCTCCGACGCGAAAACGAGTCGTTCCCCGTCGGCAAGATCGACCAGCTCACCATGCGCCCCATGGGGTTTGTCGAGTTCGTTCGTGCCGTCGATGGCGACCCGCTCGCAGATGCCATCCTTGCCGCAGACATGGACCTGCTGACAAACGTTTCCGAAAAGCTCGAGCGCCTGCTCAAGGAATACCTCGTTGTCGGTGGCATGCCAGAAGTTGTCTCCGCTTTCGCCGCCTCCCACGATTTCATCGAGGCCCGCAGGCTTCAGCAGCAAATCATCGAAGCTTATGAATCCGATTTTGGCAAGCATGCGCCAGCCCGCATCGTCGAGCGCATGAGGCTGGTTTGGAAATCCCTTCCCGGCCAGCTCGCAAAGGAAAACAAGAAGTTCGTCTACGGCGCGCTTCGTCCCGGGGCGCGCGCACGCGATTTTGAGGAAAGCCTCCAGTGGCTCATGGACTATGGAATCGTTCATAAGGTACCACGTGTTTCCGCCCTAAGAGCACCGCTCACAAGCTACGAGGATCTCTCGGGCTTCAAGCTGTTCTGCATCGACACCGGCATCCTCGGAGCACTCTCCGGCCTCACGCCAGCCATTGTTCTGAACGGGCCCGCTGTTTTTACGGAGTTCAAAGGCTCGCTGACCGAGCAATACGTCGCACAGGAGCTTTTGCTCCAAGGCAATACTCCCGCGTATTGGTCATCCTCCTCCGGCAATGCAGAGACTGACTTTGCCGTCGACCATGCGGGGACCGTGCTTCCGCTCGAGGTCAAGGCGGCAGAGAATCTCAAAGCAAAGAGCCTGAGGATTGCCTGCGAGAAGTTCAAGCTCGAGCGCTGCGTGAGAACATCGTTAGCGGCATATAGAGACGAAGGCACGCTCGTCAATATTCCGCTCTGGGAGATTGGGCAAATCGACAAGCTGGCATAGGCGCTGTGGAGGGGGGTGCCCCGTAAGGAGTGTCCCAAACTGCCGGCAAAAAGGAACGTCTCTATCTGCCGCATTCCCGAAGCAAGGCAACGCCGATGTTTTGGCAACGGCAGCGAGCGGGCCGCATTTGAGACAAGGTGACGTGAAACGAAAGGGCGCTGACCTTCTGGTCGCGCCCTTGAAGTTGAACGTCAGATTGTCCAAATGCGGCCCGCGCAGCGTCGACCGGTTACGGCGTTTGGTAAAACGCCGTAACTCGACGCCGTAACCCTAAAGCTCCGTTACTTCAACGCTGTTGTAGACCTCGTCCCAGCGATCCATGACCAGGTGGCCGGTCTTGGGATCCATGGCGTTGAGCTTGCCGCAGGTATTGGCGGTCTTGAGCACGGTGACGTCGTCGGCACCAGCAGCAATGGCATGCGCAAAGCCGGCGATAGTCGAGTCGCCGGAACCCGTCGCGTTCACAGCCGCAATCGCGGGCGTCTTGGCGCGGAACGCGCGACCCTCATGGAAGCCCACCGAACCGGCAGCGCCCATCGAAACGACAACCCAGGGAATACCGGCAAAACGGTCATCGGCGGCAAGCGCCTCGCGCAGGGCATCGACATCATCGGTCGTAAAGGACGTACCCAGCAGGCCGTTAATCTCGGTCAGGTTGGGCTTTACGAGCTCAGGCTTCGCGTCGGACTCCAGCGCGGCCTCCAGCGATGCACCCGAGGTGTCGAGCAGCACCTTGGCGCCCGCCTCCTCGGCGATCTTGACGAGCTCGGCATAGTAGCCAGCATCGACGCCACGCGGCAGCGAGCCCGAAAGCGTCACAACGTCCGCCTTCGCTGCAAGCTCGGCGAACTTGGCCGTAAAGGCCTCGAGCTCGGCCGGGGCGATCTGCGGGCCGCTCTCCAGCAGCTCGGTCTGATTGCCCTCGTGCAGAATATTCAGGCAAATGCGCGTCTCACCGGCGATGGGCACAAAGTCGTTCTTAACGCCATCGGTATCCATAAGCTCGGCCATATAGGCGCCCATGTGGCCGCCGAGCAGACCGGTTGCGAGCACATCGTCGCCCAGCTGCAACAGCACACGGCTCACGTTGAGGCCCTTACCGCCAGCGGTCTTTTCGGGCGTCACGCGGTTCACGTCGTCGATGATCAGCTTGTCGAGCTGATAGCGCGTATCAATCGACGGGTTCATGGTAACGGTCAGAATCATGTTGAACTCCTGTTTCCGGGGCACGACGTGTGCGTCCCCAAACATACGATAGCTCGTTAAAGAATCTCGATCTCAAAGCCGCGAGTGACGGTCTCCCCCGGCTTGGCCACCAGGCAGCCACGTTTGTGCTCCAGGACATCGTCCTCATCGGAGCAGGTGGACAGACCGCCCCACGGCTCAACGGCCACAAAGTCGCCCTCGGGCTTGCTCCACACAATCAGGTACGGCATATCGGGGAATGTCAGGCGCACGCCCTTGTCCTCGGTCTTCTTGGTCAGCGTGACCACGCGACTCTCGAGCACATCAAAGATGGTCTCGGCAAAGTCGAAGAGCTCGTGGGTAAGCGGCAGGTCGTGGCCAACCATCGGGTTCTTGCTGCGATGCTCAACATCGATCAGGCCCGTCGAGGGAACGGCGGTGCAGAGCTCTGCCGCCTCACGCTGCTCAAAACGGAGCTCATAATCGTCGTAGGACTCGCCCTCGTCGAGCGGGCACTTAAAGCCGGGGTGACCGCCCACAAAGAACGGCATGTCCTCGGTCCCCTCGTTGGTCACCTCATACGACACGCTCACCTTTGCTGCATCGACCGTATAGCGCGCAACGATCTTAAACGGATACGGGTATTGCTCGAGCAGCTCGGCGTGGTCGGCAGAGCTTAGGCTCAGCGCAACCATGCTGTCGCCCTGCTCCTCGAGCTTCCACTCCTGCTTGCGGGCAAAGCCGTGACGGGCAAGCTTGACCTCGTGGCCGCCCATGGTCATCGCGCGGCCGTCACGAAGGCCGCCGCAGATCGGGAAGCAAATGGGTGCCTGGCCCGACCAGACCGATGGGTCGCCCTGCCACAGGTACTCGCGACCGTTGGCTTTAATCGAAGTGAACGATCCGCCAGCCGTGCTCAGTGCCACGCGAACAGAACCGTTATCAAGAACAAACTCCATAGGAGCCTTCCCTTTCTTACGCCAGCCCGCCGAGTCAATGGGCTGATAGAAAACCGGCCCGCGCCCCCTCACAGAAACGCGAGCCGTCAACGGACTAGTTAATTACGCCGGATACCCGCTAATCATGGTATTCGCCGCGGTCCCACTTCTCGAGGAACTCATCGAAGAAGTGCGGGTCGGCCTGAGCCTCGGCGTCGGCCTTGTTGCAGGCATCGATCTTGGCGATCAGGGCATCGTGCTCGGGAGTCTTCTCGTAGGGCTCCTCCAGGAAGGCAAGCATGATATCGGCCATCAGGAACTCGCCGGTGATCTTGCCACCAAAGCCCACGATGTTGGCGTTGAGCTCGCGACGGGCATACAGGGCAGAGGTCATGTCGCGGACCAGGGCGCAGCGGGCGCCGGGAACCTTGTTGACGGCGTTGGTGATGCCGATGCCGGTGCCGCACAGGGCCACGCCAAAGTCGGCCTTGCCGCTGGCAACAGCCTCGCCCACGGCCTTGCCATAGATGGGATAGTGCGTACGGGTGTGGCTGTAGGTGCCGCAGTCGAGCACCTTGTAGCCAGCCTGCTCCAGGCGGTCGGCCAGATAGATCTTCTCGTCCGTAACGATATGGTCGCAACCGATTGCGATGGTCTTCTTCATCAGAACGTCCTTTCGTCTGAATTCACAAGTTGAGGTAGAAGTTCGAGTTCTCGGTGGCTCTCGTTAGGCCATCTTGTTGAGCATGTCGACACGGACCTGGTGACGGCCGCCGGCGTACTGGGCGCGCAGGAACTCGCGGGCGATCTTCTTGGCGACCTCGGTGCCTACAACGCCCGGGCCCATGGTGACCATGCGCGAGCCGTTGTGCTCGCGGGTCATGTAGGCGGAACGCTCGTCGGAAATGTTGGCGACGACCATACCCTTAATCTTGACGGCGGCCATATAGGAGCCGACGCCGTACTTATCGAATGCGAAGCCCTGGGAATCCTTGTGCTCCAGCAGGTCCTTGGCAACGGCGGTCGCGGAATCGACAAAGTCCGCGGCAGGGGTCTCGGAATAGTCGACGACCTCGTGACCGTCGGCGATGAGCATCTCCTTGATGGACTCCTTCATCGACATACCGTCGGCATCGGAAGCGATTACAACCCTCATGACATCCTCCTTGAGAGATACGCAGGTGCGTAGTTCCTGTTTGGAAGTGTTGAATCGCGTTCAGGTCCGGGCATCTGAACGTGCGGTTCTTCACTGTTCGTGTTTATTTGAACACATTCGAACATAAACTGCAACAACTATTTGTTTATCTTTGTTCTTTTTTGAGCAAATACCGTTCACAGGTGATTGCTGACCGTTTGGACCCGGCGCGGACGTAGCGACCATGTGTTCAACAAACAAAAGGGCGGCCGAGAACGTGTCTCGACCGCCCTTCGGCGGTATTCCCCGGTATATACAGCTGTTTTAGCTACTCGGACTGCCCACCCTTTTTGGCGTTCTTGGACGGAGCACTCAGAAAGCGGCCCGTCAGATAGTTCGCGGGACCGGAGATATCGATCCCCAGCAGCACGTGTCCTAGCCATAGGAACGCCACGAGCACCAGTAGAGGAATCACACACGAGGTCACGATCATCACGATGACGCCTTCGATCAGATCGGTCACCTGATGCACGATCTCATCGGTCATCTGCTTGGCACCGCTGGTCACCGACGTAACAAGGCTCGAGGCCCCGTCAGTCAACTGCTCGAGCACGTTTTTGGACTCCTTGGCCTCGGATTTTTTCTTGTTCGATTTTGAGCTGGTCTCGGCTGACCTGTCCGTGGCATCAGCCGTCTTTGCGGCATCGCTCGCCTTTTGCTCAGCTTGCTCAATACTTACGCGATACGTTTCATCGACCTTTTGCGACACCCATACGCTCGCGGGTACGAGCGCCATGCCGATCACGGCAACCACCAGCACGCGTGTCGCCACACGGCGCAGGACGGCGCTCGTACTCCAGCGCCCGTGAATGCCGAGCGACACCGCAAAGAGCACCAACGCAAACGGGATTAGGACGCCCAAGCCAACCGACCACAAAATCGTGAGCAAATATTTCTCTAGGTATAGCACGGCAAGCACGATACCAAGGTTGCCTGAAAGCTGCGCGAGCTGCTCGGCAACCGGCGTTCCCGTATCACCCGGCAGCGCGGTAATGCCCGCAGATAGAGCAACGCATGAAGCCGTGAGCGCCAAAACGTTGCCCTTCTTTTGATCGATGACCTCGATGGTGGAGTCCCAAGTTTTGGTATCGGCGAAATGCGGACGAGCTACAAAGCCCGACAGCAGCGCCAGGACCACGAGCGCAACGATAAAGCCAATCTGCAGCTTTTTGTTTGCGCACACGACATCGGACAGGCTGGGCTGCAGCTCGGTTACCGTCGTGTGCTCGGTTATCTGGACAGGACGCCCATGAACTATCTCGTGCGCGCCTCTCTTTTGAATCGATCCATTGTCCGGCATTTGGATACCTCCTCAGTCCGGCCTGTATTGCGGATGGAAGTATACCCACCCAGCGAAAAACCGAACGGCAAGACGAACGGAGCGCACCAAGACTGTCCCCAATGACTATCTCCGGATGAGTTGCGGTGGAATAGGGATTGTTTTGTGCCCGCCGCCCCTATTCAGTCCCTATTTCACCGCAACTTGGAGGAGGACAGAAAAAGCCCTGCTGCGGGTGGCGGCAGAGCTTTTGGAAGGGGACTTGGTTGTGAGGGCTCGTTAGGCGAGCTTGGCCTCGAGCTCGGCGATGCGCTTGTAGGCATCGATGGTAAAGCGGGCCTGCTTCTCCAGGATCATGGTGGTCATGAGAGTATCCTGAGCATGGGCCATGATGAAGGTCATCTCCATCTCGCCGCCGCCGGCCTCCTGCGAAAGCAGCTTGGTCTGCGTGTCGTGGGCGCCGATAAGTGCATCGCTGGCATCCTTGTGCAGCTGCTCGGCCTTCTCAAAGTCACCCTCGCGAGCAGCATCGAGCGCTGCAAGCAGATCGGTCTGGGCGTCACCTGCGTATGCGACAATCTCGAATCCAACCATCGAGATTTCTTCTTTGGTTGCCATATTGCGTTCCTTTCACATATGAACCAATGGAGAGCATCGCGTCCGGGCATACGCGCTGCGTTCTGTATGGCAGAAACATTAACATTCAAACAAAAAAGAACAGCGCAAAACGTAATTTCAAGCTATGAACGGTCACTTTTCGCCCGTGAACGGTTTTTAAACCAATCTGAACAATATCGAACACAATTAGCGGAAACCCAAACAGGCCCGTGCCCTAGCGCCAATCGCGCACCGTATCGCCCTCGACGAGTACGCCCGGAAACAGCATGTGCTCCACACCGGGTTCAACGCCCTCGGCACCGGCGATCTTATCGACTGCCCACATGCCGACACGCTTGTTGTCAAAGCGCACGGTGGCCAGGCGACGATCGGGCACGATGTCGCCCAGACTGTCATCAACACCCACCACGCTCACGTCCTCGGGCACGTGCTTTCCGCGCGACTCGAGTCCGCGAATGCAGCCGTAGGCCATGGCGTCGTTGGAAGCATAAATGGCCGTACAGGTCGGATCGTCCGCCAGAGCCTGACCGGCAGCATACCCGCTCTGTGCCGTCCAATCGCCACGAACGAGTCGCGGTGGCTCAATGCCATGCGCGCGCAATGTCTCGCGCCAGCCTTCCTCGCGCCGCATGCCCGAAAGCGAGCGCTCGGGACACGAGATAAAGTGCACGGTCTTGTGTCCCTGCCCCAGCAAGTACTCGACAACCTGGCGTGAGCAATCGAGCTGATCGTTATCGACCGTCGAGCACAGTGGGTGCTCCAGCATGGTAACGAGCACCGTCTGCATGCCAGGTAGCGGCTCGAAGGTGCCAAAGTCCGCCGGCATGCGATTCATGATCACGACCATGCCGTCTACCGGCAGCGCGCTCATACGCGACGATGCGCTCTCGAGGGTATAGGGATGTCCATCTACTTTAGTGAGGGTGATGGCATAGCCATGTTTGTCGGCCGCGGCGGCAAAGCCCTCCATACGGTCGAGGTTGCCGGTACCGGTAATGTTGAACATGGCGACGCCGACGGTCTTAAACTTGCCACGGCGCAGCGATCGACCGGCGAAATTGGGGCGATACCCCAGCTCGCGCATGGCGGCACGCACGCGTTCCTTGGTCTCGGGGCGCACACTGGGCGAATCGTGCACGGTGCGCGAGACCGTCTGCTCCGAAACGCCCGCGAGGCGCGCCACGTCTTTGACGGATACCGATTTTTTAACAGCGGCCATAGGTCGATCTTTCTATGTCAACGATGCCATTGATGGCACCTTGCGCAGTCATTTTTACCGCCTTCAAGTATATCCAACGCCTCCCCCACCATACGCTCACCACCCAAAACCTACCGTTCACCGACATTTTTGCTTCCCCAAACGGCTTTTGTCGACCAAATGTTAACGTTGCCATTGTGCAAACACAGAGCCACCGGGCGGCTCAAACGTTTACGCGTAAGGAATCGACGGTTCGCAGGCACAGGAACCACCGGTTCGCTTCTTTTTTTGTGTCACAAAATGGCAACGTCAACATTTTGGCAACCGAAAGTCAAAAGCTACCATCGTTGCTAACCCACCGACTCTTAGGAGCATTGCATGGAGCAACTCATCGCCATCATCGAAAAGGGCCAGCCCTTTTTCAACGCGATCGCCCGCAACAAGTACCTCAAGGCGATCCGCGACGGCTTTATCTCCGTCATCCCCATCATCATCTTCTCGTCCATCTTTTGCCTGGTAGCCTCGGTCCCCAACATCTGGGGTTTCTACTGGCCCGATGACATCAACAACGCCCTGTGGAAGTGCTACAACTACTCCATGGGCATCCTGGCCATCGCCTGCGCCGCCACCACGGCCAAGCACTTCGCCGACGCTCAGAACCGCGATCTGCCCAAGAACAACCAGATCAACTTCATCTCGTGCATGTGCGCGGCCATCATCGGCTTCTTGCTCCTTTCGAGCGACACGATCGCCACGGACGCCGCCAGCGGTTTCAACACCACCTACCTTGGTTCCAAGGGCCTGCTGACCGCTTTCATCGCTGCGTTTGTGACTGGCATCATCTACAAGTTCTTCATTAAGCGCAACATCACCGTCAAGATGCCCGAGCAGGTTCCGCCCAACATTTCGCAGACCTTTAAGGACATCATCCCCTTCTCCGTTTGCATCACCGTCTTTTGGGTCTTTGACATCGCCTTCCGCGCTGCTTTTGGCTTCTGCTTTGCCCAGGGCGTCATCCAGGTGTTCCAGCCCCTGTTCACCGCTGCCGATGGCTACATCGGCCTCGCTGTGATCTACGGCGCCATGAGCCTGTTCTGGTTCGTGGGCGTCCACGGCCCCTCGATCGTCGAGCCCGCCATCGCCGCCGCCCTCGTTGCCAACATGACCGACAACCTGGCTGCGTTCCAGGCTGGCCAGCACGCTTCCGCTGTCCTGACCCAGGGTGCCCAGTACTTCGTCGTCTGCATGGGCGGCACCGGCGCCACGCTCGTCCTGGTCTTTATGTTCTGCTTCCTGGCCAAGTCTCAGGAGATGCGCGCCGTCGGTAAGGCCGCCATCGTCCCCGTCTGCTTTGCCGTCAACGAGCCGCTGCTGTTCGCCGCGCCCATCGTGCTCAACCCCGTCTTCTTTGTCCCGTTTGTCTTTGCCCCGATCGCCAACATCTGGATCCTCAAGATCTTTATCGACTTCTTGGGCATGAACGGCTTTATGTACACCCTGCCCTGGACCGTCCCCGGCCCCATCGGCACTATCATGGGCCTGGGCTTCCAGCCGCTCGCCTTTGTGATGCTCGCCCTTATCCTGGTCGTCGACTTCGCTCTGTACTATCCGTTCTTCCGCGCCTATGACGCCCAGAAGTGCGCCGAGGAGGCCGAGATCTCCCAGGAGGAGCTCGCCGCCAAGAACGCCGAGAAGGCCGCCAAGCTCAACGATGCCTTCCAGGGCAAGGCTGACGCCAAGAGCGTTGCCGCCGGCGCTGCTGCCGAGGCCGTGAAGGCCGACTCCCCCGCCGCTTCTGCAGCACCCGCTGCCGAGACAACGACCGCCAGCGACCTCAACGGCAAGCGCGTGCTCGTGCTCTGCCAGGGCGGCGGAACCTCGGGCCTGCTCGCCAACGCGCTGGCCAAGGCCGCCAAGGAGCGCGGCATTAACCTCGAGACCGCTGCCGAGGCCTATGGCAACCACGTGGACATGCTCCCCAACTTTGACCTGGTCGTCCTGGCCCCGCAGGCCGCAAGCTACCTGGCCGACCTGCAGAAGGACTGTGAGCGCGTGGGCAACAAGTGCGTCGCCTGCCGTGGCAAGCAGTACATCGAGCTCTCCCAGAACGGCGACAAGTCTCTCGCCTTCGTGAGTGAGCAACTTTCGAAGTAAGTAACGCCCAGGGCCAGCCGACCATCCAAGACCGGCTGGCCCTTCGATTTAGACGATTGGATCATCATGTCCGTTAATCCTGCTAGCGTCACCAACCCGCCCGCGCAGTTTCCCGAGGACTTTGTCTTTGGCGGCGCCACCGCTGCCTACCAGGTAGAGGGCGAGACCCGCACTCACGGTAAGGGCAAGGTTGCCTGGGACGACTTTCTGGAGGCCCAGGGGCGCTTCTCCCCCGATCCCGCTTCGGACTTCTACAACCAGTACCCCGTCGACCTGGAGCTGTGCGAGGAGTTCGGCATCAACGGCATTCGCCTCTCCATCGCCTGGAGCCGCATCTTCCCCAACGGCACCGGCGAAATCAACCCCGAGGGCGTCCAGTTCTACCACGATCTCTTCGCCGAGTGCCACAAGCACCACGTTGAGCCGTTCGTCACGCTGCATCACTTTGACACGCCGCTTCCCCTCTTTGAGAAGGGCGACTTCCTCAACCGCGAGACCATCGACGCCTTTGTGGACTTTGCCACCTTCTGCTTTAAGGAGTACGCCGACCAGGTGACCTACTGGTTCACCTTTAACGAGATCTGGGCCGACGCCTCCAACACCTACATCGAGGGCACCTTCCCCGGTGGCGTCAAGGCGCATCTGGCCGAGGCCTTCCAGTGCGAGCACAACATGATGCTCGCCCACGCCAAGGCCGTGCTGGCCTTCCACAACGGCGGCTTTAAGGGCAAAATCGGCGTCATCCAGTCGCTGGAGTTTAAGTACCCGCTCAACGAGAACGACCCCGCCGACATCAAAGCCGCCAACAACGAGCACGTGCTGCAAAACCAGTTTTTGCTCGACGCGACGTTCCGCGGCGAGTATGCCCCCGACACCCTCGAGTGCGCCAACCGCCTGGCTGCCGTCTCGGGCGGCACCATCGAGATCTTGGACGAGGACCTCGAGATTATGCGCGAGGCAGCGCTCTACAACGACTACCTGGGCGTTAACAACTATCAGTGCCGTTTTTTGAAGGCTTACGATGGCGAGAACGACCTGCACCACAACGGTACGGGCGAGAAGGGCACCGGTCGCTGGCGCGTCAAGGGCATTGGCGAGCATGTGAACAAGCCCGGCATCCCCACCACCGACTGGGACTGGATCATCTATCCCGAGGGTCTGTTCGATCTGCTCGTCTACATTAAGCAGCGCTACCCCAACTACAAGCAGATCTTCATCACCGAAAACGGTATGGGTTACAAGGACCCCTACAAGGACGGCTTTGTAGACGACCAGCCGCGCATCGACTACATCGAGCAGCACCTGCGCTGGTTGCTCAAGGCCATGGAGGTGGGCGTCAACGTGGGCGGCTACTTCCTGTGGAGCCTGCAGGATCAGTTCTCCTGGACCAATGGCTACAACAAGCGTTACGGCTTCTTCTACGTTGACTTTGAAACCCAGAAGCGCACGCCCAAGGCAAGCGCATACTGGTATAAGCACGTGGCGCAGACCCGTCGTCTGGACTAGTCAACGTCATCGGCCGCCGTGACCATCACGCTGCCGTGCACCTTACCATTCCCGATCGCATGGGCGCTGCGTCCATGCACCTCTTTCCGTTTGGCGGATACGACCTTCCCGGTGGATGCTTCAGCATCCTTGGTCGTATCCGCCGTTTTTGTTTTTGGGCGGGCTGGGCTGCGTTCGTTTGTCTCGATCTGTAACATCTGACTCGCTTTTGGCCGTCTAACTGTTACAGATCAAGACAAAGATGATGGCTGGGTAGACAAAATCTCGATCTGTAACACCTAGTTGAGTTTTTCGGTCCTAACTGTTACAGATTGAGACGAACGGGCCGAAAAACCCTACGCCCGCAGGTCCTTTACACTGGAACGCTCGACCAACACGCCCGAGACGAGCGTACGGCTTCTGGAGCTCGGGGCTTCCAGACCTGCGACGACCTCGTTAAGCGCACGGATGCCCAGCTCGCGGTGGCGAAACTTCACCGACGTCAGAATCGAGTTGGGAATCGTCTTGTAGAGCTCATCGTCGAAGCCGATCACGGACACGTCGTCGGGCACACTGAGCCCTTTGTCACGTAGAGCCATCATCACGCCGTTTGCCATGCAGTCGTTAGCAGCGAGGACCGCCGTGCAATCGGGTTTATCGGCAAGCACAAGGCCCGCGGCATAGCCACTATCCGCATTCCAATCGCCTTGCAGAGGCTCGGGCGGCTCAATGCCATGCGCCTCGAGTGCCGCTCGCCAACCTTTCATACGGCACTGGCTCGACAGCGCTTCTTTCTTACCAGAGACGAAGTACACGTTCTTGTGCCCGTGATTCAAGAAGTACTCGCACGCCATGCGCGCGCCGCCCTCTTGGTCGTCACTGACGGTGGAGCAGGTAGGATGTTCCATCGGTGTGATAACCACCGTCTTGAGGTCTTTCGGTGCCTCAAAAGTATCAAAGTCATCGACCATCTGACGCAGGTTGAAGATCATGCCATCAACAGGCAGCTGCGACATCCTACGCGCCGCTTCGGCAAGGGTCATCTTCTCCCCCGCCCGCTTTTTGATCATCGTGAGCGCAAAGCCGCGTTCTTCGGCGGCATCGGCAATACCGTCAATCATGTCCACGGCGCCGCCCGACAAGTGGAACAGCACCACGCCGATGCACCCGTAACGGCCCAACTTGAGTGAACGCGCGGCAAAGTTGGCTCGAAACCCGAGCGCCTCCATTGCCGAATGGACCTTATCGCGTGTCGACTCTCGCACGCTATCGGGCTCGTTGATCACGCGCGACACCGTCTTGAGAGAAACGCCCGCGGCAACTGCCACATCATTCATTGAGACATTTTTCTTGTCCATCGTTGCCACTGCTTCTCCACTCAGTTCTCTATCGCTTGTTTTTTTGTGTTCTAGCATACACTACCTGCCTGACTGATAAATCAGCCGTTTATCGGACGATATCGACCGTTCACCTGTAAATCCTTGTTGCTCTTCCAAAAATGTCTTACGTTGTCATTAACGAAATGACAACGTTGTCATTTCGCAATGCCTTCCTTGAGCAGGAAGGTTTCCGGGCAGTCCTGACCATCCATCGACGACCAGTTCCATCCACATGCATCGCGCATCAAGTAGCAAAGGAGCTCTATGGACGCCATCGTAAAGATGCTCGAGAAGCATCAACCGTTCTTCGAGAAGATCTCGAGGAACATCTACCTCCAGGCCATCAAAGACGGATTCCTTGGGTGCATGCCCATCGTCCTCACCTCTTCGATCTTTCTGTTGATCGCCACCCTTCCTGGCGTAGTTGGCATCACGCTGCCCCAGCCGCTCATCGACTGGTGCAACAAGCTGTACAACTTCACCATGGGCGTCATGGGCATCATGGTTGCCGGCACCACTGCCAAGAACTTCACGGCGTCCATGAACCGTCGCATGCCCGCCGGCAAGGTGCTCAACGACGGCTCCACCATGGTTGCCGCCCAGTGCAGCATGCTGCTGCTCGCTGTTACGCAGTTCACCACCAAGTTCAACGGCTCCGAGCTTTCGGTCTTCGATTGCACCAGCATGGGTACGCGCGGTCTGTTCTCGGCCTATATCGCCGCATTCATTACCGTGTGGGTTTATAAGTTCTGCGTCTCGCGCGATCTGACCATTAAGCTGCCCAAGGAGGTTCCGGGCGCCATCGCTCAGAACTTCCGCGACATCATCCCCTTCGGTGGCGCTGTCATCATCTGCGGCATCATCGATGTCGTCGTGCGCAACCTCATGGGCGTTCCGTTCTCCGAGCTGCTCATCAAGCTGCTCTCCCCGCTCTTCACTGCGGCAGAAACCTATCCTGGCCTTATCCTTATTCAGGCAGCCACCGCGTTCTTCTGGTTCATCGGCGTCCACGGCCCCTCGATCGTCCAGCCGGGCATCGACCCCATCCGTCTTGCCAACCAGGCCGAGAACCTGCAGGTTCTGCTGGCCGGTGGCCACCCCGCCCACTCCCTCACCTTTAACATGTCGCTCGTGGGTGAGTTCGGCGGCACCGGCGCCACGTTCATCGTGCCGCTTCTGCTGATTCTCTTTATGAAGTCCAAGCAGCTCAAAGCCGTCGGTAAGGCCTCGATCGTACCGGTCGCCTTTGCTGTCAACGAGCCGCTGCTCTTTGGCGCGCCGATGATCCTTAACCCCTACATGCTCATCCCCTTTGTTGCCGCCGGCTGCGTCAACGTGAGTGTTGCCAAGTTCTTTATCGACAATGTGGGTATGAACGGCTTCTCCTTCGTGGTGCCTTGGGCCACCCCTGCCCCCATCGGCATTTTCATCACCACGAACTTCCAGCTTATCGCCCTGGTATTTGTCGCGATCATCATCTTGCTGGACGCCATCATCTACCTGCCGTTCTTGAAGGCATACGATAAGCTGCTCTGCGACCAGGAGGCCGAGCGCGCCGCCGAGCTGGGTCTCGAATCCGATGGTGCTGCCACCATCGCTGCCAACGCCCCTGCGCCCGCTGTCGAGCAGACCGCCGCTGTCACCGCTTCCGTCGAGCCGACCGCCGCTGTCACCGCTTCCGTCGAGCCGACCGCCGCTGCCGCCGACAGCAAGCCTGTCGCCGATCAGCCCGAGCCCGCCGCCGACGCATCCGCTAAGAAGGACGTCGACGGTCTGAAGGTCCTCGTCCTGTGCGCCGGCGCCGGCACCTCTGCCATGCTTGCCAATGCCATCAAGGAAGGTGCTGCGCAGACCGGAGAGAACATCGCTTCCTCCGCAGGCGCCTATGGTCAGCACACTGCCATCATGGATCAGTACGACGTCATCGTGCTCGCCCCGCAGGTTCGTAGCTACTACAACGACATGAAGGCCGACACCGATCGTCTGGGCATTAAGCTGCTCGCCCCGCGCGGCAAGGAATATATCGACCTTACCCGCGACCCCACTGGTGCCATCAAGTGGCTCCGTGAGAACCTCGACTAGTTCCTCCCTCTGTTGGTGCCCGGATCCCCAGTTCGGGCACCTCTCCCTATTCGTATCCCACAGAAAGGATGACTCATGACCAACCCCATGCAGTTCCCCGACGGCTTTGTGTTTGGCGGCGCCACCGCTGCTTACCAGGTTGAGGGCGAGACCCGTACACACGGCAAGGGCAAAGTGCCCTGGGACGATTTCCTGGCTGCTCAGGGCCGTTTCTCCCCCGACCCCGCAAGCGATTTCTACAACAAGTACCCGGTCGATATCGACCTGTGCCAGCGCTTCGGCATCAACGGCATTCGTGTCTCCATCGCTTGGAGCCGTATCTTCCCCAGCGGCACTGGTGAGATTAACCCCGAGGGTGTTGCCTTCTATCACGAGCTCTTTGCCACCTGCAATAAAGCCGGCGTTATCCCCTATGTCACGCTCGATCACTTTGATACGCCCGAGGCCTTTTACCAGAACGGCGGCGAGGGCTTCCTGACGCGCACGACGATCGACGCCTTTGTCGAGTACGCCAAGTTCTGCTTTGCCGAGTTCACCGAGGTCAAGCACTGGTTTACCTTTAACGAGATCCCCGCGACCGCCGAGGGCAGCTTTATCGTCGGCAACTGGCCGCACGGCGAGAAGTATCGCCTGGATAAGGCCTTCCAGCTCATGCACAACATGATGGTGGCCCATGCCAAGGCCGTCGTCGCCTTCCACGAGGGCGGCTTTGAGGGCGAGATCGGCATTGTCCAGAACCTGGAGCCCAAGTATCCCCTCGACCCCAACAACGCCGCCGACTGCGAGGCAGCTCGCATGGCCGACGTCATCAACAACCGCTGGGTACTCGACGCCACCTTCCGCGGCCACTATGCAGCCGACACCATGGAGGCTGCGACCAAGCTGGCCCATATCGCCGGCGGCGAACTCGACGTCCGCGACGAGGACATCGCCGCGCTGACCGCCGCGCTCCCCTACAACGATTGCCTGGGCGTCAACACCTACAAGTGCCAGTTCCTGCGTGCCGCCGAGGGCGAAAATGACATCAACCACAATGGCACTGGCGACAAGGGCTCCTCGCGCTGGTTCCTCAAGGGCGTTGGTGAGTCATGCGTGCGCGAAGGCGTACCCACCACCGATTGGGACTGGATTATCTATCCCGAGGGCCTGTACGATCTGCTGCTCCGCATTAAGAACGATTACCCCAACTACAAGAAGATTTACATCACCGAGAACGGCATGGGCTATAAGGACGACTTCGAGGACGGCTTTATCGACGACGCCCCTCGCATCGACTATATGCGCCAGCATCTCGCGTGGATCCTCAAGGCGATTGACGGCGGCGTGAACGTCGACGGCTACTTTGTGTGGTCGCTGCAGGACCAGTTCTCCTGGACCAACGGCTACAACAAGCGCTATGGCCTGTTCTACATCGACTTCGAGACCCAGAAGCGCTATCCCAAAGCGAGCGCGTACTGGTACAAGAACGTCGCGGAAACCGGCCTGCTCATGGCCTAGTTTCAGCCACATACCCCCTGTCGGCCGCATGCGAATCCCTCCACGGGTTCGCATGCGGCCTTTTTATTTTGCCCGGGCCTGAGCCTGTCGTTTGTCTCGATCTGTAACATCTAGCAGGGGTTTTCGGTCCTTACTGTTACAGATTGAGATGAACGGGCCCGCCCGGGCCGAAAGATCTAAATCTGTAACACTAAATCCGGTATTGGCCGCCTGCCTGTTACAGATCGAGACGAACGCACAGGCCAATCCATTCAATCTCAATCTGTAACATCTAGACGACTATTTCACCCCTATCCGTTACAGATTTAGACAAACGGAATCGGCCAGGCAGAAAATCTCGATCTGTAACATCTAGATGAGCTTTTCTCCCCTAACTGTTACAGATCGAGACAATCGGATGGTGGAATCCAAACTATCCAATCAGCTATGGAGCACAGCCTCAAGTTTTCGGTATCACGAACGGGCTTTCGGTATCATTTGGTGCTGATATGACACCGAAAGCCCGTTCGGCTATGCGAGAGAATCCGGTGTGCCAGCTCAGCCAAATCACAGGCCCGCAAACTTCGTTTGCCCGCAGAACGTCACTGCGTCCACGTTTGCGTGTCATTTCACGTCACTTTGACACGCAAAATGACACGCAAATTTTTTCGTGTCATATTTTTGACATGCAAAATGACGTGTAAAATTTTACGTGTCATTTCTCACGTCAAATTGAAGCGAAACGGAGCAACACGATGCAAGAATCCAAAGATCTTGAATTCAAGGAATGCGTCACCAATTCGTTCCTTAAAACCGTCTCCGCTTATGCAAATGGCACGGGAGGACGCGTGCTATTTGGAATTAACGACGACGGAGAAGCCGTTGGCCTCGATGACCTCAAGCAGACCTGTCTGGATATCGAAAACAAGATTAACGATTCGATCATCCCCCAGCCCGATTACTCCCTAAAAATCAACGAGTCCGATGCAACCGTAGAGCTTACGGTCTTTCCCGGCAGATCGAAGCCTTACCTATACCGCTCGAAGGCATACAAGCGCAATGACACCGCGACCATACCAGTTGACACCCTAGGGCTTTCGCGTCTTGTACTCGAGGGTCAAAACCTCTCCTTTGAACAGCTCCCGGCAAGCAAGCAAGATCTATCTTTCACCGTTTTAGAGAATCGCCTAAAAGCAAAGCTCTCACTTCAGTCATTCACAACCGATACTCTCAAAACCCTCGGCCTGCTCGATGAGACCGGAACCTACAACAACGCGGCAGAACTGCTCGCGGACGAGAACGATTTCCCAGGTATCGACATGGCGGTGTTTGGCGACACCATCAATCTCATTAAGCAGCGCAAAACTCTCGAACATGCATCGGTTTTAACGGAGATTGACGGCGCTCTTGAACTATTTGAAACTCAGTACTGTTACGAAGAGATCAAGGGAATGGAGCGGGTCCGCAAGGAGCTCATTCCGCTCGAAGCATTCCGCGAGGCCATTACCAATGCAATCGTTCACAGGACTTGGGATGTACCCGCGCACATTCGCATCTCGATGTTCGACGACCGCGTGGAAGTCGCCTCGCCCGGCGGCTTGCCAGCAAGCATGACTGTCGATGAATACCTGTCCGACATGCTATCCGTTAGACGCAATCGTATTCTTGCCGAAGTCTTTTTGCGCCTGGGTCTTATCGAAGCCTTTGGAACGGGCATCATGCGAATTCGCGACACCTATAAGGACAGCGTCAGAAAGCCCCGGTTTCAAGTTTCGGATAACGCCATTGTGGTCACACTTCCCCTGCTCATGGATAACCCGGGGCTCGAAGGCGACGAACTTATCGTATTCGAACTGTTGAGTAGCGCACATCCTCAATCGACAGGTGAGCTTGCAGCCAAAGTTAGCTTCAGCCGCTCGAAGCTCAATCGCATCCTCAAAAAACTCGTTGAGACAGGCCTGGCGACAGTTGAAGGCATCGGCAGGGGACAGAAGTATCGCCTGCTGCGCTAGCTAGCAGATGACCTGCGTATGCTCCTCGATGGCGGCGCGATCCTCGGCGGCGATACTCGGCTCGCACACCACGGCGTCCAAACTGTCCAGGCGGCAGAAGGTGTAGAAGTCGCGCTTGCCGATCTTGCTGGAGTCGGCGATCAGATAGCGCGAGTCGGCCTTGCTAAAGGCGAGCTGCTGGATGCGGCCCTCTTCCATGTTAGACGTAGACACGTCGCCGTCCAAAATGCCGTTTGCGCCGATAAAGGCTGCGTCGATCCCCAGTGCGCGCAAGGTGTCCTCGGCCGTAGGGCCCACAAAGGCGGCAGTGCGGCGGCGGTACACGCCGCCCACCAGGCACAGTTCGCAGTCTTCGCGCGCCTCGAGCAGGTTAAACACCGAAAGCGAATTGGTCACAATGCGCAGGCGAAACGCCGGCAGCATCGAGGCCATCTGCTCAACCGTGGTGCCCGTGCCCAAAAAGATGGTCGAGCCTTCCTCGATAAGCTCCACAGAACGGCGCGCAATCTGCAACTTTTCCTCGGCATGCTTCGTGCGCTTTTCGCTGTGCGAATACTCATGGCGCAGCATAGCGTGTGGACGGCTCTGCGCACTGCGGGCTCCGCCGTGCACGCGCTCGATCTCGCCCAGGCTCGCAAGCTCCTCAAGGTCACGGCGGATCGTCATATCCGAGACACCTAACGCATCCGAAATCTCCTTGACCGAGACCGTTCCCTGTTCCTCGAGCAGCTGCCGAACCTTATCCTGTCGCTCCGCTTTAATCACGATGAGTCCTCGCTGTTCCACGCTAACGTCAATTCAAACAATAACGAACAAATTGTATCAGACTCGCGCGCGTCAGAAATGAACGCCCGCACAGCTCCAATCATCAGTTTTTTGAGAAAAATACCCCCTGCTTTAGTGGGGTGTAGTGATAATCTCGCCTGTTCGCGCTACAGTTTGTCCGAAATACCTCGATGTTAGGAACCAAATGATCACTTCCGAGCTTTTCGGCACCGCGCCGTGCGGTACCCCCGTTCATCGCTACACCCTCAACGGGCCCGAGATCTGCGTTCGCATTATGGACTATGGCGCTACCGTGTTGGGCATCGACGTACCCGACATCCCTGGCAACGTGCGCGATGTGGTGCTGGGCTTCGATAAGCTCGAGGATTACTTTGACAACCCCGCCTGCTTTGGCGCGACCATCGGCCCCGTGGCAAACCGCACCGCGGGCGCCACGATCACCATCGACGGTACGGACTGGCATATGCCCGCCAACGAGGGCGCCAACAACCTGCACAGCGATCTTGAGCACGGTCTGCATAAACGCGTGTGGGACGTTGAGCTCGACGAGACTCACAACGCCGTGCGCATGACCACCTCGCTTGAGGATGGCGAACTGGGCCTTCCCGGCAACCGCACCTTTACGGCCGTGTTTACCGTTACACGCACCGGCGTCTTTCGCATCGAGTATGGCTGCGAGAGCGACCGCGCCACCTACGTGTCCATGACCAACCACACATACTTTAACCTTGCCGGCCATAACGCCGGCATGGACTGCGAGCACTTCTTTGTTGCCAACGCTGCCCACTACCTGCCCATCAACGAGCAGAATATCCCCACCGGCGAGATCGCTCCGGTCGAGGGAACACCGTTTGACTTTCGCGAGCTGCGCCCCGTCGCTCCCGGCATGGAGGCCGACGACCCGCAGATTAAGCAGGCCCGTGGCTACGATCACTGCCTGTGCATCGATGGCTATCAGTACGGCCGTAATCTGCGCCGCGCGATGCACGTCGAGGAGATGTGGACCGGTCGCGAGCTGGACTACTACACCACCGCCCCGGGCGTGCAGCTCTACACCGGCAACTGGCTGGGCGACGAGCACGCCAAGGACGATGCTAACTATGGCTGGGGTGCCGGCTTTGCTCTCGAGGCCGAGATGTACCCCGACACGCCGCACCAGCCGTTGTTCCCGCAGGGCATTGTGGGCCCGGGTCACCCCTACAGCAATGTGATCGAATACCACTTTATGAGGCACTAAGCCCACAACGCGACATATCGCACAGCAGCGCCCGCCGGCACCACCGCCAGCGGGCGTTTTTTCAACTTTTGGGCTTGTTTTCGCTGTGACTGTATGAGTGACATATCAAAACTATGCCCATTTACTACGTTTAGCCTGGGATGCTCGACCATGCGGTTTTTGTTAAACTCTCGAGCCGTCTACCTGCAGTTTTGTTTTTCTCAAATTCGACATGCTCGGCGATAGCCGATCAAACGTAGTAAATGGACATAGTTTTTGACAGACGGCATCGCTCGCATCCCTCGCAAGGGCAAAATGATCCGTTTTCCTCCGTCCCCAAGGGATCACTTGAACAGATTGCCGATGGGGTCGGGATTGGAGCTGGGGAGATAGCGGATTTCTAGCTCTACGCCGAGCGCCTGCAGTTCTTTGAGGGCAGCAACGTCTGCGTCGCTCACGGCAACCGCGGGCGTTATGGGGCGCTTGCCCTCCCCTGCCTGCATATGGCCAATGCTGACCTTGGCGATCGGCACACCACCCTTAACCAGCGCGAGCGCATCGGCGGGTGAGGCCACCATGATCAGAATCAACTGGCGCGGCGTTGCGGTATGAATGATGTCGATAGTCCTTTGCACCGAGAAAAACCGCGTCCAAACGCCTTCTGGCGCCGCCACCCTCATGGGTGCCCATTGGCGCAAATCCGCCGCGATCTCATCGTTGACGATTAAAACAAGGTTGGTACCCACGGCTTCGTTCCACAGTTCAACGTCTTGTCCGTAAATAAACCGCTCATCGATGCGCGTGAGAAGAATCTTGGGTTGAGTCATCGCTGCCCCATTCTGCTTGAGAACCATAAGAGCAAGACATCACGCCTCTAATATTAGTGCATTTAAAGTGAGAAAAGCCGTCAGAACACTTGCACGGATGTGCGATGTCCCGTATCATAGACAGCCGTTGACGCCTCAGTTGCGTCACCACATGGCCGCCAGCGTAGCTCAGTTGGTAGAGCACCGCTCTCGTAAAGCGGGGGTCACCGGTTCGAGCCCGGTCGCTGGCTCCATTGCACAAGATAGCCGCCTTCGGGCGGCTTTTTTTGTTACCGATTTCAGGCGCACATCCGCCGGAATTCGCCCACTCGGTGGACTTCGGGTTTAATGCTTAGGGGCGGGGATTTACCAAAGTGAAATTTTAATGAAAAGAAACCCAGCTGCAACAATTGCCATGGCGAGGGCTCGAATTGGCCATATAGATCTAAAATAGTCACGATACCTTCTCTTTTGCTGAAACGATATATCTATACAAGGTTGTGAGCGGAAAACAAAAAATACGTCGATTGCTATCCGACAAACGGGTCTGGAATTGCATTCACCGGCATTTCGGGGCAGATTGATACACATGTACGAAATGGAACCTATGTGGTGCGTTGGGTTGGAGCTGCTGCAGGCCCGATATGGATTGCGGTCTTGCGCCCCGATGTCCAAATAGGTTTCTCTCTCTAGACGGGAAGTTGCTCATGGACGCCATATATGACGGAGATGACTGGGTCGATCATTATACTTGGCGCCTGGTCGGCTCGAACGACAATGGGGTTGTGGTGTTTGATGGACTATGTCCAAAGCATCTCCATCCTTTTGTCTCGTCGTTAATTGAGAGTTCCGCTCGTGTTGCCCCCTACAGCTCGGCATCGCTTCATGATACGGACGTTTTGAAGACCATAAGGGAATCAATTGACGATGGCACGATGAGCGGCCCGCTGTTTTCTCGGCTTGTGGGGCTAGATGAGATTGGCTCGAAACGACTGCTTGCGGGCGAAAAAGTGGAACTCACTTATCGGTCGATGATTTCAATCCTGCGGCTAGCCGATGTTCTTCGCAAATAAATCCAAGCAAAACGCCGCCGGCAACTCCCCTACTCAACAAAAAAGCCCCGCCAACCGCAATCCCCAAGGGAACCGCGATTAACGGGGCTCAAGCGCGCTCCTCAATGGAATCACGTCATCAAACGAGCAGCTCAGCCGAGCAGTGCGCTACTCCTCCCAGTAAGCGTCTGCAAGCAGCTTAAAGCAGATCTTCTTGACCGGCTGCGCGCCATCGCCCGGGAACTCGAGCGTGGGCATGTGAGGCTCGCCGGCAACGAACAGCGCAAACTTATCGTCAGCAAGATCGCCGGCAATCGAGGCGTCGGAATCGACCAGATCGTAGTCGTCCTTCTCGTCAAACTCCTGGACCAGCGTCAGGCTGCCCGTGGCAACCTTAAAGGCCTCGCGACCCTCAATGTCGATCTGCAGGTCGTGATAGCGCTGATGCGTCTCATAGTGAGCCTCGGCCTCGGGACGCGTCGTAGGAGCCATGACGTTCGCAAAGACCTTGTCGCCCAGAATCGGATGGCTGCCGACCTCGAGCTCCGCCGGATCGTTCTCCTCGAGCCAATCAATCAGCACGTCGAGGCCCTTGAGCATTCCGCGGTACTCCTCGATATCGCCCAGTGCACCGTAAATCATCTAAATCCCCTCTCGGATCGTTCCTTTGGCGGCTACTCGATAAACGCGTTACCGACGCTGTTGCCACCCACATACGTCTCGACCAGGGTAAGGTCGGGATTGAACACGACAAAGTCGGCGTCGCGCCTCGGCATAATGCTACCGCACTTGTCGTCAACATGAGCTAGCAAGCGATGCCGGAGCCGTCGCCCAAACTCTTACAGCTCAGTCACGACAACGCCGTTGTAGACCTCGTCCCAACGGTCCATGACTAGATGACCGGTCATGGGATCCATGGCATTGAGCTTGCCGCAGGTGTTGGCGGTACGCAGCACCGTCTCGTCGTCTGCGCCAGCAGCAATGGCATGCGCGAAGCCAGCGATAGTGGAGTCACCAGAGCCCGTGGCGTTAACGGCAGGGATATCGGGCGTCTTTGCGCGGAACGCACGGCCATTGTGGAAGCCAACGGAGCCGGCAGCGCCCATGGACACGACGACCCAGGGGATATCGGAGAAGCGGGCATCAGAGGCGAGCGCGGCGCGGAGCTCATCCACATCGTCGGTGGTAAAGCTCGTACCCAGAAGGCCGTTGATCTCGGTCAGGTTAGGCTTGACCAGCTCGGGCTTAATTTCGGACTTAAGGGCGGCCTCGAGCGAAGCACCCGAGGTATCGAGCAGCACCTTGGCGCCGGCGTTCTCGGCAATGCCCGTAATCTTGGCATAGTAGTCTGCCTCGACACCGCGGGGCAGCGAACCCGAAATGGTGACGACGTCGGCCCTGCCCGCAAGCTCGGTAAACTTGGCGGTAAAGGCATCGAGCTCCTCGGGGGCAATTGTCGGGCCACTCTCGAGCAGCTCGGTCTGGTTGCCGGCGTGGAGAATGTTGAGGCAAATTCGAGTCTCGCCCTTGATGGGCACAAAGTCGTTGTTAATACCGTTGGCGTCCATGAGCTCAGCCATGTAGGCGCCCATGTGGCCGCCGAGCAGACCGGTTGCCACAACGTCGTCGCCCAGCTGACCCAGCACACGGGCCACGTTGAGGCCCTTGCCGCCGGCGGTCTTTTCGGGCGTCACGCGGTTGACGTCGTCGATAATGAGCTCATCGAGCTGATAGCGCGTATCGACAGACGGGTTCATCGTAACGGTGAGGATCATTTTTAGCTCCTTATCTCGCAGGCTCCTTGTGCCTCGCGATACGAGTCGGCAAAACGGAATTACAGAATCTCAATCGTGAACGAGCGTACGATGGTCTCCTTGGGCTTGGCGACAAGGCAGCCGCGCTTATGCTCAAGTACGTCGTCCTCATCGGAGCAGGTCGAGAGGCCGCCCCAGGGTTCAACTGCAACAAAATCGCCCTCGGGCTTACTCCACACAATGAGATACGGGAAGCCCTCAAAGCTCAGGCGGACGCCCTTGTCCTCCCCCTTCTTAGAAAGCGTAACCTGACGGCTCTCGAGCACGTCAAAGATGGTCTCCGCAAAATCGAAGAGCTCGTGCGACAGGGGCAGCGTCTTTCCCACCATGGGGTTCTTGGAGCGGTTTGCCACGTCAATCAAGCCAGTCGAGGGAACGGCGGTGCAGAGCTCCGCAGCCTCGTCTTTCTCAAAGCGCAACTCGTAGTCCGTATAGGCCTCGCCCTCATCGAGCGGACACCTAAAGCCGGGATGACCGCCGATAAAGAACGGCATGTCCTCGGTCCCCTCGTTGGTCACCTCATAGGAGACGCGCACGGCGGTATCCTCGAGCGTATAACGAGCGACAAGCTTAAACGGGTACGGATAATCGCTCAGCAGCGCGGCGTTATCCTCCGAAGCCAGGCACATCGCCAGCTCGTTCTCGCCTTGGCTCAGCAGCTTCCACTCCTGTTTGCGCGCAAACCCGTGGCGAGCGAGCTTTACATGATGCCCGGCAAACGTCATGGCGCTGTTGTCGCGCAAGCCTCCGCAAATCGGGAAGCAAATCGGTGCCTGGCCAGACCACACGGCGGGATCGCCCTGCCACAGATACTCGCGACCTCCGGCCTCAATCGAGGTAAACGAACCGCCAGCCGTGGACACCTTAATAGAAATCGAATCGTTGGAGAGAGCGTATTCCATTGCCCATCCTTTCGAACAACTGCTTTTTTGCTCGCAAGAACCCGTCTCGGCCCTGACCAAAGGACAAACCCGCACGTTCATCGATGCGTCCGGTATCCCCGCCATGTAACGGGGTACCATACAGACATTGATGCAATTACAGCTGAAAGGCCTTCTTATGCGAACCATCATCCTCTACGCCTCGCGCCATCACGGCAATACGAAAAAGCTCGTGGACGCCATCGTCGAGGCGCACCCCGAGATCGATACCCTCGACGTGAAGTCACTCGGCAAAAACGAGTACCCCAACCTGCACGAATATCATCTAATCGGCGTCGCCACGGGCATCTATTACTCCGAGATCGACAAGGACATGGCACGCGTGCTCACTAACGTGCTGCAGCCGCAGGACAAGGTGTTTGGCCTTATGACCTACGGTGGCAAAAACAAGTGGTACGGCAAGGATATCGATGGCATCTGCCGCATGAGGCAGGCCATCTTTATGGGTGTCTACGGCTGCCCCGGCTTTGATACGTGGGGTCCGTTCAAACTAACCGGCGGTGTGCAAAAGGGACACCCGACCGCTGAGGAAATTAAGGGCGCCGTCGACTTCTTCGACAAGATCGAAGACGAGTATGGCGACATCATCGTCGAAGAGTACGCCAAGCGCGAGAAGCGCCTAGCATACGAGAAGGAGCATCCTGCAGGAGGCCTGGTGGCCGGCGTTAAGCGCACGGCAAAGAAGATTGCTAACAAGCTGTAACTGTGAAGGTGCTTTTGAGCGTTTAACCCATACGGCGGGTCCGAGCAGATTCGGGCCCGCCGTCTTTTTCTATCGTTACTCGGTAAAGGCGTTGCCGACGCTCTGGCCGCCAACATACGTCTCGACGAGGGTGAGCTCATGGTCGAACACGACAAAGTCGGCGTCGCGACCCGGCATGATGCTGCCGCACTTATCCTCGATGTGCGCGGAGCGTGCCGGCACCTCAGTTGCCATGCGAATGGCGATATCGGCGCTGGCGATGCCCCAGTCGACGATGTTCTTGACGCCCTGGGCAAGCGTAAGCACCGAGCCAGCAATGCTCTTGCCGTCGGCGAGCCAGCACAGGTTGTCCTTCATGATGACGTCCATGCCACCACTGGTGTAGCTGCCCTCGGGCATGCCGCCGCAACCCAGGCAATCGGTGATGAGTACCGTGTGCTGCCAGCCCTTTGCCTGCAGCAGCGCCTTGATGGCGGCAGGGTTTACGTGCTTGCCGTCACAGATGATCTCGGCGTAGGTCTCGGGCGTGGACATGGCAGCGCCCACGACACCGGGCTCACGGTGATGCAGCCCGCGCTGGCCGTTATAGGTATGCGTAAAGCAGCTGGCACCGGCGTTGATGGCGGCGATGCACTCATCGTAGGTGGCGTCGGAGTGACCGATGCTGGTCACCACACCCTTGGCGTTCAGAGCAGCCGCATAAGCAGCGGCACCGTCGCGCTCGGCCGCCATGGCGCTCTTAACGATGCGACCACCCGCAGCCTCCTGCCACTGATCGAAGACCTCCTCGGAGGGATCGATAAGATAAGCGGGGTTCTGCGCGCCCACGTGCTTCATAGTAAAGAAGGGGCCCTCCAGGTAGATGCCCTGAATGCGAGCACCGCAGAAGTCGGGGCCGCGACCCTCGTCCGCCTGGGCAATGGCGGCGCAGGCATCCTTGATCTGCTCGACGCCATCGGTGAACGTCGTGGGCAGCCAGCTGGTGGTACCGCGACGGGCGAGCTCGGTCGAGCTGATATCAATGCCCTCGGGATCGTTATCGGTAGTCGAGTGGTTATAGAAGCCATGGATGTGAGTATCGACCATACCCGGTGCGATCCACGATCCCGTGTAGTCCTTAATCTCGCAAGAGGGCTCGTCGGCCTGCCAGGCGCCAAAAACGCCATCCTCGACCATAAGATAGCCGCCCAGTTGCGGGCCTGCCGGCAAGAAGAACTTGTCAGCCTTAATTGCGTACGTGCTCATATGCACTCCTTGCTTCTAAAGCAGTTGACTGTGGTAATGCTTATACCCGGTCCATGTAAAAACAAAAAGCGCCCGCCCGCCGTTATGAGCGGACGGGCGCCCTTACAGGGGGACGCGATTAAGCGGTGAAGGGGTGAATCGTCACGCCCTTAACCACGCGGTTGACCGTGCCGGTGGGGCTCGGCGTATCGGGCGTATTGCCCACGCGCACGGAGTTGAGCAGGCTGATAGCCTGGGCAAACATCACGAACGGCAGAGCAAGGTAACCCTCGGGAAGTGCCTCGTAGCCCTTAAAGGTGAAGGACTCACCCTCATAGACGGTGGCACCTTCCTGCTGAACGGCGATGGTGTGCTGAGCGATCTCGTCGCCGCCGATCTCGTTGAGGATGTCGATGTCGTACTGACGGGTGTAGGCGTCGTTGTTGACGAACACGAAGACGAGCGTCTTATCGTCGACGAAGGACTTAGGTCCGTGACGATAGCCCATGGAGGTGTCGTAGGAAGTAGCGACCAGACCGTGAGCGAGCTCGAGGATCTTGAGCTGGCTCTCCTGAGCAAGGCCACCGAAGGAGCCAGAACCCAAGTAGGTCACGCGGTTGAAGTCGCCAGCCAGGTAATCGGCGATCTCGGGCTCACGGGAGATGACCTCCTCGCCCATCTTGGCGATGGTCTCGACCCACTCGGCCTTCTGCTCGTCAGAGGCAGTGTCGAAAATAAGAGTGGAGAGCAGGGTCATGCAGGAATAAGAACCGGTCATGGCGAAGCCCTTGTCGTTGGCGCGCGGAATGAGCAGCGTCAGCGCATTGGGATCATCGGCAGACTCGACGGCAAGCTTGCCCTCGGGAGCGCAGGTGATGTTGAGGAACTTGACGTTGTGGACGAGCTCCTTGGCAACGGCAACGGCGGCAAGGCTCTCGGGGCTGTTGCCAGAGCGGGCAAAGGAAACCACGAGCGTGGGATCCTCGGCGCGCAGGAAGTCGCGCGGAGCGCTCACGATGTCGGTCGTGGCGATGGGCTTAAAGTCGTAGAGATCAGTGTTGCCAGCGTGACGCAGGTACGGGGCGCAGGTATCGCCAACGTAGTCGGACGTACCGGCACCGGTGAAGACAACGGACAGACGGCCCTCGCCCATAGCGCGAGCCTCGGCCAGGAAGGCCTCGATGGCCTCCTTGTTCTCGCGATAGATGTTGAGCGTATCACGCCAAAGCTCGGGCTGCTGAGCAATCTCGGCCGTGGTGATCTGGGCGCCGAGCTCGGTGAGCTCCTCGACACTCTTCTCGAACATTTCTAATACCTCTCTCTAGAAGTAATCCTCTGACGTGCAATTATACACTTCAGTTGGTTATCTGGTAGTAACCAGTTAAATGCAAAGAATCATCATATGGATACGATGCGAACACTAGTCGCTACGCTGGTGGTAAACCTTGTATTTAAACTGATCGGCACGAGCAACCGAGAGTGTATACTCCACAACCTCGTTTGACTCGTTATACGTAGTCCTGACCAAATCGAGCACAGGCGAGCCCTCGACAATTCCCAAAAGGTGGGCGTCGGTGGGACGGGCTATGCTCGCATAGAACTCCTCTTCGGCCACGCGTATCTTTTGCTGAAAGTCTTGCTCAATCACATCGTAAAGCGGCTTACGCTCCAGTAGCGGTCGCTTTAGGGACAGAAATTGACGAACCGGTAGATAGCTGCGTTCGACCATCATGGGCATGTTGTCGGCAGAACGAAGGCGCTTGAGCTTAAAAATGCGATCGCCGATACGCAATCCCATATGCTCGGCCAGATTCTTATCGGCCTCCATCTCGCAAAACTCGAGAATCGTGGTCTCGGGGTCGCGACCCATCGCGCGCATCTGCTCGGTAAAGCTGTAGGACTGCATAAGATTGGTTGCCTTTGCCGAACGGTCGGTCACAAAGGTACCGCGACCGTGCTGCCGAACCACCAATCCTAAACGCTCCAGTTCCTGCAGAGCCAGGCGTACCGTAGTGCGCGAGAGACCATAGCGCTCCGATAGTTCGCGCTCGGAAGGAATCATGTCACCGGCGCGATATTCATGGTCGATCTTTTCGGTCAAAATATCGACCAGCTGATCGTACAGCGGTTGCTTACGCGCTCCGATTGCCATCCTATCCTCCCATTTTCTCAAACTCGGCTACTACCTTGGGTGTTTAGCATTATCTGTCTGCCACACCCGAATCAACAAGATAACAAAAGCCGCGCGCTCTTTCGAGCACGCGGCTTTTAACATACACATGGCTTAAGGGGTCGGGGTGTGAGCCGCGTAGGGACACACCCCTCAAGCTAGAGCCTTACCAGATGCTCGGCCAGAGACCAAGCGGGCCAGCGCCCAGGATGCCGAGGACAAAGAGCAGCAGAATGCCCTTGGTCGGGGTCCAGCTGTGCTTAGCGAACATGTAGTAAAGCAGCAGCGTAAGCATAAGCGGGACGAGCTTCGGGACGATGGTGTTGAGGGTGTCGGCAACAGAGAAGTTGACCGGATCCTCGGTAACGGTGCCGTAGGTCACGGACTCCATGCCGTTGCCCAGATCGGTGACGCCGCACTCGACAGCGTTGCCGTCGGCATCGGAGGCGGTGAGGGCGTTGCCGTCCTCATCGGTCATGGCGATGGTACCGGCCTCAGCGGTCTCGGTATCGATGCCCTCCATACCGGTGAAGTTCTCGGCCTCCTTCTCGGAGACGATCACGGTAGTAGCGGAGAGGCCACGGGTGGTGCCGTTGGGGATCTGGAGGTTGATCTGGGTGCCACCCATGGTGACGACCAGGCAACCGACGACGAAGACGCCCATGATGGAAGCGGCACGCGTGAAGGCCTGCATGTTGGCGGTCAGAGCGTCAATAGCGCTGGTGCCAAGCTTGTAGGACCAGTTCATGAGCCAGAAGCGCAGAGCGAACTGGACGACGTTGAAGATCACCAGGAAGATGATCGGTGCAGCGGCGTTGCCGTTGATGGCCATGTTGGAGGTGATGCCGGCCGTGATAGGCACGAGCGTCAGCCAGAACAGGGCGTCACCGATACCACCGAGCGGGCCCATTGCGGCGACGCGGACGGCGCGGATCGTGGGGATGTCAACCTTGTTCTGCTCAAGCGAAAGCACGATGCCCATAACAAAGGTGACGAGGAACGGGTGGGTGTTGAAGAACTCCAGGTTGTGGCTCATGGAAGCCGCGAGGTCGTTCTTGTTGGTGTGAATCTTCTCCAGACCGGGGATGATGGAGTAGAGCCAGCCAGCGGCCTGCATACGCTCGTAGTTGAACGAGGCCTGCAGGAAGCAGGAGCGCCAAGCCATCTTGTTGAGGGTCTTCTGGTCGAGCTGCGGAGCAGGAGTGAGATCCTCGTAGTGCTCCGGGATCACATACTCATTAGATGCCATCTTCGAAGTCACCTCCGTCAGAAACAGCTGCACCCTTCAGCTCGGTCTGCTGCTGGAAGTCCCAGAAAGCGATGCCGAAGCCGATGAGAGCGAGGATGAGCAGAGCAGGGGTTGCCAGCGAATCGTTGGCAACGGTGATGAGCGCGAGGCCAAAGCCCATGAGGAAGAAGCCCCACATATCGCGGTTCATCATAACCTTGAGCAGGACGGCGAAGCCGACGAAGCGCATCATGCCGCCTGCAGCGGAGAGACCGGTCTGCAGCCAAGTCGGGATGGCGGAAGCGATGGTCTGACCGATGGTAGCGCCAGCGATGAAGAACAGGGTGACGACGACAGCGAAGATCAGGCCGAGCAGAGCCATGGCGAAGTAGTTCAGACGCTCGATACCCTTGGTGTCAGCGTTGTGAGCCATGTTGTCCGCAGAGGACATGAGCGGCGACATAAGCGTGAAGACCAGGGTAACGCCGAGCTGACCAAGCAGAGCGAACGGAATGGCAAGGCCGACTGCCGCGTTGGGCTCGAGGCCCGTAGCGATAGCGAGAATGGCTGCCATGATGCCGCCGATAACGGCGTTAGGCGGCTGAGCACCTCCGATCGGCATGTTGCCGATCGTCATGAGCTGATAAGTACCACCCACGAGAAGACCGGTGTTGAGGTCGCCAAGGATAAGACCGATGACGGCGCCGGTGACGATGGGCTGATAGAGAGACTCGAGGAAGTTAAACTGGTCGATTGCCGCGACGAACGTGACGATGAAGACCAGAGCGACCTGGAAGATCGTGTATTCCATCTTGCTCCTCCTTTCAAAATGTATGTACGCACTTTGGATTTCACGTACAGAATGTCAGGGTTTCACTCCTGACAACGTGGATCACGAAGACTACGAGAAGAGCTTGCTCGTGTCCTCAACAGGCGTGCTCGGAACGCGCCTGATCTCCAACTCCACCCCCAATTCCTGCAGCTCTTTAAACGCAGCGACATCCTCGTCGTTAACTGCGACGGAGGTGGCGACTTGGCGCTTTCCTTCCGACATGTGCATGTTGCCGATGTTTACCTTCTTTATAGGCACACCGCCCTTGACGAGCGTAAGCACGTCTTCCGGTGTTTCGGCCACGATGAAGATCTTCTGGCGCGGGCTCGCCTTGCCAATGACGTCGATGGTCTTCTGCAGGGAGAAGAAACGCGTAGCGACGCCGGCGGGAGCGGCCATCTTCATGAGGTTCTGGCGCATGGTGTTGGACGCCACGTCGTCGTTGGCGACGAGGATGAGGTTGGAGCCCAGGGTGGAGTTCCACTGGGTTGCAACCTGACCATGAACCAGTCGGTTATCGATGCGGGTTAGAAGAATGTTGGGTTCTGCCATGTTGATCAGCTTCCTTTCGATATTTGCTGACGACAGTTACTTGATCTCCTGAATCGCGTAACGCGAAACATCTACGACGGCTCCGGATCGGACTTTGATCTGGACCTTCTCGCCTTCGATGCCTTTGACGGTTCCGTAGATACCGCCGGCGAAAAGAACCTCCTGACCCGGCTTGAGCTCGGTGTGCAGCTCCTTGAAGTACTTCTGCTTCTTCTTCATGTTGATTTGCGACCAGATGGTGTAAATCAAGCCCATGATGACAAGCAGGCCTAAAAGGGCGACCGAGGAGCTCAGGACGTTGGCTCCGAAATCGGCCATTAGATGCCGTCCTCGTCGCCGAAGATATCCTCTTCCTCGGAGCCGGCAACGGATGCGACCGTCTGGGCGGTGATGCCCGTCTGGCCAACGGTCACGGCCTGCTCGCCAAGCTCGGCGAGCGTGGCATTGCCGCGGAGGAACAGAAGCTCAATAACCATGGGAAGGTTGGTGCCAGTCAGAACCTCGACGTTGTCGACATCCTGGGCAATCATCATCGACTGGTTGAACGGGGTGCCGCCAAGCAGGTCGGTAAAGACAAGCACGCCATCGCACTCCTCGCGCATGGCGGTAATAGCGGCGCGGAGATCCTCACCGTAGGATGCGGCCTGGTCGCCCTCAAAAGGAACGACGGTAAAAGCAGGCTGGTCGCCGGCAACCATAGCGATAGCGCTTGCAAGGCCGGGTGCGAACTGTCCATGACCGGTAAGAATAAAGCCAACCATTCAAATTTCCCTTCCGAAGGTGTGTACAATCTGAGCCCGATGATTTTCGGAAGCCAGCGGGCACTCGCCCTTAAAGCTTCTTAGAAAGCGTTCTTTGAAGACCAGTGGTTTCTAAACTGGTAGTAACCACGTGACGTGTTGTTGTCACTATATCACCCCAGAAGAGGTCGCTTTCGTTGATTCATACGGTAAAACGTTTTTGCACCGCTCACGGTGATAAATCGACCGTTTACCGGTCGTTAACACTTCTACCTGCGGTTTTGAAACCGTTTCGAAATGATTGGGCGAAAGATCGGAACTTTCTTTGCGTCTAAACAACGCAGGGCGGCTAAAAATAGCGTGTAGAAAAATTGCAGGTCATTATGAAGATTTGTGAATTGGTCTTTTTGACTTAATACCAGTTAGAACCAGTTTCGAAAATATCGGTGAACGGTAGTTTTTGACCGTTCACCGGTCATTTGCAATCGTTTGCAGTTGTTTTCCCTGATGAATTAGGGGAACCCGATGGAGCGCTTGTGCGGGCGCGAGGCCTATCCTATTGATTTCGGCAACAAAAAGCCCGCTAGAACGTTGTCCGTTCTAGCGGGCTCAATCAGGTAGATCGGTTAGCGCGCAGTAGTGCAGGCAAACCTTACGCAAACAGGCCGTAGATGCTGATGTTGGCCTTGGCGTAGAGGCCGTTCGCATACTCGGTCCACTTGGAGCTGGCGCTCGAAGCCTGCGAGGAATACTGCTGGTAGGCGGTGTAATAGGCGGTCATGGCTTGCTTATAGGTAGCGCTATCGGCCGTAAAGGCATCGTCAGCGAAGGCCTTGGCATAGGTGCTGTCGGCATCCTTCCAGGTGCCCTTCTCGCTATCCCACTCGTCACCGGCAAGGTTGATGATGTAGTCAGCGTAGTCCTTGCTCGCGGTCTCCTCGTTGCCGTCAGCAGGCTCGGTCGGGGCGGTCGGCATGCTTGCGGAGCTGTCGCCGACCTTCTTCTTGTAGAGCTTCTGCAGCGTCGCGGACTGACGGACGATCTGCTTGGCCTGGTCCTTGGACACGCCATACTGCGTGGCCATGGTCTTGTAGTCGGAGGTGCCGATGGAATCCTCGGCGTACTTCTTCATCTCCTTAGAAGAGACGGTAATGCCCTCGTCCTCGGCGGCGTCGAGCAGGATCTTGTTGCGCACGTAGGACAGGATAACGTCGGCAGACGGAGCGGTGTAGTTGCCGTCACCATCCTTGACGGTGTCGAGGCTGTACTGGCTCTCAATGGCCTCGCGCGCGGTGATGTCGCTCTTCTTGCCGTTGTAGCTGTAGCTTGCCACGGTCGAATCGAGCTGGTCCTCGGTGAGGGTCGCCGAGCCGACGCCCTTGCCGCCAAAACCACCGTTGCCGATAAAGAAGCCGACCACAGCAGCGATCACGATAGCGACCACAAAGGCGGCAATCATCGTCTTCTTGTGCTTGGATGCATGGTCGTCCGCGTCGGAGTCGTCGTCCTCGTCCTGTTCCTCGGGCATGAGGTTCTCGTCGGCGGCATCCGCGGCAATCTGAGCCTCCAGGCGAGCGTCCTCCTCCTCGGCCGTCGTACCGGCAGCAATGTGCTCGGCAGACGTACCGGCGACCAGATCGATCTTCTCGTCCTCGTCACCGTCGGGGCCTTCGCCGCGCTCGATGATCTGGATGCCGTCGATCTCGTCCTTCTCGTCCTTCTTTTGAATCAGACCCATATCAGTTACTCCTTGTTAGGAAACATAGTCCGCAATAGAATACGCCCGACAGAGCGCCGGGCGTATTGATTCTTAGGTTATACGCAAACACTTAAGTACTATTTAGGCGTTTGCAGCCTGCATGCCTTAGGCCAGGTGCGCGATAACGGCATCGGCAAAGGCCTGCGTGCCCACAGCGCCCTCAACGGAGCCGGTCTGGGCACGACGAACGTCGCCGGTAACCTGCTCGCCCTCGTCAAGCGTGGCAGATACGGCGGCGCGAATGTGATTGGCAGCGTCGTTCTCGCCCAGGTGATCGAGCATCATCGCAGCAGAGAGAATCTCGGCCGTGGGGTTGGCGATATCCTGGCCAGCGATATCGGGCGCGGAGCCGTGCGTTGCCTCGAAAATGGCGCAGTCGGCACCGATGTTGGAGCCGGGGGCCATGCCCAAACCACCCACCAGGCCGGCGCACAGGTCGCTGACGATGTCGCCGTACAGGTTGGGCAGCACCAGGACATCGAAGTCGTTGGGGTTCTGGACCAGACCCATGCAGGTGGCGTCGACGATCTTGTCGTTGAACTCGATATCGGGATAGTTGGCGGCCACCTCGCGCGCCACGCGCAGGAACAGGCCATCGGTCGCCTTCATGATGTTGGCCTTGTGCACGGCCGTCACCTTTTTACGGCCGCAGCGGCGGGCATATTCAAAGGCATACTCCACAATGCGGCGGCTCTTGGCGATAGAGATCGGCTTGATCGAGATCGCGGAATCGGCGGCGAAGGCCTTTTGACCCGAACGCTCGATGAGCTGCGAGAGCTCCTCGACCTCGGCAGCGCCCTCATCGAACTCGATGCCGGCGTAGAGGTCCTCGGTGTTCTCACGCACGATTACCAGGTCGACATCGCGGAAGCGCGAGCCGTCGCCCGGCTGCGACAGGCAAGGGCGCACGCAGGCATACAGGTCGAAGTGCTTTCGCAGGGCCACATTGACGCTGCGGAAACCCGTACCGACCGGCGTGGTGATGGGGCCCTTGATAGCAACCTTGGTCTCGGCGATCGCGTCGAGCACGTGCTGGGGCAGTGGCGTGCCAAACTCGTCCATGACGCCGGCACCGGCCTCTTGGACGTTCCAATTGATCTGGACACCGGTGGCCTCGACCACGCGGCGCATGGCCTGGGTGATCTCGGGACCGATACCGTCACCGGGAATCAGGACTACATCGTGCGCCATAATCTGTTACTCCTCGTCTTCGGCGTCGTCAGATTTTTTAACGCTAGCACGCTTCTTCTTTTTGGAGAGATCCAGGCCGAAACGTTTAACAAGCATTTCGCAAATCTCGCTCGAACGGGCCTTGAGATAGCTGCCCTTGCCGTTCTCGGCGTCGAACTTAAGGCGCAGTGCGAGCTTCTCGGCGACTTCGGCATCGATCTCGCCCTGGCCAAACTCGTACAGGCAGCCGAGCATGTCGCGGTACTCGAGGTCACCGTGGTAGCACTGGATGGCCTCGTCCAGGATGGGCCAGGCCTCGCGCGAGCGCTCGACGCTCGTGGCGCCCCACACGCACAGCAGGCGGAAGGCGGCATAGCGCAGCGTGGAGGAAATCTCATCGAACAGTGCGGTCTCGGCGCCCTCAAAGGCATCGCCCAGCTGCTCGGGGCAGGTGGTGGCGAGCGCCGTCAGGGCATCGAGGGCCTCCCAGCGGGTCTGAGCCTCGGGGCGGTCGAGCGCCTCGATCAGCGCGGGCACGCAGGGCACGACGCGCTGCGGATCGCGCTCGGCGAGCAGGTGCAGCACGCGGGCGGCAAACTGACGAATGCGGCGTGTGGGGCAGCCGAGCTCCTGGACCAGGCGGTCGACGGCGTTCTCGTTCTCCTCTGCCAGCTGAAGCTGTGCCAGCTCCTCGTCGGTGAGCTGTTCGTCTTTGTTTTCTGCCATAGTTACCTCTTCTTACTATTTCTTGGCGTGCTTACCAGCACCCTTGCTGTCATCGGTGACCGAGATGAGCTGTCGGTCGGCCGCGCCATTGCGACGTGCACGGCGGCGCTCCTCGGCATCGCCCGCATCGGCCGCGGCGCGATGGGCCTTGTTGACGTTAAAGACCTCATCGTGCTTGCGCCACGGGCCGACGGACTCGCCAAAGCTCATCTTAAGGCCGGCGATAAAGCCGCCGAGCCAGCCGATCGGTGCAAACTGCACCAGCGGGAACAGCGAGAACACCCAGGTCAGCAGGACAACTGCCGCCGCACCCGCAAAGTTGGCAATCCAGTAGTCGCGCTTGGTGATGACGCGCTTTTCGCAGGCCCACTGGCCGCACAAGAAGCCAATGTAGATCGCAAAGATAAAGAGCACCAGCGCGAGCACCACGAACGTCCAGCTCATGGGCGCTACTCCTCGTGATGGTGGCCGCAGCAGCACTCGTGGCCGCCATCGTGGCCGTGGCCGCCGCAGCACTCGTGGTCCTCGCCGTGGTGGTGGCCGCAACCGCACTCGTGGTCGTCGCCGTGCTCGCCGCAACCGCAGCTGTCCTCGTGGGCACCGTGCTCCTCGGGACGATACTGCGACCAGTCAAGACCGGCGGCGATGGCGTCGGCCTCCTCCTTGTAGAGCACCGTGATGGCCTGGGTGCCCAGCTTGGCGCCACCGATGGCGTCGAGCATGTCGTAGAGCGTAAAGGCCACGTCGGCACCGGGCAGCGCGAGCTCGCGGTCGTCGGCGTAGGCGAGCGCCAGGCGCAGGTCCTTAATGAAGTGCTCGACCATAAAGCCGGGCTTGTAGTCGCCGTCGAGCGCCTTGGGCGCCAGGCTCTCCATGGCGCCAGACTTGCCGGTACCGCCCAGGATCATCTCGCGGGTCTTTTCCAGATCGAGGCCGCTCAGCTCGGCAAATGCCATGGCATCGGCCATGCCGACCATACAGGCGCCCAGCGACACCTGGTTAGCAAGCTTAGCAGCCTGGCCCTTGCCAGCGCCATCGAAGCAGCAAATGTTGGCCGCAAAGGTGGCAAGGATGTCGCGGACCGGAGCGATGTCGTTCTCGGTGGCACCCACGATAGCCGTGAGCGTGCCGGCGATAGCACCCGACTCGCCACCGGTAACGGGGCAGTCAAACGCCATGCGACCAGAAACCTGGGCGGCCTCGGCAATGTCACGGGCGAGCTCGGGCGAGCTCGTGGTGAGGTCGATCAAGACCGCGCCCGGCTTGGTGCACGCAAGCAGGCCGTTGCCCGCCAGATAGAGCTCCTCGACCTCGGAGGGATAGCCCACCATGGTAAAGACGACATCGGCGTTCGCCACGGCCTCGGCCGGCGTATCGGCCCAGACGGCGCCGCGCTCGATAAGCGCGGCGGCCTTGGACTTGGTGCGGTTGTTGACCGTGACGGGGTAGCCGGCGTCCAGGATGTGGCCGGCGATGGGGGCACCCATGATTCCGGTGCCGATGAATGCGACGGAGAGCTTGTTTGCCATGAAACCTTTCCTTTTGGGTTGGGTGTTGTTACCAGGTTAAAATACTCGGTGCCAGCGTTTCGGCCGTGACTTGAGGGCACTTGCAGCCGCAGCGCCTACCTACTCGCCTCGCACGCGGCGCGCGATGCGGTCGGAAAGCGAGGCTTTCTCGGCGCGATTCTTGCCCCAAAACGCGCAGGCCACCATGCCGGGGCCCACGTGCGAGCCAATGGTGGGACCCACGGAGCTGCGAATGATCGTGACGTCGGCGCAGCCCTCCTCCTTGCGGATGGCGGCTTCGAGCCAGTCACCGTCCTTTTCGGCATCGGCCGTCATGATGGCGATGGGCATGGTGCGGTCGGGCACGTAGTTCTCGCGGAACGACTTGAGGATGGACTTGAGCGCCTTCTTGCGGCCGCGGTTGACGCCAATCAGCGACAGCGAGCCGGCAAGGTCGTAGGAGAGCTCGGGCTTGACATCGAGCTTTGCCGTGAGCTGCGCCGCCGCGGGCGGAATGCGGCCGCCGGCAGCCAGCGCGTCGAAGCTCTCGAGCGTAAAGTAGCCGTGGACGTAGGTCTTTGCCTCGTTTGCCCAGTCGACCAGCTGCTTGGCGGTGAGTCCCGCCGAGCGCTGGCGCACGGCCTCGAGCGCCAGGAGCGCGCCGGTCGCGCAGGGCAGAGCGTTGTCGACCACGTAGAGCTCAAAGTTGGGATACTCGGCGCGCACGGCATCTGCCGCCTGGCACGCGGAGTTGTAGCTCGACGACAGCGCCGAGGTAAAGCACAGGTAGACCGTGGGCGTGCCCTCCTTGGCACACTCGGTAAAGAACTCGATATAGCGACCGAGCGACACGGCGGAGGTAGACACGCGAGCGCCGGCGCGCATGCGGTCGTAGAACTCCTTAGGGCTCATGCTCGACCAGATATCGTCCGTGCGCTCCTCGCCATCGATGATAAAGGGGAAGCCCAAGATATCGACATCGAGGTTCGCGGCGACCTCGGGGCTAAAGTCGCAGCAGGTATCGACGACGATGCGGCAGCGGTCAGAATGGCCGGTAGATGCAGCCTTGTCCATCAAAGCGACTCCTTACGTAAAAAGGCGGCCATCCGCATGGGATGGCCGCCAACCGTTAACTCATGCAAGTTAACGTATTTTACTCGTCAAGTGTTTCGATACGGGGCTTGATGATGCCATATCCACCATTCTTACGGTGATACACCACATTGATGAGGCCAGTCGTCGCGTTCTCGAACACGTAGAAGTCGTGGCCGAGCAGATCGGTCTGCACCAGCGCCTGCTCCTCGGTCATCGGGGTGACATCGATGACCTTCTCGCGGACGAGCAGGTCGTCCTCCTCCTCGGGCAGCAGCAGGTCGGCCAGATCCTCGACGCGCTCGACCGGCGCGACATCCGCGGCGCTGGCACCGCCCTGGCGGTTGTCCACGACCTTGGTCTTGAACTTGCGCAGCTGGCGGGTGACCTTATCGGCGGAGAGGTCGATGGCGGCGTACATATCTGCACCGTGCTCGGCAACGCGAATCACCGAACCGCGGGCACGAACCGTGACCTCGACGATTGCCGGGTTGGGGTTCGAGGGGTTCTTCTCATAGCGAAGTACAACGTCGACCGTCATGGGCTCGATATCGAAAACCTTGAGCGCCTCGCCGATCTTCTCATCCACATGCGCACGCAGAGCATCGGTTACCGTCGTCTTGCGTCCAGAAACCTTGATATCCATACGTGGCTCCAATCTGCCTCGGGGACTTACTGTACTGGCTATGTACCCATTGCCGTGTATTTAATCACGCGGATTCCTAAAGACCCGAATAACGATTGCTTGATACCGCATACCGAAGTCTCGCACTTTTCTGTGGCAAAGTGCGCTATAGGAGGGAGCCGACAGATTTGTATTTGGTCCCAAAAATTGGCTTTGACCTGCTGGTTTTATAGGGATGAAAAAGCCGGGCTCCCCTATTGGGGAAGCCCGGCAGTGCGTGTTGAAACCGTGAAGAGGTGCCCTTTCCGACGTATAGGAGACACCACCCCTAGCAATAACTAGCTATTGAGTTTGTTAATGTCGTCGTCAGTGATGGTGCCTTCCTGGCTGGACGATTTGTCCTCGGAGGATGCGGTCTCATTGTTGGAATCGGAGGACTCGCTGCCGGAGGATGCGGAGCCAGACGACTGAAGGTTGACACCAGATACTGTCTTAGTGGTGAGGTCGTAGGGCATCGTGCCATACCAGACGGAGTGGACTGCCTCGAGCGTACCGTCGACCGTGATGCCGTCGAGGGCATCGCTCACGGCACGGCACAGTTCGTCATTGGACGAGAGGCCCGCAACACCGAGCGTCGAGGGCGCCTCGAGCGCACCGACATAGGAGATCTCGCTCATCAGACGTGCAAGGTAGCCGCCGGCCGTGGAGTCGCAGATCACATAGTCGACTTCGCCGGACTCGAGCGCCTCAAAGCACTCGTTGATGTTGGGGTAGGTCTTTTGGTTGGCGGTGATGCTCTGCTTAGCAAGCGCCTCCTGCGAGGCCGAGGACATCTGGACACCCAGAGTAGACGTGTTAAGGGTATCGGTGGAAACGCTTAGCGACCCACCATCGCTGGTTTTACCGAACACGGAAGCGGCATCGTACAGGCAGGTGCCGAGCGAGCTAATGTCCCCGTCCGTGGAGTTAATCTCGCCGATAAAGATATCGGCCTTTTTGTCGCCGAGCGCGGAACCTGCCGAGGACGCATCGACAAAGGCGACCTTAAGGCCCATGCGGCTTGCGAGGGCGCGGGCGGCGTCAACCGCATACCCCGTGAGCTCGCCGTCGGCGTCCTGCATGGCCTGCGGCGCATCGGAAGTATCGAGGGCGACCGTCAGGGTTCCGGGAGTGACCAGGGCATCGTCCGACACCGCCGGCGTGACGGTCTCGTACTCGATCTGGTCGATCGTGGGAGTCGTGAACGTAGACAGCGGGTTGAACGCGCATCCGCTCAGGCCCAAAACGGCGATGACCGCTGCGGTCCCAGCACCTAACCGAGCCGCGTGCATCAAGCTGCCCCTCACCATGTCCACTACCCTGCCTTCTGTGTCGTATACGATCCGTGCGTTGCGCGGAATATCAGGTTGTTCCCACCAGCTGACCTGGTATTTGACCCCACACTTGCGCACCGGGGTGTTTGCTCGGGAGGCCGCAGCCACCTTCACGACTGGCCCGCTCGCCCGCGAGGCGGTATTGCCCCAAAGAAAGTAGAACGGACGGTGCGGCTTACATCTAGGACGCGCCATGATCGCGCCGCGCGCACGCGGTCGCTTACGTGGATCCCTTTGACCGCGTCTGTCTTGGACTAGGACGGGCATTTCGTCCGCCCGCAACCACAGCCTGGTAGGAACGTAGCGCATTATAGCTAAGTTCAAGCTAAAGTTTAAGGTTAGGGGCGTTATTCGCATCGCGAGTACAGATTTCGCAGGTCGGGGCGGATCATTCGTGCCCCCCATGAAGCCCGGAGCTCCCCCCACGGGGAGCTCCGGGGCACCCGTCTCAGGGTGCCGTGTGCAAAAAACGGCAAATATGAGTACTGTTACCAATTTAGTAGCAGCGTTTTCCCTCCGCACGCGCCGGTTTCGAGCTCTTTATAGCCCGCTTGATGCCAAAATACTCCACATTTGTTTATTATCTTTTCAATGAATACCAATTTCAGGATCGGATTTCTTCGTTTTCGCTGTCACTAATCTAGTAACAGTACTCATATTTGCCATTTTTTGCACGGAGCCTATAACAAGCCCCCTATAAAGCCATAGATTTATGCTGGCTTAAGCCCAAAACACGCTCGAAGCGTGTTCAGCAGCGCATCCTGCTTCTTTCGACGAGCCTCTACGCGATTCTGATAGCGCTTGCCCATGCGTTGGTAGATGCGCCATGCGAGTGCTTCCATCGCTTCCATGTCACAGAGCATTTCGTTGTTGACCGTCGCGACCTCGATTCCCATAGTAATCAAGCCCGTGTTGCGCTTTTCATCATGGATACGTCCCCTCCGAGAGGAATGGCCCAGCTCACCGTTGTATTCCAGGTCAAACCGGGCTGCTTCCTGATACGCATCGCAAACTGCATGCGGCATCCCCGAGATTGCCTGCGCACGGTCATCGAACTCAATCTTATAGTCGGTCTTAAAAGGTCCGCAGGCAAACCCGCCATAGGAAAACGGAAGCGAAAACAGGGCGAGCATGATGCACTCCATGGGTGAGCGCAAGTTTTCTGACAAGTAGGGACACAGACGCTGCAGTTTTTTGGCCGCATTCCCCTTGCATACCGCGAGGTAATCTGCCAGGCGATCGGGCGTCAGCACCGGCTCGACTTCAAAGTAGCCCACGTCTGCCGGTTGATCCTTGTCCTTTGCAAGTTTATTCGTAACGGGCGAGGTGTAGGGAGGCAGATACTTCCCGCGGTCACTCAGTGAAATCTTAGAGCACAGCTCCTGGGCCAGGGCAAATGCCTGGATACAGCCGACCTCGCGGGCGACGACAACACAAAGGGCCTCGGGAGATAGACTGTACACCCCCGGTTCCACCTCTAGAATCGAGCCGGCGGGCAACCCGGAGCATACGGACCAGCCCACGCCAGGCATGCGGCGGCGCTGCGCCGCAGATCCCACCAGCAAGCAAAGATCTTCTTGCACCTCGCCGCTTTCGGCCCCAATCCGCACCAAGTCGGAAAGATAGATGTCCTCGGTCGAGGGCGACGACGTGCGCAGCACACGGCGCTCTTCATCGGGATTGAGGTCCCTCCAGCTGATGTAACCCATTTTTCGGCGCTCGGCGCGCATCATGCGTAGCGCCGAGGCGCCTGTTAGGATTACGGAAGCCGCCAGCTGTTCGTCTGTCGGCTCGTTGCGCCGCTCAATCTTCACTGCCACAAAACCACCCCTACCAAACGCGTGCGATAGCGAGGCCATCAACGGCCACGGCACCGGCGCGCTTGAGTTCCGCCGAAGCCGCTGCCATCGTCGCACCCGTGGTGATAACGTCGTCGATAAGCAGCAAGCGGCGGCCGTGCACGTCCTCAACCGTCTCGTACATGCCCCGGGAACGCTCGCGGCGCTCCTCACGACCGAGTTCGCGCTGGTCGCCATGCCCGTACTTGACGAGGGCATCGAGCAGGGGAACACCCGACAGCTCGCAAAATGGGCGCGCAATGGCCTCCATATGATCAAAGCCACGCCGCCGAAACGCTGCCGCCGTCGCAGGCACAAACACCACCGCATCCGCACCGGACAGCACACCTCCTAAGCGTTCGGGCGCTACGACCTGGGCATGCAGGGCGGTGTCGTAAAGCAGCTCCGCCAGATACGGCGCCAGGCGTCGCTCGCCCGCGTCCTTGTACGCTTTAATGATGCGCGGCAGCGGATGCGCATAGACGGAGCACGCCAGGCAGCGGTCGAGCGCCTCCGCCATTGCCGAGGACGTGCCCTCGACCGAACACTCAGTGCACAGCAAATCCCCAAACGGGGCGCCGCATCGGGTACAGCTATGACGTGGGTCGATGAGCGTGAGCGCGGCCAGGCAGTCTTGGCAAATAAGCGCACCGGCGCGCTCGCAGCCGGCACATCGTGTTGGCGACAATACCTCGAGTGCCTCGCGTGCCGCCCGCTCGGCAAACGGCAGCAATTCGTCCGCAAACGGTAGGGCGCCGGCACCCTGCAGACGGCTCAATTTGTTCAGATGGCTCTTCAAGACACAACCCTCCCTACGTTCGGTCGCAGGGAGGGTTGTTGATTCAGCGCTATGGTACCCCGACGCGATTGGGGTAAGGCGGGTTAAATCCGCTCGCGGGCGTTATTCGCCGGCGGGCGGTTGTGGTGCGGCCGAAGACGGGGTCGAGCCCTCGCCACCATTCTGGCGCGGCTTGCGGGAACGGCGACGGCGACGGCGCTTTTGGCCCTGGTCGGCCGAGCCCTCGCCACCGCGATCTTCGCGCGACTCGCGCTCGTCGCGAGCGGCGCCACGCGAAGCCTTGGCAGCCGCTCCCCCGCCATCTCCGGGACGACGGCGCGTGACCTTGACCTCGCCATCCGAGACCTGATCGGCAACGGAGGGCACTGAGGGCTTCTGTTGCGTGCCCGAGGAATGGCGACGGCGCGGACGCGGCGCGCGCTCATCCTCGCCACGTGACTTGCCGCCCTTGTCGGCAGGCGCATCGGAACCCGAGGGACCCTTGGAAGCGGCACCAGCCTCGCGAGCAGCTGCCGCGCGGAAGGCATCCTCGCGCTCCTCGCTCGACAGGTGACGGCGGCGACGGCGCGTGGGGTTCATGCCACCGCCGCGGTTTTGCTGCTGAGGCTGCTGAGTCTCGCGCTCGCGGGAGGAGTTCTTGTCTGCAGCTGCAGCCTCGCCGACATCGCCCGAGCCCGCGCGCTTGCGACGACGACGGCCACCGGCGGCCTCCTCGGCCTCAGGCGTTGCGGCATTGCCACGGCCCTTTCCGCGGCCACGACCCTCGCCCTGCCCCTGACCGGCGCGAGCATCGGATTCAGCATCGCGACGACGGCGCCTGGGCATCGACGTACCGGCCAGACGGTCGGCGCTCGACAGGCCATCGCCCACGTCGACGCCGTTCTCGCGATCGAGCTCCATGAGCGCCAGGCGCATCTCGGGCGACTCGATGCGCTCGAGCACGTCGCGCGTCACGCAGTCGGGGCGGCAGTTGCAACCCTGCTCGGCGGCCTTCTTTTTGCAGCCCTCAGAGCAGGTCATGTCGGCCAGGTTGACCTTAAAGACTTTGCCGTTCTCCAGGCGCAACACCAGCTGCTCACGCGGCGTGTCATATTCCTGGATGCGCGCCTTGCCAAGCGGCGTATCGATAAGCGTCTTCTTTTTGGGCGCGCGGCTCTTAAAGTCCTTGTACGCCTCGAACTCATAGCGCAGGCAGCACATCAGGCGGCCGCAGACGCCACTGATCTTGGATGAGTTGAGCGGCAGGTCCTGCTCTTTTGCCATGCGGATCGAAACCGGCTCAAACTGTCCGCCAAAGCGCGTGCAGCAGAGCTCCTGGCCGCACTGGGCATAGCCGCCCACCAGGCGGGTCTCGTCGCGCACACCGATCTGGCGCATGTCGACGCGAATGTGCAGCGTCGAGGACAGATCCTTGACGAGCTGGCGAAAATCGACGCGCTCCTCGGCCGCAAAGTAGAACACGGCCTTCTCGCCGCCAAACAGGTACTCGACGCCCACCGGCTTCATCTCGAGGTCGAGCTCCTTGACCAGGCGGCGGAAGTCGACCATGGCCTCGTCGCCCTGAATGGCCAGATCGTCGGCAAGCTGCAGGTCGATGTCGCTCGCCACGCGCAGCACGGGCTTGAGCGGCTGACCGATCTCGTCTTGCGGCACCTCAAAGGGATCGGCAGTGACCAGGCCGATCTCGGTTCCGCGCTCGGTGGAGCAAATGGCATAATCGGCCTCGAGGATATCCAGATCCTGCGGATCGAACCACAGGTCGCGCGAGGCGTAGGTAAACTTAACGGGTACGGCTAACGGCATTTCAGTGCCTTCCTGATATCGAACAGCATGACCTCGATGGCCAGCTGGGGAGTAACGTTTCTGGCGATGTTGCGCTCGGCGGTCGCGACTGCCTCGAGCGCCCGCGTGGCACCCGCAACATTGGTCGCGGCGGCAAGCCGACCGATCGAGTCGCGCACGTCTTCGTTCACCACGTCGGCCGCCTCGTCCTGAAGCGTCAGCAGCACGTCGCGCATGAGCGTCCGCGCGCTCGCCAGCGCTTCCATGATACCCGAACGCTCGCGCGCGTTGAGTTCGCGCTTGTTGCGGTCCTCAAGCTGCTTCAATGCTCCACGCGACAGGTAGTCGGCGTTTTGCTCGAGCACCTTTTCCTGTGTGGACTTGACCTCGGCGAGCGGCGCCTTAACGGCGACGATGAGTGACTTGGCGCGGCTGAGCACGTCGGCCTCGTCGGCGGCGATGAGCGAATCGATGGCGCGAACCATCTGACGGCGGGCGTCCTGGCGCTCGGCGCTCTTGAGGAACTCGATGCCACGCGTGGGGCTTCCCGCTACGGCGACGGCCATGCGGCAACGCGCAGGGTCCTGACCGGTGGCGCGGCTCACGGCCTGCGCGGCGACGGCGGGCGATACCAGCCGAAACGGCACGCACTGGCAGCGGCTCACGATGGTGGGCAACATCACGTCTGCCGAGGTGCCCAGCAGGATGAACATAACGCCCTCGGGCGGCTCCTCGAGCGTTTTGAGCAGTGCGTTGGCGGTGTTGGCGCGCAGTTGCTCGGCACGGTCGATGATGTAGACCTTGGCCTTGGCGCGGATGGGCGCCAGAGGCACGTCATCGAGCAGCTCGCGGGTCTGGGCGATGAGGTAGCCCGTGGCGCTCTCGGGCGTGTAATAGTGCACGTCGGGGTGCGTATGGCGGGCGACGCGCACGCAGCTATCGCATGAGCCGCAGCCGTCCTGCTCGCACAGGAAGGCTTGGGCGAGCGCCCACGCGGCGTCGAGCTTGCCCGCGCCGGGCGCGCCCAAGAACAGGTAGGCGTGCGATGCGCGGCCGCTTGCGATGGCGTTGGTCAAAAAGTCGCGCACGCGCTGTTGGGTGTCGAGCTTGGCCAGCAGGCTTGCCTGAGCGGGGGCCATATTACTCGGCCTCCTGGGCTAGCGCGGCAGCGACGGCATCCTGGGAAATGTGGAGGCCGTAGGCGCAAACCTGCTCAACCGTCTGCGCGAAGACGTCCTCGATGGACGCGGTCGCGTCGATGAGCTTTACGCGGTTTGGTTCCTCAGCGGCAATGGCGCAAAATCCCTGGTAAACACGCTCTTGGAAGGCCATACCCTTGGCCTCCATGCGGTCTGCCGCACCACGGGCGGCCATGCGCAGCGCCGCCTGCTCGGGCGTGATGTGATAGACGAGCGTGAGCGCCGGGTGCGTTCCCGCGACGGCCAGGTTGTTGGCATCGCGCACCATCTGGCGATCGAGGCCGTCGGCAAACGCCTGGTAGCAGGTCGTGGAATCGTAGAAGCGATCGCACAGGACCACCTTGCCGGCTGCGAGCGCGGGGGCGATGACCTCGTGCACCAGCTGGGCACGCGCAGCCTCGTAGAGCAGCAGCTCGCAGGTGTCGCCCATCGCCGTATTGGCGGGGTCGAGCAGCAAGGCGCGGATCTTTTCGCTGATGGCGGTACCGCCCGGCTCGCGCAGGCTCACAACCTGGTAGCCAGCGAGTTCAAGAGCGCGGACAAGCAGGCGCGCCTGCGTGGACTTGCCGGCGCCATCGACGCCCTCGAGCGTGATAAAGCTATGTTGAGCGGGCTCAAAAGCCATGGGCGCAGCCCCTTCCTACAAGGCGCGTAAATGCGAATTATAGCAACCAAGCCATGATACCCCAGTACTCGGTGCGTCCCCAATGGCTAAAGGTGCCTTTCCAAAGTTGCGGTGAAATAGGGACTGATTGAAGCTCCGAGACCGCCAAACAGTCCCTATTTCACCGCAACTTATGATGGGGAATTTTGGACGCTGGGTATAATCGTCGTATTGCATTGAAATGTGGCGAAAGGAGTGGCAATGTCTCGGTATTGCGCCTCGTGCGGCAAGCTTCTTGCAGATAATGCCAAGTTCTGCACCTCGTGCGGTGCACCCGTTGAGCAAACAACCGCGAGCGATAGCCAGCCCGCTTTTGAGCAGACCGGTTCCCTCGATACGCCGCAAGCCAAGGCGGACGACCCCCTCGCCTATCGCCCCGACCTCGCCGCAGGCCCCGCGGCCGTCGAGACCACGCAGCGCATACCCGTCGCGAGCGGCTCGCCCCAACAGCAGCCGGCTCCCGCATACGCGCCCGCTTCGCCACAGACCCCCGCTCCCAAAAAGAGCGGCACCGGGCCGCTTATCGCCGTTATCGTTGTGCTGGTGGCGATCATCATCGCCCTGGTCGTTTTCTTTGTGATCAAGCCTTTCGACAACGCCGCCACGCAGACGACTGCCGAGGTAGCTAAGCTGCACCATGACGTCGACGACGATGACCTAAGGCCTCTCGGCGACCCCAACAGCCTGTACGACGATGATGACGATGACGACGAGGATGGCGGCGAAGCAACGCTCTCCGAGCAGAACCTCTACCGCCGACTGAGCGAATACTACGACTTGCTCGAAGACCTCGACAACTACGTCCGTGGCTGCGCACAGAACTTCAACGGCAGCTATCTGGAAGAGGATCGAACCACCCGTCAAAATCTCGCCGACGTCGCCGAGCGCACGGAGGACACCATCGAGCAGTATTACGACATCGTCGAGGACCTAGACGTCCCGACGAGCTCCAAGAACTACAGCTCCTGGAAAGACATCGTTGCCCTGTACGACGACCTGGATCACCGCATTGACGCAATCTGTGATGCCTGGGAGATCAGCCTGAAATACGCCAAGCCTGCGGACCACAAGAATGAGATCGTGGCGCCGCTGTCGCGCGACAACGTGGCGGGCACCAATGACAATAAGTACCGCCTAGACTTTGAGGAGCGCTATCCCGGCGCCAAACCCGTCGAAGTGAACTAGTCGCATGCGACGGTCTTAAACGACTAGTCATTCAAGAACGTCCCCAATGACTACGCAAAAAACGAGCGAGGATCATGGGACCCTCGCTCGTTTTTGTTTTGGGCTATGTTTCGGCTGCGCCGCTACTTGTCGGCGGCCGCCTTCTTGGTGGTCGTCTTTTTCGCGGCAGTCTTCTTGGCAGTCGACTTCTTGGCAGCAGTCTTCTTTGCCGCCGTCGTCTTCTTGGCCGTGCTCGCCTTGGTCGTGGTCTTGCGACCGCGGGCGGGCTTCTTCTCCTTGGTCGGGCAGTCCATGTTCACGCAGATGCGCCACGGACCGCGCGCCGTGTTGACCACCACGATGGGGGCGCCGCACTCGGGGCAGGTCTCACCCGTCGCCTCGAGCTTACCGCGCGCCGGTAGAGGATAGCTCACGCCGCAATCGTCATAGTTGGTGCAGCGGATAAAACGCTTGCCGCTCTTCTCGCTCTTGTGCGCGATCAGGTCGCCATGGCGTCCGGCCTCGGCACACACCTTGCACTCGCCCACCTTAAGGTCGGGCTCGTAGTTGGTGGGGCATGTGGGGTTCACGCAAATCTCGAAGGCCTTCTGGCGGAACGGCTGACACTTAATGCGCGGCGCACCGCACTCGGGACACACGGCGGCCTCGCCCTCGAGCGGGCTCACCTTGACGCCGCTCGGCACCGGATAGGTCACGTCGCAGTCGGGCCAGCCCATGCAGCCAATGAAGCTGCCACGGGTCTTGGCGCTCGTCTTCATAACCAGGTCCTTGCCGCACTTGGGGCAGGCGCCCACGCGCGCATCGGCCGTGACGGCGTCGCTGATGGCGTCGCCCAGCTCCTGCGTATGCTTGAGCAGCTCGTCGAGCACGCCAGCCAGCAGCGCGCGCGAGTGCGTCACGACATGCTCTTCGGTATCCTCGCCGCGCTCCACACGGGTCATGTCGCCATCGAGCTCGCTGGTCATATCAGGGCTCGTGATGCGCGGGGCAAACTGCGTCAGTGCGTCGATGATGGCGATGCCCAGCTGGCTCGGCTCCACGGGATCGTTTTTGAGATAGCGCACGGCGTACAGGCGCTCGATGATGCTCGCGCGCGTGGACTTGGTGCCCAGGCCGCGCTTTTCCATCTCCTGCACGAGCTTGCCCTGGCTGTAGCGCGCGGGCGGCTCGGTCTGCTTGGCCTCGAGCTTAATGTCGAACACGTCGACCGTATCGCCCTGCTCCAGCGGCGGCATCTGCTCGTCGCGCTTGAGTCCGTACGGGTACGCCTCGCGGAAACCCGGGGTCACGAGCACATCGCCCGAAGCCACGAACGGCTCACCGTTCACGTCGAGCTCGAGCTTAGTGTTTTCGATGGTCGCGGGACCCATAAGCGTCGCTAGGAAGCGGCGGGCGATGAGGTCGTAGAGCTTGCGCTGGCCGCCGTCGAGCGTGGACGGATCGCCCTCGCCCGTGGGATAGATAGGCGGGTGGTCGGTGGTCTCGACCTTGCCGCGCGTGGGCTTCATGGGGCCGGCGAGGACCTTTTTGCACACGGGCGCCAGCGCCGGGTTGATCTTTGCAAGGTCACTCACCACAGCGCCCAGATCAAGCGTCGCGGGGTATACGGTATTGTCGACACGCGGGTAGCTGATGAGGCCCGCCATGTAGAGGGACTCGGCGATGCGCATGGTACGCGCAGGCGAGATACCCTCGGCTGCGGCGGCAGCCTGCAGCGAGGTGGTCGCAAACGGCGTGGGCGGCTGCTGCTTGCGCGAGCGCTTGGTCACCGCGGCGACGGTTGCCGTCTTGGCACCGTCAACGTGACCGTACGCCGTCTCAGCAGCATCCTTGTCGGTAAAGCGCGCCGTCTTGTGCGCGATCTTAAAGCGATCGTCCTCGGCAGCGCCTTGCGCGGCGCCCATGCCGCGAATCTGCCAATAGTCCTCGGGCACAAACGCCATGCGCTCGCGTTCGCGCTCGACCACCAGGGCAAGCGTCGGCGTCTGCACGCGGCCGGCGGAACGCACGTTGCCAAAGCCGCCAAACTTGGCGAGCGTCAGGTAGCGCGTGAGCACCGCACCCCAAATGAGGTCGATGTGCTGACGGCTCTCGCCGGCGTCGGCCAGGTTCTGGTCGAGCGAGACAAGGTTATCGAAGGCCTGCGTGATCTCGGCCTTGGTAAACGAAGAATACTGGGCGCGGGCGACCGGCAAGTCGGGCGCCACCTCGCGCACCTTGTTGAGGGCGTCCGAACCGATCAGCTCGCCCTCGCGATCGAAGTCCGTGGCAATGATGACGCTGTCGGACTTTTTGGCGAGGTTCTTAAGCGAGCGAATGAGCTCTTTCTCAGCCGGCAACTTAATGACGGGCGCCCAGGTGAGGTAAGGCAGACTCTCGAGCTTCCAGCCCTTAATGGAGATGCCATCGGCAAGGAACGGCTTACGCTTGGTGTCGTAAGGCGGACGCGCCAGGCCATCGGGCATGTCGGCCGGCAGTATCTCGCCGTCCTCGGTGACCGAATACCAGCCCAGCTTTTTATCGAACAGCACGCTGTCGCAAAAATCAGGCGCAAGGATGTGACCGGCAAGGCCGATCGTCACGCACTCCTCGCCCTTCCACTCAAAGCGGTAGATGGCGGTGTTGTACACCTTGTCCTTTTTGGGCTTACCCGTGGACAGACGCTCGGCGATCTGACGCGCGGCGTCGTTTTTCTCGGCGATGATGAGCTTCAAAAGAGGCTCCTATCTCGTATCTCTGCGGCTACGCCCGCCCGTATGGCGGCCGACTTACGCCCTTGCTTGCTCAATCTGCCCGATGAGCCAATCGCACCAGGCATCCATGCCCTCGCCCTTGCGCGCGCTCACGGCAAACCGCGGCGCCTGCGGATTGAGGTCATCGAGTGTCTTAGTATACCTATCCATGTCAAAATCGAAAGCCGGAGCCACGTCGACCTTGTTGAGCAGCTGCGCGCCGGCGTGTTGGAAGATGCCCGGGTACTTGATGGGCTTGTCGTCGCCCTCGGGCACCGAGAGAATCATGATGGACAGGTTCTCGCCCAGGTCAAAGTCGACCGGGCAGACCAGGTTGCCCACATTTTCGATAAAGATGACGTCGATGTTTTCCAGACCCACAGCCTGGTCGAACGCGTCGACGGCCTCCATGATCATGTTGCCCTCGAGGTGGCACAGGCCCCCCGTGTTGATCTGGATGGCAGGCATGCCGGCTTCCTTCATGGTGATGGCGTCGACGTCCGAGGCGATGTCGCCCTCGATGACGGCGCAGCGCAAGCCGGCCTTGTCACGCAGGCGCTCGTTGGTGCCCAGGATCGTGGTGGTCTTGCCCGAGCCAGGGCTCGACAGCACATTGATCACATAGGTGTTTGTCTCTTTAAATCGCTGCCGCAGCTGATCTGCCAGGCGCTCGTTGCGCGACAGAATCGGCGACGCGATATCAATCGTTTTCTCAGCCATACTCGGCACTCCTTACTTTGGCCCCTTTATACCCCATCACCAGATGGCTAGCGGGCTAATCGTCGGGGGTTTCGATTTCGATACTTGCGATGTCGAGCTCGCGGCCGTGCAGCAGACGCACGTTGGCGCCGCCACATTGGGGACAGCGGCAATGGAAGCGATCGTGCTCAAAGACCTCCCCGCAGTCCAGACACTCGCTTTGTGGATGGACTTCCTCCACGGCAAGCTCGCAGCCTCGCGTGAGCGGGTCCTCATCGCGAAATGTCTCCCACGCAAAGTCGAGCGCCTCGCGCACAACTTCGGTCATATCCCCGATACGCAGCGTTACCAAAACGGCGCGCGAGGCCCCCGCCCCACGCGCCGCGCGAATCACTGTATCGAGTATGCCGTTGACAATGCCAACCTCGTGCATACCGATTTACTCCTCGTCGTCCTCATCGTCCGAGAACAGGTCCAGACGGCTCACAAACAAGCCCTCCTTGCCCTCGCGCGCGGTAATGACCACGCGGGCAATGGCGAGCGAAATCTCGTAGAGCGAGAGCAGGGCACCATACATGAGGCCCAGCGTAACGGGCGAGCCGTCGGGCGTAATCACAGCCGAGCCCACAAGCAGGCCCACGTACACGTAGCGCCAGGCGCCGCGGAAGGCCGCGTAGGACACGATGTGGAAGACGGACAGGTAGAAGATGATGAGCGGCAGCTCAAACGCCACGCCAAAGCCGATCATAAAGAGCAGCTCCATGTTGACGTAGTTCTCCAGGTCGGGCAGCGCCGTGGCGACGGCCGAGGTCTCGCCGATAAGCCACTCAAAGCCCGCCGGGATGATGATGAAATAGCAGAAGATGGCGCCCAGGAAGAACAGCACCGTCGAGGCGAGCACCGTGGGCACGACCCATTTGCGCTCGTTGGGACGCAGTGCCGGCAGGAAAAATGCCAGAATCTGCCAGATGATCATGGGCGTGCACATGACCACGGCCATCTTGATGGCCAGCGAGAAGCGCAGGCCAAAGCCGCCGAGCGTGGTGGTGATGTAGAACTTACCGTCCGGCACAAAGGAGCGGATGGGGTCTTCCAGGATGTCGAGCACCACGGGCGTGGCGAAATACAGCACGATGGCGGCGGCAAACACCGACACGACCACGATGGTCAGGCGGCGACGGAGCTCTCCCAAGTGATCGAAGAGCGGCATGCGCGCAGGTCCGATAGGCATTACTCATCGCCTCCCTTCGGGGCATCGGCGGCAGCGGCGTCGTCCTCGGCCTCGAGCTCGCGAGCGAGCTGGTCGACGACGGCCTTGCGCTTGCGGGGACGACGGGCGTAGAGGTCAGCCGTCGTGGGCTCTGCCGGCTCGGGCTCGGGCTCGGGCTCTGCAGCGGGAGCGGGCTCGGCGGCGTCAGCCTCGGATTCGGCGCCCTCGGCCTTAGGCTCCTCGGCAATACCTTCGCCCTCGATAGCACCCTCGCTTGCGGCCTTCTCGGCAGCAAGACGGGCGCGACGCTCGGCAAAGGTCTCCTTCTTGGCGGGCGCTGCCGTCTCGGCGGCATCCTCGTCCGCATCGGAATCGTCGTCGGTTGCAGCGGCCTTCTTGGGCTTGACCGGGGCCGACGCGGCCTCGCTCACCGGATCGATTATCTCGGACTGAACAACGGCCGTCATCTTTTCCTGCGTCTCGCGGAACTGACGGATGGCACGGCCGATCGTGCGGCCCATCTGTGGGAGCTTATCCGGGCCAAACAGCAAAAAGCCGAAGACCACGATGATCGCGAGCTCACCCTCTCCAATACCAAACACACATACCTCCAAGGCTCGATGTGAGTCGAGCCCGCACCGCGCCATTCGGCCGGAACTCGTCTATTCATTCGGTCAAGTATAGCGCCCGGACGCCAAAACGTCCGAGCGCATCACAAACATATGCCAAACGGCACGCCCTTTTGGGGGCAAAGATTATGCAGCGGTGATCGAAATCTCCTGGTCGACACCCAACAGCTGGACCACGCGCATCACCGGGGGCTGCACATTGGTGCAGCTAAAGCGCTTGCCGTGGTCGACCGCGTGGTGCGCGGCACCCACGAGCACGCCAATGCCCGTCGAATCGATGTAGCTCACCTGAGCAAAATCGAGCTCAACGGCCTCAGTGGGCTGCTCGAGCGCCAGGTCGATGGCATTGCGCAGGCTATCGGCGTTAGAGATATCGATCTCGCCGGTTACCTTAATGGTGTAGAGCTCTGGCGTGGGGTTGGTGGAAATACCCAAATCCATGTATACGCTCCTTTACGTATCGAAAGTGCGAATAGTACTGGGCGCGGACTTGCGGGGCCTTACGCGTTAGGCGCGCTCGGCACGAGCAAGCTCGGCAGCGACAAGCTTAACGGCCAGCACCAGAACATCGAGCGCGGCCTCCAGGTCCTCGACCGTGGGATAGCTCGGCGCGATGCGGATGTTGGTGTCGCGCGGGTCCTTGCCATAGGGCCAGGTAGCACCGGCCGGCGTGAGCTTGACACCCAGGTCGGCGCAAAGCGCGGCGACCTTCTGGGCCGAGCCCTCGGGACCATCGAAGCTTACAAAGTAGCCGCCGCGGGGGTGCGTCCAGGTGGCGCAGCCCGTGTCGCCCAAGCCCTCGGTGAGCTTGCGCTCAACGGCCTCAAAGCGCGGACGCAGGAACTCGGCATGCTTTTTCATGTGCTCCTTGACCGCCTCGATGGTGGGAAGGAAGCGCACGTGGCGCAGTTGGTTGAGCTTATCGGCACTGATGAGGCCGGCCTTCAGGCGCTTGGAGAACTCGGCGATGACCGCGGGGCTCGCACCGATAAAGCCGATACCGGCGCCCGGGAAGGTGATCTTGGACGTCGAGGCAAAGGCCACTACGCGGTCCTCGGTGCCCGCCGTGCGGGCAAGATCGAAGATGTTGGCGAGCTCGTCGGTCTCGTCGTACAGGTCGTGCACGCAGTAGGCGTTGTCCCAGAAGATGCGGAAATCGGGCGCGGCCGTGGGCATCTCGACCAGGCGGCGCACGGTGTCCTCGCTAAAGGTGATACCCGTGGGGTTGGAATACTTGGGCACGCACCAGATGCCCTTGATGGAACCGTCGGCGGCAACGAGGCGCTCGATCTCGTCCATATCGGGGCCGTTGTCGGTCATCGCGACGGGAACGTTCTCGATACCCAAGTCGGCGGTAATGCCAAAGTGGCGATCGTAGCCGGGAACCGGGCACAGGAACTTGACCTTCTTGCCGTCGTGCGCTGCCTCGTAAGCCTCCCAAGGGTCGCTACCACACGAGCCGCAACGCCAGAACATACCGGCGATATCGTGCTCGATCAGCAAGCTCGACGAACCCAGTACGAGTGTCTGCTCGGCGGGGCAACCCAGGAACTCCCCTGCCAGCTTGCGTGCCGAGGGAATGCCCTCGAAGCAGCCATAGTTGGAGCAGTCGACGTTGCCATCGTGCAGATCGGCGTCGGCGTTGAGGATATCGAGCATGGGGCGCGAGATGTCCACCTGGGAGGGCGACGGCTTGCCGCGGGCCATGTCGAGCGCCAGGCCCTTGGCCTTGACCTCGGCGACCTCGGCCTTGAGCGCCTCGATGGCGGCATCGAGTTCGGTGGTTTCCATCTTCTGGTAGATCGTCTGCATGGGTGCGACCTTTCACGAAGCGGTACGTTGCAATTCTTCTAAGTATAGACCGCCGCCGTCGCAACGTTATGAAGCCGTGATAGATTAAGTCCATCGCAATAATTACGAATCGCCGCGCATGCCGACGTGGAGCGCCCAAGGAGGCACTATGGAGTACGGATCGTTCCAGGCCGAGGAATTCGGCGACCTGCAGCGCCTAGTCGACGGACTGTTTTACGACCGTCACGCCATCGACCGCCTGGATCTGATCGTACAGGCCGAAATCTTGGACCTGGCACCCGATCTCATGGAAATCGTGAACCTTTTGCCGCCCGGCTATTACGACCGCCAGTCACTTTGCGACCAACTCAACTCCGCCTTGGCCGCCCACGGCTGGGGCGCCATCTACGGCACCGTGGAATGAGCCTCGAGGCCGACGATTTGGCCCGTTTCCCGACCCTGGCGAGGCTTGTTTTAGGGCTTGTGGCCAAAAAAGGGCAAATATGAGTACTGTTACCTTTTTAGTAGCAGCGATTAAGCCCCCAAATCGGCGTTTTTCCGCCTGGATTTTCTTTCCGAGTAGTAGCTATCGCCAAATTGGAGTCAAGCGATTACTCGTTAACATACAGATAGCATGATTGTGTTCATTATTTTCCACACCTAAAATGAAACGCCGTTTGTGACAGTACTCACAAACGGCGTTTTTTGACCACGGGGGTGTCTGGCAGGCGGCAAGCACCGCCCGAATCCGCATTTTGAACGCGCCCGAATCGGTTCTGGAGCCGGTTTTCGCGCTCTTACTCGTCCTTGGGCGCGGGGTGTTTGCAGATCACACTCATGTAGATCATGCCAAGTACGGCCGCGGTGACAGAGCCGGCGAGAATAGCGGCCTTGGCGGCCAGAACCTCAAACTGGGCCGTCGGGAAGGCAAGGCCGCTGATGAGGATCGACATGGTAAAGCCGATACCGCCCAGAATGCCCACACCGGCAATCATGTGCCAGTTGACATTGCGCGGCAGCTCGGAAATCTTGAGCTTAACCAGGGCAAACGTCATGCCAAAAATACCGATCGGCTTGCCCAGCAGCATGCCAAAGTACACGCCGAGCGTCACCGGGTCGGTGAGCAGCGTGCTCATGTCCACGCCCACTAGGCGAACCTGTGCGTTCACGAACGCAAAGATCGGCAGGATCACAAAGTTGACCGGCGTGGAGATCAGACGCTCCATGCGAATGAGCGGCGGGGTCACGCGGTGCATGACGCGCTCGACCTTGGTGGTCGAGACGGTAAAGTCATGCTGGCCCAGGATGTGTGCCTCGTCATCGTAGCGGTCATCGAGCAGCGGCAGGCACTCGCCCAACCAATCGGTAAGGCTATCAAGCTTGACGCCGCACTTGGCCGGGATGGTAAAGGCCAAGATGACGCCGGCAAGCGTAGCATGTACGCCGCTCTTGAACATGCAGAACCACAACAGCAGACCCAGTACCGAATACGGGGCAAGGCGGTAATGCTGCGTCTTGTTGAGCCACACGAGCGCGCAGGTCACAAGCGCGGCGGCGCCCAACCAAAACGGTTTGGGGCTCTGACCGTAGAAGATGGCGATGGCGGCGATGGAGATGAGGTCGTCGGCGATGGCGAGCGTCGAGAAGAACACTCGCACGCCGTTGGGCACGCGATTACCCAAAAGCGACAGCACACCCAGCGCAAAGGCAATATCGGTTGCCATGGGAATGGCCCAGCCGTTGTGCGCGCCGGCATGGTTAAAGATCAGATAGATGCAGGCGGGAACGACGACGCCGCCCACGGCCGCCAGCATGGGAAGCATAGCCTGGCGCGGGTTTTTGAGCTCGCCGACCGTCATCTCATACTTGAGCTCAATGCCCACCAGCAAAAAGAAAATCGCCATGAGGAAGTCGTTGACGAATAGCTCGACGGTGAGACCGGCCGTAAGGTTGCCCAGACCCACATACAGCGGGGTCTCCAAAAAGTGATGGATGGCCTCGTAGGCATCGGTATTGGCGCAAATGACGGCGGCGATGGCGGCGAAGACCATGACGGCGGCGGAAATCGTGCCGTTCTCGGCGATGCGCTCCCAGATGTCGTGACGTTCAAAGCGCTTGCGCTCACGAACGTTGAACAGCTGCTCAGTTGCTGCCATGGGCGGCTCCTTTCACGGGAAAGCTCCCGTCTTAAAAAAGCACGGCCCGCCCAAGTGGCGGCGCCGCGCTCTAACGTATTACGCTTGCATCTAGCCTACCCTGCACGACAAGCACGCAGGTGTGACCGAAAAGCGGAACCACAGGTTGAACATTATTTGCTCAACGGCACGGACACGCCTGTCCAAGAGACGACGCGGCGCCGTGCACAAAAAACGACCGGAGCGCGGGGCGTCCGCGATCCGGTCGTGGCGTTTGGTCAACTAAACCTAGCAGGCGGCCATGATGGGGGCAGCGACCTGCTTCTTACGGGAGAGGACGCCCGGCATCCAGACGCCGTCGTGCTCGTCGGCAATGCCCAGGCCCTTCTGAGCGGCCTCGGTCTCGCCCTCGAGCAGGACCTGCGAGCCCTCCTCCATGATGTCGGTGATGCACAGGACGATGCCGTCAGCACCCTTCTCGGCGGCGTAGGCGCGCATAGCCTCGCGAATCTCGTCGATCATGCCGAGTGCGCGGGTCTTGTCGACAGTCTCGTACTGACCGATGAGCAGCTTCTTGCCGGCAGGCTCGAACATCTTGATGTCGTTGCCGACCATCTCGGCAGCGGTGAAGGAGCCGGACGGACGGGTGAGGAAGACCTCCATGCCAAACTTGACCGGGTCGACGCCCACCTGCTCGCCGAGCTTGGCGGCGACGGCGCGGTCGACATCAGTGGTGGTGGGGCTCTTGAGCATGAGCGTGTCGGTCATCATGGCCGAGAGCAGCAGCTTGGCCTGAACGTCGGAAAGCTCAACGCCGAGCACGCCGGCGAGCTTGGTGACGATGGTGCAGCTGGAGCCCCAGGGCAGGCAGATGTAGTGTAGCGGGCCGGCGGTCTCGAAGTCGCCGATGCGGTGATGATCGACAACGCCAAAGACCGTGGCGTCCTTAAGGCCGGCGACGGACTGAGCAGACTCGTTGTGGTCGGTGAGGACGACGAGCTGACCGGCCTCGACGGACTCGATCACGCGGGGCTCGGCGATGCCGGCGTCGGCGAGCAGCTTGGCGGACTCGGCCGGAAGCTGACCAAGGGCGCAGGCCTCGTAGGTGTTGCCGGCATACTCAACCTGGTTGAGCAGCTGGGACAGGACGACGGCGCTCATGATGGCGTCGTTATCGGGGTTCTGGTGACCAAAGACAAGAACGTTTGCCATGGATATCCTCCACTTGATATGTGTACTTGGACGTAGCTATGGTAGCACGCCGATGCCGAGCCTTCGCAGACGGAAGGGCCACGGTATATTTTGGGGCGCAGGCACGGGGGCCAAGGCTGTCCCTTTTGCACCATGTTGGTGCAAAGTAACCTGTCCCCCCTTGCACCAGCTATTTGCCAGCGGCGCGCAGAGCTACGTAGGCGGCACCGATGATGCCGGCATCGTTGCCGAGCGAGGCGACCTCGATGGGCGTCTCGCGCGAGGCGGAAAGCGCATAGTGCTGGAAGTGCTCGCGAACCGCGTCGAGGTAGACATCGGCCGAGGCGGAGGCGCCACCGCCGATCAGGAACATCTCGGGGTCGACCACGTTGGCGATAAGCGCCAGAGCGCGACCGAGATAATCGGCCATGGTATCGGCCGCGGCCAGCGCAAGTTTGTCACCCTCGCGGCAGGCCTGGAACACGTCCTTGGAATCGGAGGGACCGGTGAGCTCGATGGGCTCGACGCCCGCCTTCTTGCACTCGGCAAGGTAGTTGCTCACCACACCGGTAGCGCTGGAATACTGCTCCAGGTGGCCATGGCCGCCGCAGCCGCAGGTGCGCTCCTCAGCCGGGTTCAGGCACATGTGGCCAATCTCGCCGCCAGCGCCCACAACGCCCGACACCACGTCGCCGTTGACGATAACGCCACCGCCCACGCCGGTACCGATGGTAACCATCACCACGTTCTGTACGCCCTTGGCAGAGCCGAGCCAGGCCTCGCCCATAGCAGCGGCGTTGGCGTCGTTCTCGTACTTAACGACCGCGTCGGGGCAGTGCTCCTGGATGGCGATCTTGAGCTCGGGCAGGTTAATGGCGATGTTCGCCTTGACCTTGGCATCGCCCGATGCCGGGATGGGGCACGGAACGGCCAGGCCAATGCCCGCCACAAAGGCACGCGGAACCTGGGCCTTGGCGACCACCTGGTCGATAGCCTCGGTCACCGCGGCAAAGCCCGCAGCGTCAACGATGGGAGGCGTGGGCACGCTGGCCTTGGCAAGCAGGTTACCATCCTCATCGAACAGACCCTCCTTCACCGAAGTGCCGCCGACGTCAATGCCGATGTAATACTGCTTAGGTTCCATGGGAGCCCGCCTTTCTCGTTTAAACATTGCCTGTATGGTACCGCTCCCAAGGCAAAAACCTACCAAAAAGGACAGGTTTGTTTTGGCAGGTTTTATCTGGGGAAGCGCCGAGTACGAGATTCGGTTCGCTGGGTGTTATATCGGTTCGGCCCGTCCTCGGACCGATCATTTCTCAACACGACACTACTCAGATGTTTATCATTTAAAACGCTCTAATTTTACAAGCGGGGCGACTTTTAATTTTATCTTTCTCGAACTTTTCAATAACTCAATAGAGATACTTAGGTGTTGACTATACTTTCTTTTATTCTCAATCAAGTTGGAAAGGAGGTTCCTTGATTCCCAAATACGAGGCGATAGCTGCAGATATTCGTCGAAGCATCGAGGATGGCGCTCTTAAACCGGGCGACAAGCTTCCTACCGTGGTTGAGTTCTGCAAGCTCTATAACGTTTCCAAAATCACCGTCAAACGAGCTCTTGAACAAATCACCGAAGAAGGTCTTATTACCAGCCGGCGTGGATCGGGTACCTACGTTAAGGACACGGCGGGGCTTCCCGGCCAGGCGTTTTTCCAGGGCAAAAACGACCGTACCCAGGGTTTTTCGTATGAGCATCGCGGGGAGAAGGTGACCTCGGTGGTCTACGATTTCTCGATCGTTAATCCACCAGCGGACATCGCAGCCCAGCTGGGAATTGCCGAGGATGACTTTGCCTATCACGTCGTGCGCGTGCGTCAGGCCGATGAGAAGCCCATCGTTATCGAGTACACCTACATGCCCCTCGAGCTGATTCCAGGGCTGAAAAAGAAGGATCTGTACGGATCGGTCTACCGCTTCATCCGCGAGCAATGTGGGCTGAAGATTTCGAGCTTCCACCGTACCATTCGCGCCGTGGCAGCAACCGAGGAAGAAGCCGAGCGTCTGGACACCAAACTTGGCTCTCCCCTGCTCGAGCTCACCCAAATTGGCTTTTTGGACAGCGGCGCCGCCTTTGAGTATTCGATCTCGCGCAACGTTGGCGACCGCTTTGAGTTGCACAACGTAACGTTGGCATAGGTTTTTGTAGTCACGCGGGCGCTCGTTTTGAGCAGTTTTACGCGGCGCCCGCGCAACACAATGGGGGTATGAATATGTCCGATTTGATTAAACTGACGCCGATCTTCCACGAGAAGATCTGGGGCGGCCGCCAGCTCGAAACCGTATTTGGTTACGACATTCCCGAGGGGCCCATCGGTGAGTGCTGGGCCATCTCGGCCCATCCCAACGGCGACTGCCAGATTGCGGAGGGCCCGTATGCAGGCCACACGCTGTCGTGGCTGTGGGCCGAGCACCGCGAGCTCTTTGGCAACTGCGAGGGCAAGGAGTTCCCGCTGCTCATTAAGATTCTGGACGCCAAGGACGACCTTTCGATCCAGATTCATCCCAACGACGAGTACGCCGCCGAGCACGAGAACGGCAGCCTGGGCAAAACCGAGTGCTGGTATGTACTGGACTGCGAGCCCGACGCCACGATTATCGTCGGCCAGCGCGCGCACGACCGCGCCGAGGCTGCACAGATGATCGAGGAGGGCCGTTGGGACGAGATGCTCAACGTGCTGCCGATTCACAAGGGAGACTTTTTCCAGATCGACTCCGGCACCGTTCACGCCATCAAGACCGGCACGCTGATTCTGGAGACGCAGCAGTCGAGCGACGTGACATATCGCCTGTACGACTACGACCGCCCCGGCACCGACGGAAAGCTGCGCCCGCTGCACATTAAGCAGAGCCTCGACTGCATCGACTTTGATGTTCAGGCTCCGACCGACGGCACGGTGAACGCGCCTGAGGTCGACGGCGTGACCGAGCTCGAGTCTAACCCCTGCTACACCGTCGATCGCGTGCGTGTCGACGGCAGCAAGATCCTCGACCAGCGCTGGCCCTTCATGTGCCTGTCGGTCATCGACGGCGAAGGCACCGTCTGCGGCGACCCCGTCCACAAGGGAAGCCACCTGCTGGCCCCGAACACCGTCAGCTCCATCGACCTCGAAGGCAAGATGGAACTGATCATCAGCCACCTCTAGGTCGCAACAACAACCAAAACGCAACAAGGGACTCCCCCGTCCACCAACGGAGGAGCCCCTTATCCATATATATCAGCCCACCCGGCTCTCCAGATCAAAAAAGCGGACGAGCAGAGCGACGTTCGCAAGCAACGTTATCTAAGGACCTGGACGGGCGTATGGGGCAACATCGATCGCGAGTTCCGCACGAGCCGGAGAGCACTTAATGTGCTCTCCGTGCGAGCAGGACTGCCCGAGCAGGCGATGTTGCCCCATACGCCCGCCCAGGTCCGCCGGGATCACGACAGCTTGACGATCGGAGCAAAGCCCTTCATAAGCTTTTTGGTCTGGCCGGTCTTTTCGAATTGAACCTCGATCATGTCTCCGACGACCGAGATCACGGTACCCGTGCCAAAGGTCTTGTGGCTCACGGTATCACCCGCGGCAAAGTCCTGCGATGCGTTGGCACGATCGACCTTGCGCTCCACCGTCGGGGACACCTTGGACGACGGCTTTTTGACGCGCGGCGCGCCCGAGCCAAAGGTCGAGGCAACACGGCCGGCGTCGGGCGAGACCCCACGATGGCGCTCGGTTCCGTAGCTACTGCCGCCAAAGAAGTCGTCGAAGCTCGATCCGCCGCGCGAACCGGAACCGCCGGTCGAGCGCGTATGCGAGCCAAACACCTTGCCGCCGTACATATCCGAGCCCATGCCCGAGCCAAAGGTACCGTGGCGGTCGCCGCGCTTCTCCCAGCCCGTGCCCTCAAAACCGGCAGAGCCGATACCGCTAAACTCGATATCCTCAAACGGAATCTCGTTGAGGAAGCGCGAGCGCGGGTTGGCAGAAGTCGAGCCGTAGGTGCGACGCGTGGCCGCATAGGTCAAGAACAGGCGCTTACGGGCACGCGTGATGGCGACGTAGGCCAAGCGACGCTCCTCCTCGAGCTTGCCCGGATCGTCACTACCGCCAAAGTCGTGCACGTGCGGGAAGATGCCTTCCTCCATGCCGGCCACGAACACCGCCGGGAACTCCAGGCCCTTGGCGGAGTGGATGGTCATCATAGTGATGGCATGCGTCTCGCCGGCCAGGGAATCCAAGTCGGAGCGCAGAGCCAGCCACTCCATGAGTGCAGGCAGCGCCTTGCAGGTGAGCGGGCCGTAGGTGCGCTCGATCTCGTCGGCATGTACGGCACCCGCCGGCAGCTCTGTCGGCGCGGCATAGGCGTTGCCCGCGATGGCGGCAGCCAGGGCATCCTGCGGCGAGAGCGCCGGGGCCGCCAGGCTGTCGAGCGAATTGGAACCCGCGGCATCACGCGCGCCAACGAGCGCCTCAAACGAAGACACGGGCGCAGACGGGCCGGGCTCGGGCGCAGGCGCGCTCACCACAACGGGCTCGGGTTCAACGTCGGCGGGCACATCGGCAACACCAGCAGCGCGCAGCTCTTCCAAGCTCTCGAGCGTGCCTTCGATATCCTCGTGCGTCTCCTCAAATTCGGCAGCGACACCCAGGAATTCCTGGATGTTCTCGGCGCGGCTCTCGGACTCCATGGTGCCCTCGGCGCGGAAAGCCTGCAGCAGGCCCGTCTTATCGACAATCATCTCGACAACGTCCTTGAGCTCGCCGTCCATGCGGCGACCCTCGCGCACCAGCGCCACAAAGCTCGACAGGCCATTGCGCACCTTGGCGCTAAACATGCCGGTTTCGGCGCACGCGATCTCGCAAGCCTGGAAGAACGAGCAACGGTTGTCGCGCGCCAGCTGCTCAATCTTTTGGATCGAGGTGGAGCCGATGCCGCGGCGCGGCGTGTTGATGACGCGCTTGACGCTCATCTCGTCTGCCGGGTTCACGATCATCTTGAGGTAGGCCATGACGTCGCGGATCTCGGCACGGTCGAAGAATCGCGTGCCGCCCACGATCTTGTAGGGTACGCCTGCGCGCAGGAACATATCTTCGAGGATACGAGACTGGGCGTTGGTGCGGTAGAACACAGCGATATCGTCGTAACTCGTGCCCTTGGAGTGCAGCTTTTCGATCTCGCCGGCAATCCAGCGGCCCTCGTCGCGCTCATCGCTTGCCTGGAAGGCCTGGATCTTCTCGCCGTCGCCCTCAGCCGTAAACAGACGCTTGTCCTTGCGTTGCGAGTTGTGGCGCACCACGGCGTTGGCGGCGCTCAGGATATGACCCGTAGAGCGGTAGTTCTGCTCCAGCTTGACGGTCTTGCAGTCTTTAAAGTCCTTCTCAAAGTCCAGGATATTGGTGATGTCGGCGCCACGCCAGCTATAAATGGACTGGTCGTCGTCGCCCACGACCATGAGGTTTTGGTACTTGGCGGCCAGCAGGTTGGCGATCTCGTACTGGACGTGGTTGGTGTCCTGGTACTCGTCGACGCTAATGTAGCGGAAGCGCTCTTGGTACTTATCGAGCACCTCGGGACGGGTGCGCAGCAGCTCGAGCGTGCGCACGAGCAGGTCGTCGAAGTCCATCGCGTTGGCGGCGCGCAGGCGGCGCTCCAGCTCCAGGTAGACCTGCGCGGCCTTTTTGTCATTAGGGCTGTCGGCGGATTTGAGCATGTCCTCGGGGCCGATCATGGCGTTTTTGGCCGAACTGATCTTGCTGCGGATCATATTGATGGGGAATTGCTTTTGCTCGATACCGAGCGCCTGCATAATATCGCGCACCATGCGCTTGGAATCGTCGTCATCGTAGATGGTGAACTGACCGGTGTAGCCCAGCAGGTCGGCGTCCTCGCGCAGCATACGCACGCACATGGCATGGAAGGTGCACACCCACATGCCACGGGTGCCGCTGGGAATGAGTGCCGCCAGACGCTCACGCATCTCGGCCGCGGCCTTGTTGGTAAACGTGATGGCAAGAATCTGCCAGGGCTTAACGCCCAGGTCGCCGAGCATATGTGCGATGCGGAAGGTCAAGACGCGGGTCTTGCCCGAGCCGGCGCCGGCAAGCACCAGCAACGGGCCCTCGGTGGTCAGAACTGCCTCGCGCTGGGCGGAATTAAGGCTGTCGATGTCGACGAGCGGCTTGGCGGGTTTGGGTGCCGGCGCGGGAGCGTCGTAGATGTCGAGCGGGACGAGCTCCGGTTCCGGCGCGGCGGGGGCGGCGTATGCATCGAGCGGTACGGGCTCCGGCGCGGGCGAAACGGGCGCGGCGATGTTCTTTTCCCAGGGCAAGGGCTGGGTCATGGGCGACTCCTCATCTGACGGACGGCGCGCCTGCGGGCGGCGCCATAGTTTGAGCCGTACCAGTATACCGAGCCGCGCGGACACCGACGCAAATCACACCACGACTCCGCGCACCGCCACCACCCAAGCGCCCCAAATAAGTTGCGGTGAAATAGTTCCTGAAACCAGCCTTCTGGCCCCCAAACAGGAACTATTCCACCGCAACTTCGATTGGCTTGGAGGGCTAGAATATCTACCACTTCTACCTCATCCCCACATGGCAGGAGGACCTCTGTGAAGCATAAGGTGCTCTATTACACGGTCGACGGTTCGACCGAGGCGGGTCAGGCGGCGCTCGACGCAATCGAAGGCGGCGACCAGATTGAGTTGGTTGGCTGCGCGCACGAGCCCAATGTCTGCCCCACTGCCGAGCAGCTGGCAGGCTGCGAGGGCTTTGTCGGCGAGTTCGGTCCCGTTGACGATGCATGTGCCGACGCTATGGCAGCCGCGGGAATGCGCGTCGTCTCGAACATGTCCATCGGCCTGAACCATGTTGCCGTCGACCGGCTGGCCTCACATGGCATCACCGTCACCAACTGTCCCGGATACTGCTCGGACGATGTCGCCCAGCACACCGTTGCCCTGATGCTCGACCTGATGCGACAGGTCACGTTGCTCAACCGCGACGTGCGCGACGGCGCCTGGAATCCGCTGGGCGGGTATACCATGCACCGTACGCAAGGCCGCACGTTGGGATTGGTCTTTTTTGGCAGCATCGCGCGCGCCGTCGCGCCCATCGCGCAGGCGCTCGGCATGAAGGTGCTGGTGTGGGCGCCGACCAAGACGGCAGAAGAGCTTGCCGCCGCCGGTTGCGCCAAGGCTCAAACGCTCGATGAACTGCTCGGCGCATCGGATATCGTCAGCCTGCATTGTCCGCTGATTCCCGAGACCGAGAAACTTATTGGCGAGCATGAACTTGCGCTTATGAAGCCCACGGCATTTTTGATTAACACGGCCCGCGGGCCCATCGTGGATGAGGATGCCTTGGTCGTCGCACTGGACGAGGGCATTGCCAGCGACGGTGCACGCGGCATCTGCGGCGCCGCGCTCGACGTGCTCGCCGATGAGACCGCGCCCAATCAGGCCCTGATCGCGCACCCGCGCTGCATTGTCACGCCCCATTGTGCGTACAGCACGCAGGAAGCCTACGACACCGTCCGTCACATGTCGCTGCAGGCCGTAGTAGACAAGCTCGTCTTCAACCGCAAACCCGAACACACCGTGACCGAATAATTGGTGCAAACAAACCTGGCCCCAATGCACCAATCACGGAGCCGCCGATGTCATAGCAACGGCAGCGAGCGGCGGCCAGAGCGAACAAATTGGCATGAAAAGAGGGCGGCATAGACCTTTTGGTCATGCCGCCCTCTTTGAATGACAAGCTGTCGCTCTGGCCGCCGCGCAGCGTCAACCAAGTTACAGGCCGAGCATCGGCACCGCTACAAAGAAGTATGCAAGCACTACGATGCCCAGGACGATTCGGTAAACGCCGAAGCACTTAAAGTCGTGACGGCGGACAAAGCCCATGAGCCACTTGATGGCGATGAGCGAAACCACAAAGGCCACGACGCAGCCCACGCCCAAGATGGCGACCTCGTTGGCGCCAAACGTGCCGCCCTTAATGAAGTACTTGACCAGCTTGAGCGCGCTCGCACCGAACATAACGGGGATGGCCAGGAAGAACGTGAACTTGGATGCCACCGAGCGCGTGCAGCCCAAAAGCAGGCCACCGATGATGGTGGAGCCCGAGCGCGACGTACCCGGCACCAGCGAAAGTACCTGGAAGCAACCGATGCCCAGCGCCGTCTTCCAGCTCAGGTCCTCGAGCGTAGTGATGGAGCCAAAGTCCAGATCCTCGTTATCGTCCTCATCCTCGGCAACAGCCGCTGCGGGCGCTGCAAAGTGCGCACCGGCGGGACGTCCGCCCGCCACCACGGCACGCGAACCAAACGAACCGGCAACGGCCATTTCCTCGCGCTTGCTCGCGCGCCAGTTCTCGATCACGATAAACAGCACGCCGTACACAATGAGCGCCAGCGCCACGACGGGAGCATTGTAGAAATGCTCCTCCATCCAGTCGTTGAGCGGCAGGCCGATCGCCGCCGCAGGAATGCAACCGAGCACAATCTTGCCCCACAGCACCCAGGTGTCGCGACGGCCCTCCTTGCCCTTGCTGGGCGAGAACGGATTGAGCTCATGGAAGAACAGCACACAGACGGCCAGAATGGCGCCGAGCTGAATCACGACCAGGAACATATTCCAGAACGTCTCGCTCACGTTCATCTTGACGAACTCGTCCACCAAGATCATGTGACCGGTCGACGAAACAGGCAGCCATTCGGTGATGCCCTCGACCAGGCCCATGAAGGCAGATTTTAGAAGCTCGATAATATCCAAAGGGACCCCCTCGTTAGACACCCGCCGGTAGATGTTCTGCGGACGATGCGGGCGATGTCCCATTATCAACCGTTAGCGGCGCGCCCGCGCCTACCCTTACCAAAAAACTCGCCCGTTCACAGAATTGCGAGCGGTCAAACCCAAATCCTTGGGTATAACTGCAACAAGATAAAGTATCCGGCGGCCAACGCGCCCGCGCCCGCCCGACGCACGAGCCCCGCGCCCGTGCGATAGACCAAGGAGGAAACCATGAACGAGGGCTACACCAAGGTATTTGTTTCACTCGACGGTACTGAGCAGCAGGATTTTGTGCTCGCACGCGCCATCAAGGTCGCCGCAAACAACGGTGCCAAGCTGATTATTGGTCACGTGATTGACTCCACGGCGCTCGAGAGCGCCGGCTCCTACCCGGTCGACCTGGTCAACGGCCTAGAGGAGGCCTTTAACAACTCCATTGCCAAGCAGCTCGAGGAGGCCAAGGCCAATCCCGATATTCCCGAGGTCGAGGTCATGATTCGCGCCGGTCGTATTCGCGAGACGCTCAAGGACGAGATGCTCGACGTGGTCAAGCCCGACCTGGTGCTCTGCGGCGCCCGCGGCCTGTCCTCGATTAAGTACGCGCTGCTGGGCTCGATTTCGACGTTCCTGTTGCGTAACACGGACTGCGACATTTTGGTCGTGAAGTAGGTTCCTTCCCGTCGGCGCAAGGCCTGCGGGGTTATCACGCCGACGTCCTCGCCGCTTCGCGGCTGCGGGATGTCGGCTTAGATAACCCCTCCCGGCCTTGCGCCTTCGTCACCGTACTTCAACGAGTTATCAGATTAAAAGATGGCGTGCCGCCCCGTTTGGGGCGGCACGTTTTTGTTATGGGGCGATTCTGTTTAGGCGGGTTTGTACTTCTGGAATGATCTTATCGAACATTGCTTCTGCCTCAGGGAAACCTTCTTCTTTGAGGCTGCGCGCTGCATCTCTCAGTGCGTCTGGCACCTCACTGCAGGTGTCGTTAATCATTCCGGTGACGATCCCCTGGGGCAAACCCGCCTCGGCCATTTGCCTCAACACCGACTCGCGAGCCACATCATCGATTTTTCGGCTTCCGCCAAACGAAACCCCCATCTCGCGAACGAGATTGGGATAGATCGTTGTACACAACACGTCGTAGAGCGGCGCCAACCTCACTTGCTTCCAGTCCTCGTCCCACACGAGTGACCAATTCTTAAGATGGTTGTCGCAGTTTCCTACGGCATAATCGAACAGTTGGTTATAGCCAACAAGAAACCTATCCTCCATCTGATTCGTCGACACCCTTCGTACCGCGTCAACGATAAGCCCCAGGTAATTGACGCCCGTTGGCTCATATTTAAGCTCGCGCGAAATGCCTTTTGCCTGACAAATGTCCTCCTGGTGCAGACGATTTGGAACCAGCAGCCCATCGAGCGAACGACCACCATTAGACATCGCTCGGTCAAACCGCTTCACGGCGATAATCGGTTCGGCATCTTCAACTCGAATTAGAAAGCACTCTTCGGCTGATAGATCCATCAGCGAAGCAGCTCTCACGCACATAGCTTCGCACACCGTCTCACCCGGAAATGCTTTCGACCCCGCTTTGAGGATATGCGTCGATGGGGCTGCCCCGTGGGGCAGATACCATCCATCGCATGAGTCATCACCCGCATGGTAGAGGCCGATTTTCGCCTGAGCGCCCGCAAGGGAAATTCGACTCTCGAGCGCAAGACCAAAGGCCACCTCCGCTGGCGCGTACGCCAGCTTGTTCAGCTGCTTCTCCCCTATCTCCTCATAGCCCATTTCGAGACCGTCGGCCGAAGGTTCTCGCGTCAAAATCAAAGCGCCAACGGGTTCGTTGCGAACCAAATCGAGGACCTTAAAGTAATCGCCGCGTTCCGCCCGAGCCTTTTTCTCAAGGTCTCTGTTGAGCTGTCCCTCTGGAATAATGCCGGAGAAAAAGGAGCTCGTTACGTCCGGGCTGAATGTCTCGGCCGACAAGGGCAACGAGGACGAAATCGGAACCGCGTCAGCATTCTCGAGGTACTCGGGGACATAGGTGAATAGCGGAAGCCCAGCATTCTCTTCCAATATGCCAAGCAGCTGGTAGGATCCCTTAAACTCACGATGAACGAACAGCGTGCCGCCCATTATTTTCCCCTCACCTTCAGAATAAAATCGATATCCACGATGGAGGCGTAGTCGAAAATGACGCCGATTTCGACCGTTGTCCGCCCCCGCTCGATATCGCCTATCACACGAAGGCTGCGACCCGTCATAGTCGCGACGTCGCGTTGAGTTAGACCAAGTTCACGCCTTCTAAGCCTAAGGGCCTTCCCCATCTCGCCCGGATCGAAAACCATGCGTTCCGAGAAAGCAGTTTCAGACGGCTTAAGTTTGATGCGCCCATCGAGCACTTTAGTCGTTGTCACCGTTCTCATGTCGCTCCTTAGCTATGTTCCCATTCGTGAACATAGTATAGAACTGTAAAGCTATGTTCCCGAACGTGATTATAGCTTTACAAGTAATACCTATATTCACGTTCGTGAACATAGTAGCCAAAGAAATCGTCATCCTCCTAAACGGGAAGATTCCGTCGATTGCGCCACGCGGACCGGCTACTCGAAGTATTGGAACTTGTTCGTTGAGAAGGCGAAGGTTACGGTGAAGCCTTCGCCGGGCTCCGACGCTGCGGTGACGGCGATGCCCATTTTGGAGCATAGGCGTGCCACCAGGTAGAGGCCGATGCCCGTTGCGCGTTTGGTCGTGCGGCCGTTGTCGCCGGTAAAGCCCTTCTCGAACACGCGGGGCAGGTCAGCTGCGCTCACGCCGCAACCGTTGTCGGCAACGGTAAGCTCAATACGCTCGCTCGCCTGGCCTTCGTCCAGTAGCGCGCCCGAAAACGTAATCTTCGCACCGTCCTCGCGCGCGTATTTAATGCTGTTCTGAATAAGTTGGCCCAGGATAAACTCGAGCCACTTCTCGTCGGTAAAGACCTCAAAATCGAGGTCCTCGCACACCGGCGCCACATGCGCCGCGATGAGCTCGCGCGCGTTGGCCTTAATCGCGCCCGTCACCAGGGCCTTGAGGCTCCAGCGGCGAATCAGATAGTCGCGCTCCACGACTTCCGAGCGCGCATAGTAGAGCGCCTGGTCGATGTAGCGCTCCACGCGGGCCAGCTCGCGACCCAGGTCATCCACGCGCGATAGGTCGTCTTCGCTGCCGTCCAGGTTTTCCAAGATCAGATGGGCTGCCGCCAGGGGCAGCTTGGCCTCGTGAACCCAACTCTCGATATAGTCGCGATAGTCGTCGGTTTGACGGCGACCTTCGGCTACCTCATCACAAGCCGCCTTGCCCACGCGGCGCAGGACCTCGTACTCGAGCTCGCCCTCGGCATAGGTCGGACACTGCACCATCTCCTGCACCCAAGCGGGGCTCTCCAGCTCCTCGGCCGCGCGCTCCAGCTGGCGCAGAAAACGACGACGGCGCGCGTACTCGATCACAATGCCGAGCATGCCAAAGATAAGAGACACGCCGACCGCAATGACCACGATAGAGACAGGCGCCCCGGCGACCGTCAGCACAAAGCAGCTCAACAGCACGCCGCACGTCCATACGGCGACGGGGAGCAGCGCGTCTTTAAAGAACTTGGCAAACGACATGGCCGGCCCCTAGACCGAATAGCCCTGGCCGCGGTGCGTGGTCAGATACCCCTTGATGCCGATTTTTTCGAGCGTAGTGCGCAGGCGGTTGATGTTGACGGTGAGCGTATTGTCGTCCACAAAGGCATCGGAGTCCCACAGGTCCTGCATGATGGCCGAGCGCGAGACGATTTTGCCCGCGCGGCTCAGGAGTAGCGACAGAATGCGCAGCTCATTTTTGGTGAGTTCGGTGCTGTCGCCGGTTGCCGTGTTGGTGACCGCGGAGCGGGCAAGGTCGAGCTCCAGCCCCTTGTGGACGAGCGTGCTGCGCTCGCCGGCCGCCGAGGTGCGACGCAGCAGCGCATTGATGCGCGCCACGAGCACACGGGCGCTGTAGGGCTTGGGGACAAAGTCGTCCGCGCCGAGTGTCATGGCCATGACCTCGTCGATCTCGGTTGTACGCGACGTGAGGACGATGATGGGGACCTCGGACTCGCGGCGGACTTCATGGCAGATATGCTGGCCGTCTTTGACGGGAAGCGTGAGGTCGAGCAGCACCAGGTCGGGCGTTGCGGCCAAAATGTCGCGCGAGACATGCTCAAACGATTCGCAGGCCTCGACCGTAAAGCCGGCACGGGCCAGGATGTCGACGAGCTCGCGGCGGATGGGTTCGTCGTCCTCAACGATATAGATCAGCGCCATGGATTACGCTCCCCTCTTGGTTGTCTTGCCACCATTATGGCCGCGAACCCGCAGGCGTGCGCCACGCGCGGTGCCAAGGTGACAGAACTGTTCGCGAGCGGTGGCGTTGGGCACGTCTCGCGCTCGCAACGTATACGGGGGCCAAAATGATTTTTTAAGGCTCTGTTAGACCAGGATTGACATGCCGACCTGCCGGCTAACTCGCCGTCT
>CAUFMG010000011.1 GCA_959026725.1 uncultured Collinsella sp.
ACCTATGACGTTCTGATTCGTAGTCAGACCCTCTATCCAGCTGAGGTAACGCCGCGACTTGTTGATTATTATGCACATTGACTGAATATAGGTCAAGCAATTTTTCGAAAAAAGTTATCAAATTGAATTTTTACTCATTTGGGGCACTTGGCGCAATCTTCGACGCATCGCGATATAAGAAAAGCCCCCGTCGCCGGGAGCTTTAAAATCAATTGGTGCGGCGTATAGGATTCGAACCTATGACGTTCTGATTCGTAGTCAGACCCTCTATCCAGCTGAGGTAACGCCGCAACGCACGGATTATTATGCACGTGAGCCCTCGATGGGTCAAGCAACAATTTGGAAAAATTTTTACGAAGCGATGATTGAGCCACTCGCGCCTCGACCGAGGTTCGAATCCATGGGATGTCTGTCTAAAAGAAAAGCCCCCGTTGCCGAAGGCTTTCAATTTCAATTGGTGCGGCGTATAGGATTCCGCGCATCCGCTTCGCGGATACGCACCGGCTTCGCCCGCCTGCCGGCGGACTCGCCCGCGGGCTAAAAACGCTCCGCGTTTTCTTTACGCCCGCGCCTCGACCGAGGTTCGAATCCATGCGGTGTCGGCGTAAAAGAAAAGCCCCCGTTGCCGGAGGCTTTCAATTTCAATTGGTGCGGCGTATAGGATTCGAACCTATGACGTTCTGATTCGTAGTCAGACCCTCTATCCAGCTGAGGTAACGCCGCAGCGCAAGACATATAAAACCACTTTAGCTTATTGGAGTCAAGCACAATTTCAAACTTTTTTGTGGAACGCAGTCTTGTCATGCTGCTCCGCATATACCGCCATTCCCCGTACGATCGATTGGCTTTTCGATCACGTCAAACTTAGCATCAAGTTCCCTCAGGAGCGATCTCACCCGCTGGGCACAATCATAATCGGCAAACGAGATGCTCAACATGCGAGCAACCTGATTAGATGTCTGGACCCCATAGAAATGCTCTAGGGCCACAAGCCCCTCGTGCGCCACAAACGTCTCAACCACATGAGGCGACTCCTCGTAGCACCATTGCGTCAACGGCCCCTCGCTCGTCTGTCGAACCACCAGGCCACCCATGCCAGACGGCTCACACGTCACAAGCAGGTACTCCCCGCCCTCGTCGCTCTCAAACAAAACCACCCGATCATCAAACAGCTCCATCGCGTCCCCTTTCTCTCGCTCTTATTTAGCAAAAGCATAGCAGGTAGATGGCTATATACAGAACAGTTGTTCGTGTGTTTTCTATTGAGCTGTCCGCACAGCATGGTATGGCCGCACACAAAAAGGGCACCCCAAAAAGGAGTGCCCTAGCAAATCGCTTATGCAGCCAATCTACGCGACCGGCTCGATCTTCTCGAGGCCGCCCATGTAGGGACGCAGGACCTCGGGGATCGTGATGGTGCCGTCAGCGTTCTGGTAGTTCTCCAGAATGGCTGCCATGGTACGGCCAGCCGGCAGACCGGAACCGTTGAGGGTGTGCAGATAGCGCGAACCCTTGAAGTTCTCGGGGTCGCGATACTTGATGTTGGCGCGACGGGCCTGGAAGTCACCGCAGTTGGAGCAGGAGCTGATCTCCTTGTAGGCGTTGTAGCTCGGCAGCCAGACCTCGACGTCGTAGGTCTGACGGGCGGAGAAGCCCAGGTCGCCGGTGCACAGGCTAATCACGCGATACGGAAGACCCAGCTGCTGCAGCAGGAACTCGGCCTCGGCGGTCATGCTCTCGAGCTCCTCGTCGGACTCCTCCGGCTTGGCAAACTTGACCATCTCGACCTTGTCGAACTCGTGCTGGCGAATGATGCCGCGGGTATCGCGACCAGCGGAGCCGGCCTCCTCGCGGAAGCAGGGGGTGAAGGCGGTGTAGCGGCGCGGCAGGGTATCGGCGTCGAGGACCTCACCGGCGTGCAGGTTGGTGAGCACGACCTCGGCGGTGGGGATCAGGAAGTTGTCGCCCGAGACGTGATAGGCGTCGTCCTCGAACTTGGGCAGCTGGCCCGTGCCGAACATGGTCTGACGCTTGACGACGATGGGCGGCCACCACTCCTTAAAACCACGGCTGGTGTGCGTATCGAGGAAGAAGTTGATGAGGGCGCGCTCAAGACGGGCGCCGGCGCCACCGAGAACGGTGAAGCGGCTGCCGGAGAGCTTGTTGCCGCGCTCGAAGTCAAGGATGTCGAGGTCGGTGCCCAGATCCCAGTGCGGCTTAAAGTCGAAGTCGAACTCGCGCGGGATGCCCCAACGACGGCGCTCGATGTTCTCGTCCTCGTCCTTGCCGTACGGCGTGGCCTCGCAAGGAATGTTGGGCAGGTGAGCCATGAAGTCGTACTGCTCCTGCTCGAGGGCGGTGCGGCGCTCGGCCAGACCGTCAATCTTCTCGTTGACGGCGCGCACGGCCTCCTTGGCGGCCTCGGCCTCGTCCTTCTTGTCCTCCTTCATCAGGGCGCCGATCTTCTTGGACTCGGCATTGCGCGTGGCTTGAAGTTCCTCAACCTCGGTGATGACGGCACGACGCTCGTCGTCGAGCTCAAAGAACTTCTCGCGATCCCAAGACGTCTGGCGGTTAGCCATGGCGACATCGATGGCATCGGGGTTCTCGCGAACAAACTTGATATCAAGCATTAGATCCTCCGGCGATATACATTCCATTTAGGTTGCAACCTTGTACATGTATGGGCAAGTATATACTTATGAGCGTTTACGACCCAACTCAACTACGCAAGAAGGCACCCAATGGACGCAGTTTTTTCCTTTTTGTTTGGCACCCGCACCGGTTTTGCCATCCTTTTCGCCGGCGGCATCCTGCTGTTTGCGATTATTGCCTTTGTAATGGAAAAGCGCACCCATAAGATGTATGTCGACCGCGGCCCCAAGTCCGAGGACGAAGAAGACAGCTTCTGGGACTAACCCGCCAAAAAGGGACAGGTTTATTTTGGTCGGTTTTATCTGGGCAAACGCAAGTGCCCCGCAACTGGAATTGAACCAGTTGCGGGGCACTTTTCGCTAAAAGGACAAAACCGCAGGAAAAACCTGCCAAAATAAACCTGTCCCTAAATGGCAGGTTTTACTGGAGAGTTGCGTCAATTGCCTTGACCAGGGCGCTGCGCATGCCGGCATCCTCGAGCGCGACGACGCCCTTGATGGTAGCACCGCCGGGCGAGCACACGGCATCCTTCATCGCCGCAGGATGCTGGCCAGTTGCAAGCTGCAGCTTTGCCGTACCCAGCACCATCTGGCTCACAATGCGATAGGCATCGGCACGCGGGATACCGTGCTTGACCGCTGCATCGCCCAGGGCCTCGATTGCCATGGCGACAAATGCCGGAGCGCAACCACCCACCGTGCCGCCCACAAACAGCAGACTCGTATCGAGCTCGACCACCGCACCGATCTTGCCAAGCAGATCAAGCACCACGGCGCTCTGCTCATCACTAAGCGTGGAAGCCTTCTCGCAAGCGATGACGCCCTCGCCCACCGAAACCGGTGTGTTGGGCACCGTCGAGATATGCGCGACGCCCGGCAGGACCTGCTCCCACTTGGCACTGTCCCAGGTCCAAGCAACCGACAGAACGACCTTTTTGGCAAGAACATCCTTGAGCGGGGCGAATATCTTCTCGATCATATACGGTTTGACCGCAGCGACCACGATATCGGATGCGGCGACAACCTCGGCGGCATCGTGGCAGGCGACCATGCCGCGCGCCTCGCAGCGCTCAACCAGTGCGTCGTAGCGACCCGCGCAGGCGCACATGTCGCTCGCAGCTACACCGGCAGCGATCCAGCCATCGGCCATAGCGCTCGCCATATTGCCAAAACCGACAAACCCAATCTTCATATCTCATAGTCCTTTCAGACACATTCCTCAAAACGAAAGGTATTGTCCCACGGCATTGTTTCGTATTGCCGACCTATTTGTGATACGGCTCGCCACGGCTGATCTTGCAGGCACGGTAAATCTGCTCTAGCAGCACCACACGCGCCAGGTTATGCGGCAAGGTAATGCGTCCAAAGCTGAGCATCTCGTCGGCGCGGGCGCGCACCTCATCACTCACGCCGTCCGAACCGCCGATTACAAAGGCAATGTCGCTGCTGCCTCGCAGCATAAGATCGTCGAGCCGCGCCGAGAGCTCCTCGCTCGAACGCTCCTTGCCCTCGATAGCCAGCAGGATCACATGCGCCCGAGACGGCAATGCAGCAAGAATTGCCGCCCCCTCCTTGTCGCGCGCGGCATCCACGCCGCCCGCCTTAGCCGGGTCGATATCGGCCACCTCGCGGATATCAACCTTGGCATAGGCACCTAGGCGCTTGGTGTACTCAGCGCAGGCATCCTTCCAAAAGCGCTCTTTGAGCTTGCCAACACAAACGACGGTGTATTTCACGCGTGTCTACTCTTTCGAATCGTTCTGAACCTTACCGGCAGCCAGCATCTGCTCGAACATCGAGGCCGACTGCGAAAAGTCGCTCGGCAGCACGACCGTCGAGGTTTTACCCGTACGAGCGAACTCCGTCATCATCTCGGACCACTGCGTAAACATGAACAGTTGGTTGGCCTCGTCATTGCCGACACCCGTCTCCTGGATGATCTCGAGCGAATCTTTGATACCCAGCGCGATGGCCTTGCGCTGGTTGGCGATGCCCTCACCCGCCTTTTCCATAGCCTCAGCCTCGGCGGTCGCCTCGGTGACGCGCTTGATGCGGTCTGCCTCAGCGAGCTCCTGTGCCGCAGCGCGCTTGCGCTGGGCGGCGTTGATGTCGTTCATGGAGTTCTCGACCTCGGTCGGCAGTGCGATTTTGGTGATGAGCGTCGACACGAGGGTGAAGCCGTAGGCGGCCATCTGCTCGGAAACGGTAGCGTTGACATCCTTGGCGATGTCATCCTTCTTGGCAAAGACCTCATCGAGTGTGTAGACGGGAATCGAAGAGCGCAGGGCGTCGGTGATGAAGTCACGCATCTGGTCGACGGGCTCCTGCAGCATGTAGTAGCTCTTGTAGATACCCGAATCTGCCGGGCCGGCGCCCATGTCATAGCTCACGTGGTACTGAGCAGAGACCTCAAGGCCGATGGTCACGTTGTCCTGGGTCTTAACGTCGATGCCAAAACCGTTTTTCATGGTGCGCAGGCTCACCGTGGCGGCCTTGCGGTCGATCACGGGCACCTTCATGTGGAAGCCCGCGTTGACGATGCGGTTAAACTTGCCCAGGCGCTCGATGATCACGGCATGCTGTTGTTCAACGACATAGCAGGCGTTGGGAAGCAGTAGCAACAGAATGATGATGGGAATCAAAAGGCTGGTAAGGGCGGCGATGATACCGGACAACAGCATGGTCTCTCCTCTGATAGGCACACGTTGGCATTAGGATACCCGTACAAGGAGATCGTACATAACAAAAAAGCTCCCATTGCTGGGAGCTCTTTCATTCAATGGTGCGGGCGAAAGGACGTCCGCGTATCCGCTTCGCGGATCCGCACCGGCTTCGGCCGCCTGCCGGCGTCCTCGCCAGCTCGCTAAAAACGCTCCGCGTTTTCTTTACGCTCGCTCCTTTACAGGTTCAAGTCCCTGTGATGGGCCCATAACAAAAAAGCTCCCATTGCTGGGAGCTCTTTCATTTAATGGTGCGGGCGAAAGGACTTGAACCTTCATGGGGTTGCCCCCATACGGACCTGAACCGTACGCGTCTGCCAATTCCGCCACGCCCGCGTGCAGGAATTAGAATAACGGAGCGCCATCGCGAACGCAAGAACTATTTTTGAAAAAGTTTGCAGGCATTTTCCCAAGCTGCTCGCGCGATTGCCTCAGCATCCTCGCCGGTACGATCGACACGGTCGTTGACCAGCGCGTTTGCCGTAATGGAGATCATTGCGGGCTCGCATTCAAGACCGCGGATGGGCTCCGGAGCCATATACGGGCAATCCGTCTCGAACAAAATTCGATCGAGTGGGGTTGCCGCAAATGCCTCGCGCACATCGTCGTTGCGCTTAAAGGTGGCCGCGCCGCCATAGGCGATATAGCAGCCCAGCTCCACAAAGCGCTCCATCGTGGCGCGGTCCTCGCCAAAGCAGTGCAGCACACAACCGGCCTGGGGCACGCCTACCTCACGAAGCACGTTGTAGGCGTCCACGTGCGAGGTACGCTCCTGGTCCGTGTCCTCGTGACGCAGATGCAGCTCCACCGGCACGTTACGGCACACGGCAAGCTCGAGCTGGCGCGCCATGCAGTCAATCTGCACGCTATGGGGCGCCGGCGCGATGTCGTCGTCGTAATCCATGTGGTAGTCCAGACCGATCTCGCCGATACCGGCGCACAAAGGGTCATCGAGTGCGGCAACGACCTGTGCGTGAACGTCGTCGGTATAGTCCGGCGCGCCATACGGATGCACGCCGGCAAGATACTTGATCTGCGGGATATCCTGCATCGGCAGAATTTCGCGCACGAGCCAGTCGCTATAGTCTGTCACGCTGCGTTTGTCAGCGATGGGGTCGAACATCGTCACCAACAGGTCGACACCCGCGGCTTTGGCGCACACGAGCGTCTCGGGCACTTCTTTGCCCCAAAACGAAAGCAGATGCGCATGCGTGTCGGCAAGCGGTGCCAAGGGCACGGGGCAGGCGACCGTCTTCTTTTTCTTGGTAAACGTCACGCGTGCGGCATTAGGCATCATGGATTAGCTCCTGGGCCAGGCGGACAAAGTCGGCAACATCAAGCGTTTCGGCGCGCGTGGTGGATGCGATACCGCAAGCCTCAAAGGCGGCATCGAGCACGTCCTTGGCAAAGCCGTTGGCGCTCATGGAATTGCGGATGGTCTTGCGACGCTGAGCAAATGCAGCGTCAATTACGCGGGCCACAAACTCGCAATCGAGCCCCTCGGGCACCACGCCGTCAACACGGTCGATGCGCACGACGGCCGAGTCCACGTGCGGCGCCGGCATAAAGCAGCGCGGCGGCACCTCAAAGCGACCCGTAACCTGCGCATACAGGCCGAGCTTTGCCGTATAGCCGCCATAGGTCTTGTTGCCCGGCGTTGCGGCAATGCGATCGGCAACCTCCTTTTGAACCATGACGACGGCGCGCTTGAGCGCGGGCATCGTCTGGAAGAACTGCAGGATGATCGTCGCCGCCACGTTATAGGGCAGGTTCGCGACAAACACCGTGGGTTCACCACCGGCGGCCTGCCCAATCTGCTCCGGCGTCACCTTGAGCGCGTCGCCCATGATAAAACGGAAGTTGGCGTAGTCGGCGGCGTGGGCATCGAGCACCGGCTCAAGCTCGGGATCGGCCTCGATCGACGTGACGCACGCCGCCTCCTGCAGCAGCGCAAGCGTGAGCGTGCCAACGCCCGGGCCAACCTCGAGCACGCGCTCATCGCCCGCAAGCTCGGAAAGCTCGCAAATGCGCTCAATCACATGGTTGTCGATCAGGAAGTTCTGGCCCAGGCGATGCTTGGTCGCAAGGCCAAACTCCTCCAGCAGCTCCCTTGTTGCCGTGGGGTTTGCCAAAGGCGAAGTTGTCATAGTTGCCTCCTTAGCATGGTGGCTGCGTCTTGAAACAAAAGGGCATGGACCGTTGCGGCCATGCCCTTACATCTAAACAGCAAATTGCCGATATGGCGCGCGGCGTCTTAGCCCAGACGCGGGAACAGCGGCTCGCCCTTCTCGACGGGCTGACCACCGGCAAGCAGGCCCCAAGCGCAAATGCCCTTGAGATCGTCGCTCGCGGCCTCGTCCTCGCAGGACAGGCGGCGCAAGGCCTCGGCAGAGGTCTGAGGCATGAGCGGCATCAGCAGGTGAGCGGCAATGCGGATGGCCTCGAGCAGGTTGTAGATAACAAACGCCAGCTCGTCGGCCTTGACCTCGTCCTTGGCAAGCGCCCAGGGCTCGGAGTCCTCGATGTAGTGGTTGGCGGCATGGATGAGCTCCATGACCTCGTCCTTAGCTCCACCGTAATCGAGCACGTCCATCTTGGCCATGTAGCGATCGACCAGGCCATCGGCAATCTTTGCCAGCGGGTTGTCGAACGCATCGAACGACGCGGGCTTGGCAGGCGCGCAACCGTCAAAGTACTTGCCGCTCATGTTGAGCGAACGCGAGATAAGGTTGCCCCAGCTGTTGGCCAGGTCGGCGTTGTAGACCTGCTCCATGCGGTCGAAGCTGATGGCACCGTCGGTGCCGGGGACGACGTCGGTCATAAAGTAGTAGCGATAGCCCTCGACGCCCAGCATGTCGATAACGTCCTGCGGAGCGATGGCATTGCCGCGGCTCTTGGACATCTTCTCGGCCTTGCCGGTCTCGGCATTGCGCACGGTCAGGAAACCGTGGGCAAAGACGTGCTCGGGCAGGGCCTCGCCGATGGCCATAAGCATGGCGGGCCAAATGACGCAGTGGAAGCGGATAATGTCCTTGCCCACGATGTGGAACTGCGCGGGCCAGCGATAGGCCAGCTCGGCACGCGCCTCGTCGGTGTCGACACCGTAACCGACGGCCGTCATATAGTTGAGCAGCGCATCGAACCACACGTAGGTCACGTGACCCTCGTCAAACGGGACCTGAATGCCCCAGTCAAAGCTCGTACGGCTCACGGAAAGGTCATTAAGGCCGCCCTCGACAAAGCTACGTACCTCGTTCATGCGGAACGCAGGCTCGACAAAGTCGGGGTGCTCGTCGTAAAGCTTGAGCAGCTTGTCCTGGAAAGCGGAAAGCTTAAAGAAGTAGGACTCCTCCTGCACGCGCTCAAGCGGACGGTGGCAGTCGGGGCACAGGTGCTGGCCGACGCTGCCGTACTCCTCGTCGCCCTTCTGGACCTGCGTATCGGTAAAGTAGGTCTCGTCAGGCACGCAATACCAACCGTCGTAGCTGCCCTTATACAGGTAGCCGGACTCCTTCATGCGCTCCCACAGGTACTGCACGGCATGATGCTGGCGCGGCTCGGTGGTGCGGATGAAGTCGTCGTTGGAGATCTCGAGCTTGCTCCAAAGCTCCTTGAAGTGCGGAGCCTGGCTGTCGGTCCACTCCTGCGGCGTCATGTTGTGCTTGGCTGCGGCCTCGGCGACCTTCTCGCCGTGCTCGTCCATGCCGGTCAGGAACTTGACGTTATAGCCGGCGGAGCGGCGATAGCGAGCCTGAACGTCGGCGATGATGGTGGAATAAGCCGTGCCCAGGTGCGGATCGGCGTTGACGTAGTAGATGGGCGTCGTGATAAAGAACGAAGGCTTGCTTTGATCCATGGGGTTTGTCCTCCAGAAAAACGTTGCATACAGGGGATGATTCTAGCGCAAGGGCTGGATATCCTCCATCTATTGCATATCGAGCACCATGGCATAGACATCGCGCTTGCGGCGCGAATACTTCTGAGACAGGCGCTTGGCCACCGCAGAGGCGGGCTCCCCCTCCTCGAGCGCGGTGCGGATATCCTCGCGCAGGGCCTCGTCGGGATCCGCTACCGCAGCGCCAACCGGCGCGATGCCGGCCTCCTCATCCTCGCTCGGCGGCGCGATGACCAGCGCAATCTCGCCCTTTACCTCGCCGCGAGCACGCAGCTCCTCGGCAAGCTGGTCAGCGGGCCCGCGCAAGACCTCCTCGTGCAGCTTGGTGAGTTCGCGGCAGACGGCAACCTCACGCTGGGGAAAGACCTCCGCCACGGCCTCGAGCGTCGCCACGATGCGATGTGGAGACTCGTAGAAGATGAGTGCGCCGGGCACCACGGCAAGGCGCTGCAAACGGCGCACACGGTCGCCGTGCTTTCGGCCCAAAAAGCCCTCGAAGAAAAAATGCTCGCAGGGAATGCCGGACGAAACAAGCGCCGTGACGCAAGCAGAGGGCCCGGGAATAACTTCGACGGGCAAATCGGCCTCACGCGCCGCCTCGACCAGCGCCTGGCCGGGATCGGACACGCTCGGCATGCCGGCGTCCGAGGCAAAGGCGAGGGTCTCCCCCGCCAGCAGACGGTCGACCAGGCCGGTGGCGCGGCTGGCGATCACATTCTCGTCGCAACGGACAAGCGGCTTGGAAATGCCCAGGTGCATCAGCAGCTTTGACGTCACACGCGTGTCTTCGCAGCAGATGACATCGGCAGCGGCAAAGGCTTCGCCAACGCGCGGGGACAGGTCGCCCAGGTTGCCGATGGGCGTGCCGACCACATAGAGTTTGCCCGTATGGGCGCTGTTTTGCGTCATATCAACCTATTCAATCATGCCGCGCTCGAGCGTGCCGAGCGCCGCGCGGGCGTCCCATGCTGCAATGCGCTTCTCGGTCTTCCACGTTTGGAAGAACCAACCGGCAGCCGGCGCAAACGAAGCCAGCTGATTGGCGATAAACACGCGCTCGTAGGCATTGCGGCCCTCGGGCGTAACCGACGAGTTGGCAAAGATCGCCGCGCCCGACCATTCGCCCACCAGCACGGGGAACCCAGTTGAAATCGCTTCTTTAAGCTCGCGCTTGTTACGCGAAATCGCCGTCGTCAGCCCGCGGGGGCTCGTGATGTCGAGCGCATGCTCGTCGCGGTAATGGTACAGGTGAAGGTCCATGTAGACGTTCTTGTACTTGGCGCCGCGCATAAAATGCTTCCACTCGCTGGGATGCCCCGACGACGAGAAAACGACGATCTTATCCTCGGGCATATACGAACGGACGAGCTCGTAAGCATCGCGATAGAAATTGCGCAGGTAGTGAGCAGGAATGCCATCCGTCATGGTGAAGAGGCTCTTGCGGACACTCATCTGCGGCGTATCCAGCAGCTCAATACCCAGCAGGCTCTCGGCCTCGCCGTAGCGATCGGCCAAGCGCTCGAGCACGTCGAGTGCGACATGACGACCGTTGGTGGACGAATGCCACTCGGCAACAGCCTCCGGCGTGGCGGGTGAATCGTTGGAATCGCCCTGGCCACCGGGCACAGTCGCCAGGTCAAGCAGCACGCGAATGTTGTACTTGGCAGCCCACTCAATCGCGCGGTCGATGTAATCGACAACCGAGATGTAGGAGGCATCGGACTCCTGTGAGCCAAAGGCATACCAAGGCACCGGCAGGCGCACGGCGTTGAGGCCGATCTGCGCCATGCGACGGAAATCGTCCTCGCTCACAAACGTCTCGTAATGACGGCGCATGCGCTCGTTATAGGCGGCGGTGCCCATGGCCTCCTGCAGCTCGGCCGCGTTGGATGCACCGGTCGCCGCGTATAGCGACGGGGTCACCCAAGGCTCGGGAATAAACCAGCCAGAGAGATTAACGCCGAGTATCCTCTCCATCACTGCCCCCTTCGGATCGTGCAGGCCGAGCCTGCATCGTATTGCATAGGAAAAGTATCGTTTTGAGTATACCCGCGTGTGCGGACAGGCGACCGAACGGTCTGTAAAGTGACGCGAAAGTGGGAGGAATGTCTGGGGCGGGCGGACTCGGAATGGTGCGACGAGGTGTGTACGCGCGCCGGAGGCAGGCACCGGAAAGCGCGTCCCGTTCTATCGCTCAATAATGGGGCGCATTTTCCGCAGAACCCTACATAAAAGAAAAGGACCCCTTTGCAGAGGTCCTAGTCAATTCAAGGTGGCGGGGAAGGGAATCGAACCCCTGACACGAGGATTTTCAGTCCTCTGCTCTACCAACTGAGCTACCCAGCCATTTGAGGTGTGCCTTGTTTCAAGGCTTGATTAGTATAACCAAGGACGCGTTCCGGTCAACCGAGAATTTTAAAAAAGTTTTTGAGCACAGCCTCGGTTCTATAAATCGGCACGTCAGAGGCATCAGCCGGCAGCAAGAAGTTTTTCACTCAGAGCCGCACGGGCAAACTCACTTGGCGTCATCCCCTCGGCAGCCGCCCGTCGACGAATGGCCTCCTTCATTCCCAGAGGAATCTTGACCGACAGCGTTGCCGTCCCCTCACCTGAGAGCGGGGGCCGTCCATGCACGATCCCACCAACGGTGTGTTCGCCATCCGGAAACTCTCCGCGCTCGTACGACTCGCACCACGCGTCAATCATTTCATCCGTTACAACCTGACCATTAGCGGCCGTATACGTCTTGCCCATCATCGACCCCTTTGCCGAGCCTGTTCAATCTCCTGCCAAAATTTCTTCTGGACTGGAGACAAGGCATGAATGATAAGCCACCCACGGACAAGCTCGACCGCGACAAGCTCCACGCTTCGTCCGTCTGGGAGCCATCCAATCGCAAGCCATCTCGGCGGCTCGTCCTTCGACTCGCGACGAATGCACTCAGTAACCGCAAGCCAAGCGCTAAGCACCTGCTTTTCCGTCAGGTGCTTTTTAGCGTTGGGATGAATCTCAACATCCATGCATCTTCTCCTCCATCTTACCCAATTTCGTATGACGAAAGTCCACTGTCGCCAATTCTTAAGCCGGCACGCGTTGGAGAGCAGGGGTCGAAACAATGATTGAAGGACGCTCTAGTACGGCCCAGGCGCCGGGGCAGGAGCACATGCGCCAAGGGCGGACGTTTTCGTAGCGCGCGAGGATATTGCCGTCGCAATCGATGGAGGCGATGTCGATGGGATAGGCCATAAAACACGTATGGACCGAAGAGCAGCGTGGAAACGCCATGACGAGCGGCAGGCCGTTGGCGGCAACCGGACGCCGTCCCAGCATGCCGCGCAGGCGCACGACAAACGACTCCGCCACCACAAACTCGGCCGGCGTCCAACCCAGCCTATTGAGTGCCCGCGCGTAGACGATGTAGGACGAGACCGCGGTCACATGACCACCCCCGGACGCCATGGATCGACCGTCACCGCACGCTCGTGCGACAACGTTGTCGGCGCCCCCAGCGGAACGCCAGCGATGCTGAGAGAAGTCGGCCACGGCTCATAGTGCATGGTGCAGGTGTAGGTCCTAAACGTACCGGATAGGGAGAGCAGGCCACCATCCGATGCCTCCGCGCCTTGCTCGCTCGACACTTCGATCTGCAAGTCATAGCCTTCCATGGCATTCAGAATTTGAGTCTGAACCGTCGCTGAGGCATCGGCAGAGCTTTCGTCGCCCTCCCCCTCCGACGCCACGGCGTGCGCCAACACGATGTCGGGCACCACGCGGTCGAAGCGCGCAACGGCGCTGGCAAAGATCATGACGTTGTACACGATGAGTGCCAGCACCAGCAAAACGGGCGTAACCACTGCCATCTCAACCGTCGCTTGGGCGCGCTCCTCGCGCAGACGCATGCGGATACTCATTACGACCCACCGCCCAGAGCGCCAACCAGCGTGGCGACATCGACGGTGAGCGGGATGGAGCCGCCGCCGGGCAGAGGAATCTCCGCAAGTGTGAACACCGTACCGCTAATGGTGCGTTCGACTTGATATTCCAACGCCTCGCAAAGCGCCTTGGGATCGGTCACGCCCAACGGAATACTTCGCAGTTTGTCTTGCGTTTGAGAGAGACCCGCAATGTCAGACCCCGGACTCTTAATGACGTTGGCGGAATCGGTCAGCACCGGCTTTCGCAGGCGCAAGTCGCACGGTTCCAAACCCAGCGCCGCCACGGACGCCGAAACGGTATCGCCGAGCCACGATGCAATGGAGCCCAACGCACCGCTGCCCCCTCCTAGGTCTTTAATCATCTCGTCCATAAGTTCGTCGGCCGAACCTTGGATGTCTCCGTATCCCACGAGTAGCCGTCCCCAAACATCCATGACGCCGTCGAGCACGCCGGCAACGCCGCCCGAGCGTTCCTTCAATGTCGAGAAAAATCGCGAAAGCACGTTGTTTTGCGCCGTCGCCTCATCGGGCGCCAGCACCGCGGCAGAGATAGCACCGCGATCGCCAAGCCTGACTGCCGCGTTAAACGAGGAGTTAAGTTGATCGGGGCTGGTAATGTCACCCGAAACTGCAAAGGCGACCACGCCGTTGCGGCCAGGTGGGGCGATACGCGGGCGCTCGCCGGAAAGCGCTTTAATGGCCTGGTCAAACGCATTGCCCGCACGGTCGGCCTCATCCTCGGTCTGACGCTCAAGTTCGAGTTCTTTGTTGCGGCATTCGACGTAGTCTTCCAGAGCCTCTTTGAATCGATCAAAGTGGTACTCAAAGCCGTTTTCGATAGAAGTCGAAGGAGCCGCAACGGCACCGAGCGACGAAACACCAAAATGGCATCTATTGCATTTGTCCTGCCCGTCATAAGCAGCAACCGAGGCCAGCCCGCATGGCGCCCCCTTCTTATAGTTGGGGCAACTCGTTCCGTAATGCAGATACGTCTTGCCATCGATGGCACTGGTTGGCCACACCGTATCGGTATAGAGTTCCGTCGCTCGCACCTCGTCAGTGTTGCGCGGCAACAGCGGGATATAGGAAGCGACTTCATCTCCGTCCTCGGTTACATATGCACGATTGACCTCTGTACTCGCATAGGTGTAAAACGCCTTGCGCGCCGCCGACTCCGCCTTCGTCTCGACGCTTGAACCCTGCGGTTTTTCGTCTGCCAGGCGTTGACGGTAGTAGGTCTTCGCGCGGTCGAGCGCCACCTGTGGCTCCCACGAAATGCTCGAGGCATAATGCGGGTTCTGCTCACCCGAGAGCTTTGCCAAACTCCTCGTACGTTCCCACATGCATGAACAGCTACCGACCGAAGCCGGAACCGATCCACCGCAATCCGCAAGCCAGGCGCGTTCTTTTGCTTTCGCCGTCTCCTCCAAGGCCTTCTGCAGCTCATCTGCTGCGCGCTCCAGATCTTTCGATGTGTCTTTAATGGCATCGGTCGAGATCTCAGAACCCTCGAGCGCAACGAAATCCGACTCGGACGTCCTGGGCACGGCAAGCGCCGTACCGGTATAGGTCACACTATCGGTATCCTGCGCCGACACCGCCTGCGTGGCACGCGCGGCAATCAGATACGGCAGAGCCGTCTCGATTTTCTGCAAGCCTTCCGATGCGCTTTTGGCAAACTTGTTGCGCGTTTTAATGATCTCAATCCCGGTGTCGACCATATTGCCGGCAACTGGTTCGGCACCCGGGATGAGGATGGCGACCAGGCCCGTCCCGATCGTGGCAAACCCCGCTAGGCCCAAACTCAAGATGCTCGCATCCACCACCGTGGCAGCCGTGTGATAGGACGACACCACATTGGCGCCTGCCAGCGCGCCGCTATCGGCAGCCACCTGGGTGTCCCCCGCGCGCGACATGCTCCATATCGCCGCCGTCGACGAAAACAGCAGCGTGAGCACCACCAAGATGACCACCGCAGAGGAAAGCGTGGTGTAGGCACCGTCTTCGATAAACAGGTCGATACCGGCTCGACCCATAAAGCCGCCTCGCTTGCGATGGCAGCTCGGACGGCGCGTCAAAACGCGTCTAGACCAGAAACGCTTAATCCCATGCAGCAATCCACGAATCATAATCTCCCTCCAGCCATTCGGGACGCGATTGATACGAGACATCGACCTTGAGCTCAACGTAGCCGCCCTCGGCGGTACCACCCATAGCCTGCGCAAACGCACCGATCACAGGCAACGGCTTGACCTCGCCGGAAACGGACACGGACGAGACGCCACCCGCACCGGCCCGGCCAAGCTCGATATCCCACGACAACGGCCCGCCGGCATGAAAGATCGAAACGTTGGGCACTGCGGCAAGTCGGCGGCGGGTGAACTCCTTAAGATCGTCGTCCTCCGCCGTCGTCGTGGTCATGAGCCGCGCGGTCTCGGCGGCGGCAGACTCCATGACCGCGCGCGTATAGAGCAGGCACACCGGTTGCAGCGCGAGAAGGATGAGTGTCAGAAACGTCGGCAGCAAAAAAGCGGCCTCGACCGTAGACTGCGCCCGGTCCTCGCGCGCGGCATCAATACAACGCGATGTCCTTAGCGGCCGCAGCGGCGTCGATAACCGACGTCGAGGCAACGCCATGGGATGCCGCCCGCTCAACCAGCGCCGCCAAGCGCCCATCGGTGCCGGCACGCCAAAGTCCCGCGATCGCCAGCACGATCGATAACAGCGCCACCGTGACGATGGCGTATTCGACCGTCGCCTGGGCAGATTCCTCACGCAGGACATCATGCATTTCACGATCCCTCCTTTGAGTCCGTTGCCTGCGGGCTCAGGCGCACGGCGCGCAGACGACACGAAGCATCGCCAGCATCCGCGGCAATTGTCACCATATCGACCCAGCCGCGTTCGTCGCGCACGATGGCGCCCCACACGTTTCCCTTGATGTCGAGATAGCCGCTCAGAGCAAGTTGCGCCGTGGGTACCTCGCGATAGGCACGCAGCATATCCGCCGCCGCTTCGGTCATCGGTCGGTCCTCGGACCATGCAAGCCGGACCGCAATCGCGTTGCCCTCAGGCGAATCCGTCGCAGTGCCAGACCGCTTGTCGAGCGTCCGCAGAAAGGTTTGCGCCGTGACAGCGACATCCGAATCGTCCGCATCTCGCATCTCATCTTTTTGAGACGCCACCGCCGAATCTGAGCCCAAATCGGAGGCGGTCCCAGGACGCTGCTGCCGCGCGGCGTTAAGCCCCCAAAGCACCGCCGCTATCGCCACGGTCAGGCAAGCAAACACCAGCAGCACCCCGATGGGGCGCTCGCCCTCTACAGGCTGTTGATGCCCTCGCTGATAGCGTTCCATAGATCTTGGACCTTGCCCTTAAATGCGACGATGGCGATAATCGCGATCACCACGAGCACGCCGACCAAGATGGCATACTCGGTGGTACCCTGTGCACTCTCCTCCTGCAATAGTTCCTTGGCGCGCTGACGAACATGTGCCGCCCGGCAAAACGCCCAGCCCTGGACCTTGCCAGCAGCGTCAGTCATCGTGTTCATGTATTCCTCCCTACATCATCCCGCCTGCTCCCAGCAGCGGGCCCAATATGGACAGAAGCAACGCCGGCAAGATGAGCGTGCCGGTGGGAATCAGCAGCTTGACGGGTGCACGCTCGATCTCGCGCTCGACCGCGGCGCGATGAGCCGCACGGATCTCGCGACTTTGAGCGGCCAGCGTCTCGGCAAGTGGGGCACCCAGGGCGAGCGCCTGCCCCACCGTGATGGCAAAGGTCTCGAGCGCTCGCACGTCCAGGTCGCGCGCGGCGGCCAACAACTCGTCCTCACGCGTGCCCACGCCCACCTGCCACGCCATGCAGGCGCGCTCAAGGCGAAGAGCCAGCACTGACCGGCGGTTGGCGCAGAAAATCTCAAGCGCCGCATCAAACGAAAGACCGGCCGAAAGACCCAAGCGCACAACATCGATCATCTCGGACACTTCGCCGAGCGACACTCGCGCCGGGCCGCCCGCTCCAACCGCGCCCTTCACTCGCGCGGTCAGAGCATCGACCACTGAGCGACCCGCGACAGCGACCAGCACCGCCTCGCGCTTGCAGGCCCCTGCGATCTTGCGTGCATCCGCCCGATCCAAACCCGTCGCGACAAATACACTCAGGGCGCACAGGCAAGCCGCAACTGCAACCGGGGCGCTCATAGCTCCACCCTCATAATGCGCCGGATAACCACCAGGGCAACGGCGTTGAGGGCAAGACCCAGCACCACAGCGCCCGCGCCGGCAGGCGTCGCAAGGCCGCGACGAAAATCTGCCGAAAGCAGCGCCAACACCGCGCACATGCCCGCCGGCATCGCCGCGACCATATGCGCAGACATGCGAGCCTGCGACGTCTTAACATCCAGGCGGCGCTTAAGCTCAATGCGCTCCCCTACCATGCTCGACGCCTCGGACAGTAAGTCGGCAAGCGGAGCGCCGGTGCGCTGAGACACCTTAAGCGCCAAGGTCACAAGCGAAAGGCCGGGGGCGTCGATGCGCACGAGCAAGTCATCGAGCGCGTCGGTCGCCGAGATGCCGCATTCGATCGCCGCCGCCACCCGCAAAAACTCGGTATGCACCGGCTCTTGCGCATGAGCGCCCACAAAGCGCATGCCCTGGGCCAGCGAATGTCCCGAGGCAAGCGACATGGAAAGTGCGGTAAACGCCTCGGGCATGGCCTCTTCTGCATCGTGTTGCTCGCGCCGGCTCTCAAAGCCATCCCGAGCGGCGCCAACGGCAATCGGAGCAACAAGTCCCAAGGCAAATCCGAGGGGCGATAACGACACCATTGCCAGTAAAACGCAGCAGACACCGCTCGATAGCAGCAGAAACGCCAAACGCCCCGAAGCATCTTCGATCACGAGGCCAAGGCGATGCGCCGGAGTCAGCGATGTCCACGAACGGGCGATCTTTTTCAGTAGATCGTTTTCCACCAGCTCACGCGGCAGCTTCTCTGCCACCGTCTCGAGCGCCTGACGCGCTAGCTCCGTCGGCGGCACCTGCGGCACACGAGGTTCCGCCCCGCACGCCGTCGCAACAGAAAACCCTGCCAAACCCCCTACGACGAGGAGCACAGCGACCTCCATTCGTCCACCTCCTCTTGTGTGAGTGTTCCCGACCGCAGGCCTTCTGCGATAAACGGCGGCTCGCGGTCAAGCGTCCAGGTGCGCTCGGCGGCATCGAAAGTCACATAGCGCTCGAGTTCTACGCCGCCCGACGCGGCGCGACGCACCCCCGAATACGAGGAGACGAAGCGCCTGCCATCGGCGTGGCGCTCGGACATCACGATGCCGTCGAGCGCCATGGCAATCTGTTCCTCGATGAGCTCGCTCGGCAGATCGATGCCATAACGTGCAAGCAACGTCAGACGCACCACGGTCTCCTGTTCTGAACCCGCATGAAGTGTGGTGAGCGACCCGTCGTGGCCCGTGTTCATGGCCTGCAACATGTCGCAGCACTCGGCACCACGCACCTCGCCCACCACGATGCGGTCGGGGCGCATGCGCAGGGCATTAGTTACTAGGTCGCGAATCGTCACCGCACCCTCACCCTCAATTGAAGCCTCGCGCGCCTCTAGGCGCACCACGTGCGGATGATGCGCAAACTTGAGCTCGGCAGAGTCCTCGATCGTCACGATGCGCTCGCCAGTGGAAATCTCGCATGACAACGCGTTGAGCAGGGTGGTCTTACCAGATCCCGTGCCTCCCGCAACCGCCAGGTCCTGTCGCAGCGACACCGCACACGACAGCAGCTGCGCATACCAAAGCGGCAGCGATCCCAACCCCACGAGCTCGTCCAGCGAGCAGATACGGTCCGAGAACTTTCGGATGGTGAGAATCGGTCCGTCAATCGCCACAGGCGGAATCACCGCGTTGACGCGATAGCCCGTTTTGAGGCGGGCGTTGACGATGGGGCTGCGCTCGTCGATACGGCGGCCAAGTGGCGAGATAATGCGGTCGATAAGCACACGGATCTGCTCATCATCCTCAAACGCATGCTCGATGGGGTACAAGACGCCGCCGCGTTCAAAGAAAGCCGAGCGGCAGCCGTTGATCATGATCTCGGTAACGGTGTCGTCCTCGATGAGCGGCTGCAACGGCCCCAGGCCCACCACGTCATCCAAAATCTCGTCGATGATGGTCTCGCGTTCGGACGTCGCGAGATCGGTCGGTTCCTCAACATTGAGCGCCGCCTCCACCGCGGGACGCAATTCCGAGCGGGCAAGCGCCGGGTCGATATAGGCGCTGATACGCGCCACTTCGTCGTAACCCATGCGGTCCATCACGGCGCGCTTGGTGCGTCGTTTCACCGCGCGGCGACGCCCCGCATCTACAGGCGCTGCAGCCGCTGCAGCGCCGGCAGCCTTAATCCTTGTTTGCAGGCTCATCGCTGATCACCCTCGCGCGACCAGGGAAGGCGGATACGCGGGCGCTCGGTACGCGTTGCACGGTCGGCGACCATATCGCTCCAAGGGCCGACAGCGCACCCCAGTTCCACGAGCATCTCGCGCGTGGCCTCGCGCACGCTGGTCGCAAAAGCGCTCGTCTGCCCCACTGCCTCGTCAGCGCGCCCAAACGCCATGAGCGCGGCGAGATCCTGCCCGCCATCGGCGATACGAATCTTGGAGCTCAACGCACAGGCAATCTCAAAGCGCATGGCGACGTCCTCGTCTGCCCCGCGCGCACCGAACCGGTTGAACACGGCGCTCATGCGCGTGCGCGGCACACCTACTCGACTTGCCAGTTCAATGACGCGCGATGCCGATGTCGCGGACGATACCGCCGCATCGCCAACGACCAGGCAGCGGTCGCTCGCCGCCACCGCAGCCGCCACGGCGTCGCCCCAAAAGACCGAGGTATCGATAAAGACCACGTCGGATTCGCGACGCAGAACATCAAGCAGTAGCTCCACCGGACGTGCCATGAGCTCGGCTTGCTCGGGCGCCGCGACGGGGCCCCAGAGCGTAACGCCCGGCGCCACGCGCATCGAAACAGCTACGATATCCGGCTCGGCAAGCGCGCCCGCCGCCGACGGCTCGATAAGTGCCGCCATATCGCGCGGAGCATCGACGCCTAACAAGTCGTAAAGGTTTCCAAACATCAGGTCCAGGTCGAGCACGGCGGCACGCAAGCCCAACAGCGACGATGTGTGTGCCATGGTGGCAACGATCGTCGACTTGCCGCAACCGCCCGAACCCGAAATGGCACAGATGACCGGAGCTCGATGCGGCGGAGCGGCAGCGTCTGCCGGCGGCATCGGAGGAGGCGGAGCGGGCGTCGGTGGCAGCGTCCCCGTCTCCCCCGCTGCAACCACACGCTGCGTCCAAGCCGGCATGGCAGCTTGTTCGGTCTGCGAGGCAGGTTCGTTCTGCGCAATCTGCTCATGCCGCATCAGCGACAACTCGCCGCACCCGGCAAAGCCCTCAACTTCGTCGAGTTCATCCGCCAGATTCACGCCGTGCACATATCCCATATCTACAGCCGGGGAGTCGCCAGCATGCTGCGCCGGCCCTCCAGCGTCATCGTATACAAGGGGGTTCCGGGGGCGCCGACCATGCTCGGCTTCCGCTTTTCCATAATCATCAACACGCGGGCCTCTTGTAGCGCAAGGCGCCCCGGGTTCCCTATCAACAAAAGCATCGGGCTCAATCGTCATGTGCCGATCGGAATCAACCGCTCCCTCGCCCGCGCGCCCGTTGCCGCATATACCGTGCGCAGCGATGACCTCGGTCGCCCCCGCGCGAAACAGCCCCTCGATATCCGACGGATCGAGCGCTTCTATCAACACGACCACGCGGCTCACGCGGCCTTCGGCCGTCAGGCGCGCAACAGTCTTGCGCACATCTTCGGTATCAAACAGAGACGCCGCGATGATGGCAGCCCCGCGGCGCGACGGAAACGCCCGCGCCATGGAAACCAGCCCGTCCAGGTCACCCACGCGAAGCACCTGTGCACCCGCATCACGGCCCTCGACTTCCCGCTGCAACAGCCCGTAATCGCCGCACGCGCAGCACGCAAGCCAGATCGCCTTCATCACTCGTCGCCTCCGCTCTTTTTGCCGCGCGCCGTGGCAGGAATCGTCAAGCTGACCGTTCCCTTGCCCGAGGCTCCCAGCAGTTCCTTGACGTCTTCGGGGTCAGCCGCCAGCGTCACCCATTCGATCTTGCCCTCGCGCGTGGCACCGGAATCCTCACTGGTATCGATCACGTACGCGCCGCACAGCCGATCGGTTACGCCGTCTTTTTGCACATACACATCCACGTAGCTGCCCACGCCCGTGGCGCCGCCGACCGAGTGCTCGGCATCGACCGCCACCGAAACGGCGACCTTGCCCTTAGGCACCTCGAGCTTGTGGCTCTCGGCCTTGGTGTAGACATTGCAGATCACGGCGTTTTTGGGAATACGCGAAGTCGTCACGTCGCCGCGCACCTGGCGCAGCTCGGTCGCCGCGTCACGCGGCAGCAGACTCGTCAGCCATTCCTGGGTTATGACATTGGTCTCATCGAGGGTCTCGCCCACATCGATATCGCGCGCCGCGACGCATACCTCGACGCGATCGCCACCGTACTTGGCCAAGGTCTCAGCCTGGACCTGTTCGGCTTGCGAGCGGATCGACGAGCCGTAAACCATGCAGAGCAGAGCAGCGAGCACGCCCGCGACCAGACTGATGGCGATGCGCTTGCTCTTGTTCACGACCGCTCCTCTCATGGCAGTGCCGGGCGAATGCCCGTACCACCATTGTCTGGGCGGTCAGAGTGCAAAGCGGCGCAATCGCGATCTTGGTTTTCGATGTCAAACCAATCGCTGACCAAAAGCTGACCAGCCCGTCAAGCTCGTGGCAAGGTTTTGGTCAGCACGTCGGCAAAACGCATATTTCGAGGCGCTTTGGCAGCAAAAAAGCCGCCTCCCAAGCAGTTAGGAGACGGCTGTCATAGGAAAATTCAATTACAGATGGACATCGGGGTCGAGCATTTGGGCACTCACGCGCATGGATGACGCCAGGTTTTGGAACGTCTCCAGGCGCAGGCTGTCGATCTGTCCGGCATCTTCGGCCTCGCGAACGGCGCAACCCGGCTCGTGCGTGTGTGTGCAATCGCCAAACCGGCACGCACGCGACGCCTCGACGATCTCGGGGAAGGCACGCGCCAACCCTCGTTCGTGGCCCACAAGCGGCAGGCTGCGCAGGCCCGGAGCATCGGCGATCACGCCGGCGTCGCCCGGCAGTGCCACCATCACGCGCGCAACCGTAGTGTGGCGGCCCTGGTCATCACGCTCGCGCACGCCGCCAGTGGCTAGCGCATCGTGGCCCAGCAGCGCATTGAGCAGCGTTGACTTGCCGGCGCCCGACTCGCCCAAGATCATGGCACAGCTCCCAGCCGGTACGCAGGCGCGCACTTCGTCTAAGCCGATGCCCTCGGCAGAAGATGTCACGATCACGCGCACGTCCGGACCCACCAGACGGCGCACGCGGTCCAGATCGCGCTCGAGCTCCTCGGCCTCGCAGCGGTCGGCCTTGGTGAGCACCACCACCGGCTCGGCATCGCAATCGAGCGCCAACACCAGTGAGCGCGCCACGCGATCGAGCAGCACCTCGCCGGCGCCGAGCGCCTGCACGATCAGCACGCTGTCAACGTTGGAGCAGAGCACCTGGCGCTCCCCGCGGGCACGGCCACGCCAACGCTCAAAGCTCGTACGGCGCCGCAGCACGCACTCGATCACGCCCATGTCATGCCCGGGAGCACGGCGAACCGCCACGCGGTCGCCCACGGCGGGCAGCAAGACCTCGTCCTCGCCACGCGACTTGGCAAACCCTACGGCATGCTCGGCACGAAACGTGTCCTCGGCAGTCGCCACCAGCGGAAACCCGCGATCCAGGCGCACCACGGCACCGAGCTGCATCTGCTCGGGCTCCTCGGCCTGTGCGCAAAAGTCGTCAAATGCAGCCTGCTGAGCCGCATCGACCGGCAGGTCATCGAACGCCGGAACATCCTGTAGCGCGTCGAGTCCCGGCACGCTTGCCAGCAGCTCCTCGGCAGACGCGGGAGCTTCGGTCGCAAGCTTCCGACGACGATCGCGCTTAGCCCGCGCCCCCGTCGTCTTTTTCTTCGCCTTAGCCTTAGCCTTGCCCACAAACGCCTCCCAGCACAAAACCACACAACTGAGCAGGTATTTTAACGCATTGTTCCGTCCGACTTACCAAATGCTGCGGCGTACTCGTCATCATCCATCCAATCGATGATGTCGCCGGGCTTGCAATGAAGCGCCTCGCACATTGCTTGAAGTGTAGAAAAGCGGATCCCCTTGAGTCTTCCCGTTTTAATTCGAGACAGATTAACAGGCGATATTCCAATGATTTCGGCAAGTTCCTGCGACGAGATTTTACGGTCCACCATCACGCGGTCAAGACGCATAACAATCGGCACCGTGCCACCCCCTAGAGAATCTCGTCTGCATCTTCCTGCAATACCCTACCGTATTCAAAGACCCCCGCCAACGCAAAGAAAACGAGTCCGTAAGAAAGCGATTGAAAATCAAACTCGGGAAACACGGGCTCAGCCGTTCCAAGAACATTGCTGTATGGTAATTGAATCGTCGGCCATATGATGCTGATGACGGCTTTTACCGACATCAGGAGGCCAGCCGCAACCAAAATCCTGGTCTGCCACTTACCAAAAGGACGACCCTCATGCCTGACTTTCGCCGTCAGAATCGTAAACAGGAGAAACGTTGCAGCGTCGCAAAGCGTGCTAACCATAAACAAGAGCAGAAATCCGCCGCTCACCGCAGAGATACCCTCGATGAGCAACAGGTTCGCAAGATGAACGAACAACACCACGCAACATAGCGCTTGAACCGCCAGGGCGATACAGAAGATTGTCAGAAAACTCGTCGTCAACCGCAGATGTATATCGCGATCTTTCATTTCTCCTCCTTTTTTCCTTATTTCCCTGCGTTCATTGTACTTTTCAATCCAACCGCTCTCGCTCAAAACCATTTACCAGCAAATCAATACCGTTCATTTTTAAAACTCTTTATTTAATGTTTTATATAAAGTAATTTACCTTTATAGAGTTTGGAGGACCCATGAGAAAGCAAGCCGTCCTTATCCTTATCTTATCGCTGTCCCTTTTCGCCCTCTTCTCGTCAGTACGAACCAATTCCGATCCAATCAATATCTCATTGCCCGAATTTCGATCGAAATTAAGCAGAGGCGAATCTTTTATCGTGCAAATTGAGCTGGAGGGCTGCCCGGCCTGTGAAGAGCTCCGTGCGGCAGAACGCTCGCTTTCGCCGAGTCTCAAGAACGACATCGAGATCCTCGTTGTCCCTAAGAGCCAAAAGGAGGTTGATAGGGAAACACTTAAGGCGCTTCTGCCGTCATTCGAGTTTTATCCTTCAATTTTTGCCATCTCTGAAGGAAAGATACCGTCCGAGTTCGACCTTTCCACGCTTGATTCGTTTGAAATGCGTTTCACGGATTGGAGGCTGAATCTGAACAACACAGCAATGTCAAGCTAAATGTCAGGAGGATACACATGCTACGCAACGTTCCCGTAAGCCGTAAGTCATTCATCGCAAGCGCAGTTGCGCTTTGCTCAATTGCCATTTCACCAAAGCAATCTAAGGCGCAACCTCTTGAAGTAGAGTTCCCTTCTGCCGAAGAGTACATTGAAGCTGTCAATGAGTCCGGCACAGGATGGACGACATACGCACTAGATGAAAACGGAGATGTCCAAATTATCGATCGATTCCAGACCCTGTCTTTGGATGATTTAGCAGCTGCCACACGCGGCGCTAAAGAATGGATCGTCAAAATTGCCATTTTTATTGGAAAAGAACTCATCGGCTATGTAACGGGGCTTGTAATCGACGGACTGATTAAGAAGATCATAAGCAAAACCGGAGGTTATTGGCCTGAGTATGCAGCAAAGCAACTCCTTGGACACCCCGTACCCGCAGGCAACGCGTACCGTCTACCTTGCAGCGTCTATCCCCCCAACTCCGGAGAATACATTCGTTGTATAAATAGTTAGGATACGGCCATGTTGCCAGTCATCATTGCCCCCGTAATTGGTGTATGGGGCATCCAGTATTTCCTCAACAAGAAGTGGCTCTGGGGCATTGGGTGCATAGCGATAACATTAATATGCTATTTCCTTAGCCTCATTGTCAAAGCATGCTGGCCGAGTGCCATCTCTTTTGGAATTGCTCTTCTCAGCTCGGTCCAGCTATATGGAAGCAAAAAGGGTTTGTCCTTCTTTAGTGCCCTGATATCGGCTCCGCTACCTCTGCAAATCTACTGGGGAATTATGGCCGTCATCGTTCTCTTTATGCCTCAAATCCCCTTCAGCGACGTTCCCGGCTTCTCCTAACGCGTCGCCGATTCAACCCCATACAATCCAGTTCACAAAAAGAGTCGGTCGAGCAAATGCTCTAAAAAAGAGCCGGTCGAGCAAACGCTCGACCGGCTCACAAACTTTCCCTCAGCCCTTTATCATCCGCGCGGGAGAAAAGCCAGCAAGGATACCGTAGGGCCCACCCGCCGGGAGGGGTTTCCTAAGGGCACATCCCGCAGCCGCAAAGCGGCGAGGACGTGCCCGTGGAAACCCCGCAGGCGGGCGGGCCCGGACAGGAACGTTACTCTTTTTCGACCGCGCGCATGATCGCCTTGTAGATCTCCATCAACGGGATGATCAGGAAGGCCAGACCCAGCGCGGCAAGAACGCCCTTGAGCTCAAGCGTCACAGGGCCAAAGAACATCTCGGCAAGCGTCGGCTGCACGGTCACGATCACCGTCAGCACCAGTGCCAGCGCGGCAGAAGCCCACAGCCACTTGTTCTGCTTCTTCATGGTGAACAGCGACGCACGACGGCTGCGCATATTGAAGCAGTGGAATATCTCGACCATGTTGAGCGTGATGAACGCCATCATCACGCCTTCCTCGTCGGCATTGCCGGCGATCATATCGGCGATGTGGATGTAGCCCATGTCAAAGTACACGCCCACAAAGAAGCTCGCCAGCACCAGCACGGTGATGATCAGGCCCTGGACCACGCAGTCCAGACCCATATTGCCGGCAAAGACGCCGTCCTTGGCGTTGCGCGGCTTGCGCTTCATGATGTCGCCCTCGGCATCCTCCATGCCCAGCGCGAGCGCGGGGAAGCAGTCGGTAACCAGGTTCACCCACAGCAGCTGCACCGGCTGAAAGATGGTAAAGCCGATGAGCGTGGCGATAAACACCGAGAAGACCTCGGCAAGGTTTGCCGAAAGCAGGAACTGGATGACCTTGCGGATGTTGTCGTAGATGCGACGGCCTTCTTCGCAGGCACCGATGATGGTGGCGAAGTTGTCATCGGCAAGCACCATGTCGGCGACGTTCTTGGTGACGTCGGTACCGGTGATGCCCATGCCAACGCCGATGTCGGCGCGCTTGATGGACGGGGCGTCGTTGACGCCATCGCCCGTCATGGCCACGATCTGGTCGCGCGACTTCCAAGCCTCGACGATGCGGGTCTTGTGCTCGGGCTGAACGCGGGCGTACACGCCGTAGTCCTCGATGTGCGCGTCGAGTTCCTCGTCGCTCATGCGGTCGAGGTCGGCGCCCGTGATGGCCTGGCTGCGATCGGTGACGATACCCAGCTGCTTGGCGATGGCCACGGCGGTGTCGATGTGGTCGCCCGTAATCATGACGGTGCGGATACCGGCATCGTGGGCCTCGCGGATGGCGTCGGCGACCTCGGGGCGGACCGGGTCAATCATGCCGGACAGGCCGCAGAAGACCAGGTCGTGCTCGAGCGCAGCGGGGCTGCAGTCGGCCGGGACCTCGGTGTAGGTGCGGCTTGCCAGCGCCAGCACGCGCAGGGCCTCGTCGGCCATGGCCTTGTTGGCGGCCACGAGCTCGGCGCGACGCTCCTCGGTCAGCGGAACGACCTTGTCGCCCTCGTAGATATGGGTGCACAGGCCGATCACCACGTCGGGCGCGCCCTTGGTGTACTGCTCATACTCGCCGTCCAGGGTCTCGACGACCACGGACATCATCTTGCGGCCCGAGTCAAACGGGGCCTCGCCCACGCGCGGATGCTCGGCAGTCAGGCCAGTGAGCCCCGCCTTGCCGGCATCGTTGACGAGCGCACACTCGGTCGGCTCACCCACGGCCTCGCCCAGCTCCTCGTCCCACTGGGCGTCGGAGCACAGAGCCATGCCGGCCAGGAACTTCTCCTTAGGCGCAGCGAGCTCGTGCTTGACGACGGTCATCTTGTTCTGGGTGAGGGTACCGGTCTTGTCGGAGCAGATGGTCTGCGTGCAGCCAAGGGTCTCGACGGCAGAGAGCTTGCGGATAATCGCCTGACGCTTGGCCATCTTGGTCACGCCGAGCGACAGCACGATGGTCACGACGGCAACCAGGCCCTCGGGGATGGCGGCGACGGCAAGCGAGACAGCGACCATAAAGGTGTCGAGCAGCGCGGTCGGATCGGTGAGAACGTTGCCCACGCCGTGGCGGATGATGTCGACGCCAAAGATGACGACGCAGATGACGATAACCATGATGGTGAGGATGCGGCTGAGCTCGGCGAGCTTCACCTGCAACGGCGTGAGCTCTTCCTTGGCCTCGGCCAGGGCACCGGCGATCTTACCCATCTCGGTATCCATGCCGGTGCCGACCACGACGGCGCGGCCACGGCCGTACACAACGGTGGAACCCATGTAGCACATGTTCTTGCGGTCGCCGAGCGGCACGTCGTCGGTGCCGGCGGCGAGCTCAATGACGTTGGCATGCTTCTCGACGGGCACGGACTCGCCGGTAAGGGCGGCCTCCTCGATCTTCATCGTGGCGCTCTCGAGCACACGGCAGTCGGCCGGGACGGAGTCGCCCGCCTCGAGCATGATCACATCGCCGGGCACGAGCTCGGCGCTCGGCAGGTGTACGAGCTTGCCGTCGCGCAGCACCTTGGACTGCGCCGCGCTCATTTCCTGCAGGGCCTCGAGGGCCTCCTCGCTCTTGGCTTCCTGGACCACGCCCAGCACCGAGTTGACGATAACGACGAACATGATAATGGCGACGTCGGCAAAATCGGGCTCGCCCTTGACCATGCCCGTAAGTGCGCTGATAACGGCGGCAACGATCAGCATGATGACCATGGGGTCGGCCATCTGCTCAAAGAAGCGCTTCCACAGCGGCGTCTTCTCGGCTTCCTCAAGCTTGTTAGGGCCTGTCTTGGCGAGGCGCGACGACGCCTCGTCGTTGCTCAGGCCGAGGTTCTCATCGACACCCTGGTCGCTGAGTACCTCCGCCGCGGCGGACAGGTATTCCTTTTGCATATAGAGTCCCCTCCTGGGATTCGGGCCACTCAGCAGATTGATGCCCGATCATAATTCCCAGGAGAAGGGCAAGGGCTCATCAAGGCTGCCGTGCTGAGCGGCAGTTGATAGTGGAGCTATGGTACCCCAAAGCGGCGCGTCTAGCCAAAACATTCCAATTGGAAACACGGCTCGAGTGCAACGGTGCAGACCGTGTGATGCTCAATGTTGGTAAAACGTTTTTTCTTCGGCGCATCGTCAAACTGAAATATCGCCCAGATAGCAGCGGTCAGAACGGTTGGTAAAGATTTTTCATATACCGTTTTTACCGCAAAAAAAGAACTTCTAATTCGGCATACGGTCGATTTTTGAGGGTATTCGGTCGTCATTTCGTTATAATCATCTCAGTTTTATTTCTTATGGTTTATCTATCAGCGCAAGACGATGTCAGATGGAGGTCTGAATGTACAAGCGCACCAAGATTGTATGCACCATGGGTCCCGCCTGCGATAGCGACGAGACCATCCGCGAGATGATCAAGGCGGGCATGAACGTCGCCCGTTTTAACTTCTCGCACGGATCCTACGACGAGCACCACGGTCGCATCGAGCGCGTCCGTCGTATTTCCAAGGAGCTCGGTATGCCCGTCGGCATCCTGCTCGACACCAAGGGCCCCGAGGTCCGCACCGGCCTTCTGGTCGACGGCAAGAAGGTTGCCGTCAAGACCGGCGACAAGATCGTCGTTACTGCTCAGCCCACGACCGAGGATTTCCACGGCACCGCTGAGCACATCTCCCTCGACTACCTGGCTCTGCCCTCCGAGGTCGAGAAGGGCTCCCTCATCCTGATCGATGACGGCCTGGTTGCCCTTGAGGTCGAGTCCGTCAGCGGCCAGGACATGACCTGCGTCGTCAAGAATGACGGCCTGATCGGCGAGCGCAAGGGCGTCAACATGCCCAACGTCAACATCTCGCTGCCCGCCATCACCGAGCGCGATCGTCAGGACATCCTCTTTGGCCTGACCGAGAACATCGACTACATCGCCGCTTCCTTCATCCGTGACGGCGAGTCCGTCCGCGGCATCCGCGAGCTTTGCCGCGAGAACGGCGGCGAGCACGTGACGATCTTCCCGAAGATCGAGTGCGCCCTGGGCGTCGAGAACTTCGACGAGATCCTCGAGGCTTCCGACGGCATCATGGTCGCCCGTGGCGACCTGGGCATCGAGATCAAGCCCGAGTTCGTTCCGCACATCCAGAAGGAGATCATCGCCAAGTGCAACGCGGCCTACAAGCCCGTTATCACCGCTACGCAGATGCTCGACTCCATGCAGCAGAACCCGCGCCCGACGCGCGCCGAGGTTGCCGACGTTGCTAACGCCATCTACGACGGCACCGACGCCGTTATGCTCTCTGGCGAGTCCGCTGCCGGTAAGTACCCGGTCGAGGCCGTTAAGATGCAGGCCAGCATTGCTCTCGAGACCGAGAAGTATCTCCCGGCCCACGCTCCGCTCGAGGTTCCGGCCGACGCTCACGGCACCCGCGTCGTCAACAACGTTGTGGGTATGTCCGCTGTGAACATGGCCACCACCGTTGGCGCCAAGTGCATCACCGTGCCGACGACCACCGGTCGTACCGCCCGCCTGATCTCGCACTTCCGTCCCAACATGCCGATCTGCGCGTTCTCCCGCCACGAGTGGGCCGTCCAGCAGATGATCATGTACTGGGGCGTTATCCCGCACCAAGCCGAGATTACTCAGGGCACCGTCAACGGCACGATCGTCAAGGCGATCGAGACCGCTAAGGAGCTCGGCTACGTCGAGGCCGGCGATCTGACCGTCGCTACCGCCGGCGATCCCCGCATGAGCGTCCAGCTCGAGGATAAGGTCTCCTCGACCAACGTCGCTTACGTCGCTCAGGTGCGCTAAATCGTACTTGCAAGCAAATTTGCATTGCAAAGGGCCCGGAAGGCATTGCCTTTCGGGCCCTTTTTCTGTGCACCGATGCCTACCGCACGACATGGCACGCACCCATTTCATTACCAAAAGCGCGAAATCCGCCCTCCGAGGCCCAAAAAATAAAGCCCCAAGCGCTAAAAGTGTTCGCCCGGTGGCAAACCCACACCTCACACAGGGCTGATAAATCGTTTTAGCAAGAACCAAATCGACCTGGTTTTCGGAAGTATGCGGCAAATTCTGGAACCTCCGAGCACACCCTGTTTTTTCGCAACAAAATGCCTGATAAACTAGCCTCAAAAGCCAGGTCCGCTCATAGGGTTCAGATTTTGCCGCATACTTCCGGATTGACGCTGGCATCACTCGCTTCAAAGAGATGATTTCGGCCAGGAGGGCATTATGGACCTGACGCTTTGTGGGCAATCCGCCTTTAACTACTACCGCATCTCGCCGCAGGTATTAGGCCTTTACCCCGCCATTAGCCTTGGCAATATGGATCGCAGATGTTGTGGCCTCGGAAGTCATGCAGTTGTAAAAGACCTGCTTCACGCACCACTTCACAGGCTTGTATTCACTCGGGCACAATCCGGGTCGCGAAGCCTGTTTAAATCGCACCTCCTGACCCAAGAACCACCTCCGGGGTCGTTTAGGCAGACTGAACATGGGTTTGATGTCACGTCACCGGAGTTCACGCTGCTCAGCCTTGCCACGCAGGTCTCACGCAACCAGTTACTCATGGCGTGCTACGAGATGTGCGGCTCCTTTGCAGTGTTTAAGCCCTGCGAGCGAACGCAACAACAACTCGATGAAGCTATTTCGCTTAAGTTCATTCCACCCAACTGCGGCTGGGAGCGAGTTAACGACACCAAGGGCAATGACACCAACTTGTGGAAGCGCACGCCGCTTCTTACCGCAACGGATATCGCCGCGTTCGCCAAGCAAGCCGCAGGCCTGCGCGGCGTCAAACAACTGCGCTGGGCGGCCGAGCACATGACGGGGCAGGCCGCCTCGCCCTTCGAAGTACAGACCTCCATGCTTATCTCGCTCCCCCGCGACGAGGGCGGCCAGGGCATCGAGATCGCCAACAACGCGCGCATCCCGCTCAGTGAAGCCGCACGTTCGCTGTATGACAAAACCTGCTGCTACGCCGATATCCTCATCGAAAGCGCCACCGACAGCATGGGCGTCATTCTGGAATGCCAAGGCCGCTCTGCCCACGACAGCGATGCCGCGAGCCTCTCCGATGCCGAGCGCGCCACCGCACTCACAAGCATGGGCTACGACGTCATCCAAATTACCTATGACCAGATCAAGGAGAAGAAGAGCTTCGACCACATAGCCGAGCTCATCCATAAAAAGGCCGGGCTTCCCCACATCCCAAAGACCAAACAGGAACGCATTGCCGAAGATACCTTACGGCAAGAGCTACTTGTCGATTGGGTTGAGCTATTCACTGCCGGGCCGGCCAGCTAGCAGCTAGCAATCAGGGGCAGCGCAGGCACATCGGGCGATTCGACACGGGCGGCAAAACCCGCCTCGGTCAGCTCGATGACCTCGGTAAACGTCGCATCGAAAAACTCCTCGGTTAGCAGGCGATACGGCGGATGATCGGGCTCACCGGGGTTTTCGCGCACGATCTCGTGCATAACGCCAATGGTCTTGAGCACATATTCTTTATGGATGGGATACTGCCCAAAACGTGCCGCAGCGGTATACAGGCGATCGGTCGCACGCGGGATGGAAACAATGCCGAGCGTCTTGCCAAACCAGTCAAAGTCGCCTTGCTTTTTAATGCGGAACTCCTCGCACGGCTTGCCGCCGTGCGCCTCCAGGTACTGATTCACGCGCGTATTCCATACGGTATCGGCCACCAGATGCGACCAGACACCCAGTGTCAAATCGAGCAACGACTGCGCCACGTCATCGGGCGCGAGCGAAAGCTCGCTAGCACCGGGACCGGCAACCGGCTCGGCATCCTTGTAGCGTTGGGGATAATGTACCCGATTGAGTCGCTCGCGCTCCTCGACAATCGAGGTCGCGGCAGCCGGCGTACCAACAGGCGCCCCTTTGAGCAGCGGTGCCACATAGGTATCCCAGAACTCATGCTCACGAGGCTTAGGGATAGGCTCGGGCTTTGCAAAGTGCGTAATGCGGTACGGGATGGGATCGGCGATGCCAGGGACCATATAGCCCACGAAGATATCCGGAACCACGCAGCCAAACAAAAAGGCATTGCGGTCGCGCACGCTATTGGCAAGCGCACCGGTGCGCTCCAGCAAACGCTCCGTCTGAGCGATATGAATGTTCCAGCTTGGCATAGCCACCCCCATAAAAAACCTGGATAACTATACCATCACGGCAAAGCCGCGCGGGCGGCTACGCACGCTCTACGCAGCAACTAGTCCGTAGCACCGCTTTCGGTTCCATACGACGGCGAAGGCGCCTCGATCACATGGTGATATCGATCGATATAGATTGCACGGGCACCCAGGCGTCGCACCAAATCCTGGTGATGTGTGCTCATCAAGACCGTCTTACCGGCAGCAACATAGGCCAGCAAGAAGTTGACCACGATGTCGCACGAGTCCTCGTCGAGCCCGTTGGTGGGCTCGTCGAGCACTAGGATGTCCGGATTCATAGAAACGATGGCGGCCAGCGCCACACGCTTCTTCTGCCCGCCCGAAAGCTGATAGGGCGAAGCATCGACGAGGTCGGCAACCTGGAACAGCTCCATCGCGTCACGCACGCGGCGCTCGAGCTCGTCTGCCGGCAAGCCCATCTGAGCCGGGCCAAAGGCGACTTCCTCGCCCACGGTCGCACAGAACAGCTGGGCGTCAGCGTTTTGGAACACAAAGCCCACGCGCTGATGGAAGCGCTGCGACCGCACGGGATCGGCGAGGTAAGCCGCATCGACCATTTCGCCATCGAACAGATACGTACCCGTGCTGGGCACCTCAAGTCCGTTGATAAGCCGCATGATCGTCGTCTTGCCGCAGCCGTTGGGACCGAGCAGGGCAACGAGCTCGCCGCGATTAACCTGCAGTGACACGCCATCGACCACCATATGCCCTGCATAGGAAAACACCACATCGCGCAGCTCAATGAGCGGTGCTGCACCGGCACCGCGCGCGTCCCTAACACCCGCAGGGCTATTTATCTCGATTGCCAAAACGTTGCCTTTCCCTATCCGCATCGGCCGCAGCGACCGTGCTACAGCGCCGCACACAGCGCCGACAGCAACAGCACGATCCCCGCATAGACCGCATCGCGCCAACTCAGACTGCTCCGGGCAGGCGCCGGATACGCGCCGGCAAACCCACGGCAGAGCATGGCCTCGTCCATCGCGCGGCTGCATTCCATCGCCTTGATAAATGTCATGCCCATGATACCCGCCACCGAATCGGTGCGCGAAAAACCCGCAGGCGCGCGGCCCACACTGCGAAGCATGACCGATTCGGTGAGGTCGTGCGCCGTGCGGCCGAGCACCTCAATGTGCTTGAGCGCCATGTCAAAGGTAAAGATGACCTCGTCGGGCAGGTGCAATGCCTTGAGCGCCGCCGACATACGACTCCAGGTGAGCGTCCACGAAACACCCAGCACCAGCGACACGTTAACGAACGTCTTGAGCGCGATCTTGAACATGGCGATCGTGGCGGAAGCGCCCAGCAGCAGGGCCGGCAGCGCCAAGACCACGGCAAATCCCGCGGCGGCGAGCGCCGGCATAAAGGTCGCCCGCAGACCGCGCACGGGGCGCGCGGCGATCAACACCAGCGCGATCGCCGCCATCAGCATCAGGTACAGCGGGCTTTGCGTCAGACACACGCACAGGATACAGACGAGCATGCCGAGCAGGCGCACCGGCGCCGAAACGGAAGAAAGGGCGCGGTCGATGATCGACCCGCCCTCGTGTGCGCCGCCGCCCAGGCGAACCCGCTCGAGCAAGCTCGCCAGGTGCAGGACGTTCTTTTGCATGACGCGATGCCGAGCGCCCGTGGGTTCGTATCGCTCTTGGGCCGCGAGCCAGCTAGGCAGCTCGACCGTTTGCATGGGACCCGCTTTCCTTTGCCGTCAGCGAAACAAGACGGAATACGATGGTGAGCACCGCCACGCCAATCACGCCGGAGAGGATATACATGGCAGCTTGGCCAGCAAAGCCAAAACCCTGCTCCTCGGAATAGGCCTGCAGGTAATCGCCCGTGGGCAACGAATCGGCAAAGGTCGGGGCATCCAGGCCGACCGAAGCCTGCAAGCTGTCGTCGCCAGCCTCCTGAACAGCGGTCGCGGCGCCCTCGCCGTCCCACTCGCCCCAGGCGTCACCAGTAGCGAGCAAGCCCAGCGGCGTGGCAACGACAAGTACGGCAACCAGGATAAGCGTGGGGATCAGCGAGGTCTTTTTGGCGGCAGCGCCATCAGCAGCAAGCTGGCCGTCAACGGCCTCGGGCCCGACGATGATGCTCGGCGCCGTCTTCTTAATGAATGCGTAGATCGCGGCAGTCGCCACACCCTCGACCACACCGGCCACCAGCATATGCGGGATCATCATGGCGGGAATGGCAATCGACAGCGGGAAGGGGCAATACAGCGGAGCGCCGGACGCGTTGGTGAAAAGCATAGGCTGAATACCAAACTCGATGGCCGCGCACAGGGCCGCCAGGCACAGGCCGACCCAGCCGCTCACGATGGCAGAAACCGAGGTGCCCCAGCTCTTGTCGTGCAGACGGCTGTTGAGCGCGCGAAACACGATGGCGGCCACAAACGGCAGCACAAAGGCCATGTTAAAGCAGTTGGCACCAAAGGACAGGATGCCGCCATCGCCAAAAAGCAACGCCTGCAGGGCCAGAGCAACAGAAACCGCGATAGTCGCGGCCTCCGGGCCCAGCAGCAGCGCGATGAGGGCGCCACCGACGGCATGGCCCGTGGTGCCACCGGGCAGCGGCACGTTAAACATCATGAGCAAAAAGGAGAAGGAGGCGCAAATGCCCAGGAATGCCATGTGCTCGCGATCGAGCGTGGCGCGCACCTTCTTAATGCAGTGAACCCATACGGGCACCATCGCCACCGCCATGACGGCGTCCGTCTGCGGGGACAGGTAATTATCTGGAATGTGCATGAGCCCTCTCAATCAGAACGTTGCGTGTTACGTTTCCAACAATCCGTAACACCGACTCTGCATACTAACAAAAAGGCGCACCGCCCACAACGCAGCACGCCCTTGCAATACGTACGTTATTAACCCAGGTCCACGCACCGTCCAACAAAGGCCCATGCATTCCCAACTTTCCGGTCACCCGGAAGAAGGCGCGGTCCGCTCGCAACAAGATTAACGCAGGAACCCGCCCCCGAGAGGGGTTTTCTAAGGCAACATCCCGCAGCCGCGAAGCGGCGAGGACGTTGCCGTGAAAACCCCGCAGGGGGCGGGTTCCGAACGGCAAAGATTACGAGCGAACCTCGCCGTTTACGCCCTTGCACACCTTGGTGACGATCTTCTGGTGCGCCTTCTCGACCTCTTCGCTGGTGAGCGTATGGTCGTCGGAGCGATACGTAAGCGCAAAGGCCATGGACTTCTTGCCCGCTCCGATGCGGATGGGATCGCGGTAGACGTCGAACAGGCGCACGCCCTCGAGCAGCTTGCCGCCGGCGCTGGTAATGCGGCGCTCAAGATCCTCGCAGGTCACAGCATTGTCGACCACAATAGCCAGGTCGTGCTCGACGGCCGGGTACTGCGAGAACTCGCGGTAGTTCTCCTGGTTGCGGGCACCCTTGATCAGCTTGTCCAGATCGAGCTCAAAGGCAACGACAACCTCGTCGATGCCGCAGGCCTCGCGCGCCTCGGGGTGGATCTCGCCGACCCAGCCCAGAACGGTGCCGCCGGACAGGACCTCGGCCGCGCGACCCGGCTGCAAGAAGGCGTAGCTCTCGCCCTCGACGGGACGGAAGCGAACCTTCTCGATACGCAGCTGGGCAAGCAGCTCCTCGACGATGCCCTTGCCAAAGAAGAAGCGCAGCTTGCGGTACTTCATGTTCCAGGACTGCTCGCTCCACTGGCCAGAGAGCACACCCGCCACGGACTTGGTCTCCTTGGGCAAGCTGGCGTTCTCGCGGCCGTGGAACAGGCTACCGACCTCGTACAGGTGCACGTTGGGCGTGCCGTGGGCCTCGTTGTAGGCCACGGACTGCAGCAGGCCCGGCAGCAGCGAGCGGCGCATCTCGGTCTGCTCGGCCACCAGCGGGTTCATGAGCACCACGGGGCAGCCGCGGCCCTCGGTGGACATGCCGATCTTCTCCAGGTCGCCCGGGGCGGCGAAGCCAAAGGTCGTGGTCTCGTTGAGGCCGCAGGCGCGCAGGATCTCGCCAACCTTGCGGGTAAGCTTCTGCTCGCGGGTCAGGCCGCCGATATGGTTCTTGGCAGCCGGGATGGTCGCCGTCACGCGGCCCATGCCCCACAGGCGCAGGACCTCCTCGATCAGGTCGATCTCGCGCGGCAGGTCGGGACGGAAGCTCGGCGGCGTGACCATAAAGTCCTCGCCGTCGCGCTCGACGGTGCAGCCCAGGCGGGTGAGCGAGCGCTCGATAAAGTCGGGCTCGATGTCGGCACCGCAGATGGCGCGCACGCGGGCCAAACGCAGCTTAATGCTGTCGATGGTCTTGGGCGCGGGGAACACGTCCACATAGCCGGGAGCGACCTCGCCGCCGGCGATCTCCTCGATGAGCGCGCACGTGACGTTGGCGACGTCCACGCAGCCGGTCTCGTCGACCTGGCGCTCAAAGCGGATGGAGGCGTCGGAGATCAGCGACAGGTCGCGGCTGGTGTGCGAGGTGCGGCCGGCGTTGAAGCAGGCACTCTCGACCATCACGTCGACGGTGTCGTCCTCGATCTCGGAATCCATGCCGCCCATAACACCGGCCAGCGCCACGGGGCGCTCGCCGTCGGTAATCAGGCCCATGCCGGCGTCGAGCACGCGCTCCTCGCCGTCGAGCGTCGTGAACTTCTCATCCTGCTGGGCGGCGCGAACCACCACGCGACGGTGGCCATCGCGCTCGGCAAAGGTGTCCAGGTCAAAGGCGTGCAGCGGCTGACCGGTGAGCATCATCACGTAGTTGGTGATGTCGACGATGTTGTTGTGCGGGCGCACTCCCAAGGCGTTGAGGCGCTTGACCATCCAGTCGGGCGACGGACCGACCTTCACGTTGCGCACGATGCGGGCGACGTAGCGGTCGCACAGGCCCTCGTCGGCAATCTCGACGGAAAGCTCGTCATCGGTCGCGCGGCCGATCTCGGCCTTGATGGCGGGCAGCTCAACGTGGAAATCGCGGTCGAAGATGGCGCCGGTCTCGCGGGCCATGCCGATCATGGACAGGCAATCGGGACGGTTGGGCGTGATCTCGCAGTCGAGCACGGTGTCGCTCGAGCCCACGTACTCGGCAAACGGCATGCCGCAGGGCGTATCCTCGGGCAGGATCATAATGCCGGAGTGGTCGCCGCCCAGGCCGAGCTCGCGCGCAGAGCAGTTCATGCCCATGGACACGACGCCGCGAAGCTTGCTCTTCTTGATCTTGACGTCGCCGGGCAGGACAGCGCCGATCATGGCCGTGACGATGTGGTCGCCGGCCTCGAAGTTCTGCGCTCCGCAGACGATCTGCAGCGGAGCGGGATTGCCGTCGGGGTCGAGGTTCTTGTCGCCCACGTCGACCGAGCACACATACATGTGGTCGCTATCGGGGTGCGGGGTCTTGGTGAGCACCTTGGCGGTCACCACGTGGTCGAAGGACTCGCCCACGGTGTCGATCGCCTCGACCTCGGTGCCGGTACGGATATATTCGTCCGAAAGGGTCTTGGGATCCTCCGGAATATCGATCATGGTCTTGAGCCAGTCGTAAGAAACACGCATCTAGCTCTCCTTTCATACTGAAAGCCTGCGAAGAGATGCAGGTGGAAACTTCAACTTTGTGAACATTCCTTACAAAGCGAGGGTTGTCCAAGTGCGGCAGATCGGCCCGAAAGAGGAGCGCCGCGTACTTTGGTACGCAAGCGACGAATGAGCGCCGAGGTGCCGTGCTTGGGCAAGCCGCAGCCTAGAACTGATTCAGAAAACGCATATCGCCCGTCATGAGCGTTCTAAGGTCCGGCAAGTCGTAGCGCAGTGCCGCGACGCGCTCGGCGCCAATACCAAAGGCGAAGCCGGTGTACTTCTCGGGGTCGATGCCGCAGTTGATCAGGACGTTGGGGTCGACCATGCCGCAGCCCAGGATCTCGATCCAGCCGCTGTGCTTGCAGAAGTTGCAGCCCTTGCCGCCGCAGACGTGGCAGCTCACGTCCACCTCGCAGGAAGGCTCGGTGAAGGGGAAGAAGTGCGGGCGATAACGCGTCTTGCGGTCCTCGCCAAACATGCACTTAACAAAGTAGTCGAGCGTGCCCTTAAGATCGCCAAAGGTGATGCCCTCGTCGACGACCAGGCCTTCGATCTGGTTGAACTGCGGCAGGTGGCAGGCGTCGGCCGTGTCGGGACGATAGACGGTGCCCGGGCAGATCATGTAGATGGGCGGCTTCTGCGACTCCATGGTGTGGATCTGCACGCCCGAGGTCTGGGTGCGCAGCAGCACGTCGGACTCGCCGTGAGCGTGAGCCTCGGGATGCGCGACGCTGCCGGGGTTGTTGTCGACCACATAGAACGTGTCGCGGGCCGATCGGCTCGGGTGATCCATGGGCGCGTTGAGCGCGGTGAAGTTGTAGTAGGAGGTATCGACCATGGGGCCGGACTCGACGGTGTAGCCGATGCCGCAGAAGATGTCCTCGGCCTCCTCGATGATCTGCTTGATCAGGTGCTGGTGACCGATCTGCGGACGGATGCCCGGCAGCGTGATGTCGACGGCCTCGTGCTCGAGCGCGTGCTTGAGGGCGGCAGCCTTCATCTCGGTGGTGCGCTCGTCGAGCATGCCCTCGATCAGCTGGCGCATCTCGTTGGCGCGTTTGCCCATCATGGGACGATCCTCGGGGGCGAGCTTGCCCATCATGCGCATCAGGCCGGTGATACGGCCCTTGCGACCGAGCAGCTCAACGCGCGCGGCCTCGAGCTTGGCAGCGTCGTCGGCGCCTGCGACGAGCTCCTTGGCCTCTTCCTCGAGTTTGACCAGATCATCAATCAGACTCATGTCTTCCCTTTCGTCTCTCGCGCATCTCGCTTGCCGGGGCAGCTAGCACCCGATAGCTGCGGATGTGCGGCCCGGTTCGGTAACAAAAAACCGTCCTCGGGCATGTACATTGCCCAAGGACGGTTGAATTCCGCGGTACCACCTTGTTTGACCCGGCGGATGTCTGGCCCGCCGTGCCCACTCTGCGCCCCTTGTCGCGAGGCTCACGGCTTCCCTACTGGGGCTTCGCTGCCACCGGCCGCGCGCCCGTTGAGGTCGCTGCTCGGGAGTGAACGCTTGGCCCTTGCCACCGTAGGAAGGCTTGCAGCCCATGACCTTCCCTCTCTTGCCGGCGACGCGGCGGGCAAAACCCTCTCCGTCAACGCATTGGGCTATAGGATAACACATTCTGCGAGCATATCGCCGCGTTCAGTTTTGTTCGCGCTGGGTACAAGGCAGGTAGCTGTGCAAACTGGCCGTGCACCCGCCTGCGGCGCTCGGCCTGCGAGATTAAGGATACGGCATGGGAAAGAAACTCGATAAGAAGGCCAAGGCCGCCGTGGCAAAGGCTGCCAAGGGCGTCAAGGCCGCTAAAGTCGACAAGGCCGTCAAAAAGTTCCGCAAACTCGAGGGCAAGCTGTGGACTCGCGAGTACCTGCTCAAGATTGCCGAGTTCGATGGAGCGACGATTGCTCCTGCCAACGGCGCTGCCGCCCGTGCCGACGCCATGGGCACGCTTGCCGGCGAACATCACAAGCTACTGACCAGCGAGAAGTCCGTTGAGCTCGTACGCTCGTTAGCGCGCGAGACGGTTGCAGGCGGCAAAATCGACGACCCGCAGCTGCTCGACGAGATCCGCGTGCTCGGCCGCGACCAGCGCGAGGCAAGCGTTATTCCTACCGAGGAGGCCGAAGCCTGGACCAGGCTCACCTGCGAGGCCGACGCCGTGTGGCACAAGGCCAAGACGGCCAACGACTGGGCGAGCTTTGAGCCCTATGTGGATAGAATCGTCGCCCAACTTAAGCATCAGGCCGAACTCATGGACCCCAAGCGCGACCCATACGACGTTTGGCTCGACCAGTACGAGCGCGGCCTTTCTGCCGAGAGCTTCGACGCGTTTTGCGAGGAGGTCAAGGCCACGGTCGTGCCGCTCGTGCACGCCATCGGCGAGCGCGGCCAGCAGCCCGATGCCGACTTTTTGCACGCCCGCGTGCCCGAGGCCGCCCAGCGCGCCATGAGCTTCGACCTGATGAAGCTCGTCGGCCTGAACCTGGACGACACCACGCTTGCCTTTACCGAGCACCCGTTTAGCGAGGGCTTTGCCGTGGGTGACGCGCGCATCGCGACACACATCTACGAGGACGATTGCATCTCCAACGTCTACAGCATCATCCACGAGGCGGGGCACACCATGTACGAGCTGGGCGTCAATCCCGCCTATGCGCGCACCTGCCTGGAGGGCGGGACCTCCATGGGCATCCACGAGAGCCAGAGCCGCTTCTTTGAGAACACCGTGGGCCGCAGCCGTGCCTTTATGGGACCGCTGCTCGAGGCGCTGCGCCGCCACGCGCCCGAGGTCTACGGCAACGTAGACGAGGACACGCTCTACCGCGCCGTGAACATCGCGCAGCCGTCGTTGATCCGCACCGAGGCCGACGAGCTCACCTATCCGCTGCACGTTATGGTGCGCTACGAGATTGAGCGCACGCTGTTTGCCGGCGAGGCCACGGCCAAGGACATCCCCGCGCTTTGGAACCGCTTCATGAATGAGTACCTGGGCATTCCGGTTCCCGACGACACGCGTGGTTGCCTGCAGGATACGCACTGGAGCGGTGGCTCGTTTGGCTACTTCCCCACCTATGCGCTGGGCAGCGCCTACGACGCCATGTTTGTGCCGGCCATGTGCCGCGACGGTGTCGACCTTACCGGCGCCTGTGCGAGCGGCGACCTGACACCTGTCCGCGCATGGCTGGGCGAGCACATTTGGCAGTGGGGCCGCGCCAAAGACGCACCGGAACTCATCAAGGGCGCATGCGGCATGGCGTTCGATGCCCGCTACTACTGCAGCTACCTGCAGGACAAGTTCACCACGCTCTACGAGCTGTAAAGCTTAGGCGACACGCCAACGCAAAGGGGACGCCGCGGAACCAATCCGCAGCGTCCCCTTTTTTCACCCAATAACTAGGTACCCAATGACTAGTTCGTTGACGCTAATGTCTTGGCAACGTCAGCGAAAACGGCCCCAAGCGAGCAAGGTGACGTGAAATGAAAGGGCGCTGACCTTCTGGTCGCGCCCTTGAAATTGAACGTCAGATTGCCACTTGGGGCCGTTTGCAGCGTCGAGCAGCTACGCGGTTTGGTAAAACCGCGTAGCTATAAAGCCTCGAGCGCGTTGGCGATGCGCTTCATGGCGGCATCGGCGGATGCTTGGTCGGGCGCCTCGGCCAGCACGCGGATAACCGACTCGGTTCCGCTCTTGCGCACGAGCACGCGGCCCTCGCCTGCCAGCGCAGCCTCGGCCTCGGCGATGGCGTTCTGCACGCCCATATTCTCGAGCGCGGCGTCCTTGTCCGCCACGTGCACGGCCACCTGCGCCTGTGGCAGCAGCTTGCACGGAGCCGTGAGCTGCGAGAGCGTCTCGCGCTCGGCACGAATCACTTCCATCACGCGCAGCGAGGTCATAATGCCGTCGCCCGTGCGCTCGATATCGCCAAAGATCGTATGGCCCGTCTGCTCGCCGCCCAGGCTGTAGCCGCCCTCGCGCATCTTGGCATACACGTGACGGTCGCCCACGCCGCTGGTCACGGCACTCAGGCCGGCAAGCTCCAACGACTTGATCAGGCCAAAGTTGCTGGCGATCGTCGGCACCACGGTACCGCCCGAGAGACGCCCGTGCTTGTTCAGGTACACACCGCACACGTACAGGATCTGGTCGCCATCGACCACGCGGCCGCGCTCGTCCACGGCCAGGCAGCGGTCGGCATCGCCATCGTAGGCAAAGCCCACATCCAGGCCCTGCTCCACCACGTGGCGCTGCAGGCGCTCAATATGCGTAGAGCCGCAGTCGACATTGATGTTAAAGCCGTCGGGCGCGGCATTGATCACGCGCACATCGGCGCCCAGTGCGTCGAACACCGGCTTGGCCACCGAGGATGCCGAGCCGTTGGCGCAATCGATGCCGATCTTGACGCCCTGCAGCGAAAAGTTCGCGCTGGCGATGAGCGAAGCAATGTAGCGGTTGCGACCCTGCATGTAGTCCACCGTGGCGCCGATGTGGTTGCCCGTTGCCAGCGGCACCTCGCTCTTGCCATCGATGTAGTCCTCAATGAGCTCCAGCACGTCCTCGTCCATCTTAAAGCCGTCGCTGTTGACGAGCTTAATGCCGTTATCGCAAAACGGGTTGTGGCTCGCGCTGATCATGATGCCGCAATCGAAGCAGCCCTCCACGGTCTGATGCGCCACGCCCGGCGTCGGGATCACGTGCAGCATGTAGGCGTCCGCGCCGCTCGCGACCAGGCCGCTCACCAGCGCCGCCTCGAACATATAGCTCGAGCGACGCGTGTCCTTGCCCACGATCACGCGCGCCTTGGCCCCGCGGTTGGCGCCGTAATACCAGCCCACAAAGCGGCCGATCTTATAAGCGTGCTCTACCGTCAGCCCAACGTTGGCCTCACCGCGAAAGCCGTCGGTGCCAAAGTACTTCATGCGCTCTCCTTACAAAATAGGGGCGGACAGATTGCCTGTCCGCCCCAAAATGGTACTCGATTATCTGCACTACCAGAAAAACCCTACGCCGACGCGCTGTCGCGAGCCGCCTGGCATGTAGGAGTCTGACGCAGCGTAAGCGGCTTGTCCCCCGCCTCGGCCGACGTGGTCAGCGTATACGTGATCGTCGTCGTCTCGCCAGCATGCAGGTCAACGGTTCCTGAATAGCAGGGAACTCCGTGCCAAGTGGCAGCGAACAGTCCAAACTGAGTCCCCTCGACGGTTAGATCGGTAATGCTGCCGCCTGTCGGCGCAAACAGTGATACATACAAGCGCTCATCGTCACGCGAGGTCCCAGGCGCACTGGCCGCTACGTAGTCGGGCAGCTTACCTGCCTCCTCCTGCGTCATGATGTTCGTCAGGGTAACGGTGATGCGATACGAGCAAGCGCCGTCGCCGTTCTTCACGCCCTGACCAATCTGCGTATCGGCGTTCAGATACCAGTCGAGCTTGGAGAAGCTCAGGTTGTTAAAGTAGACACCAGCAACGGGATCTTCACTCGGGTCATCCGGATCGGGCAGTGAGGCGTCGATGTTCATCTCCTTGATAGCGTTCTGCTCGTCATCGTTTTTCATCCACGCGATCAGGCGGCCCTCTTCGGCACCGCGCTCAACGGCGCTGACAAGGTTCGCAACATCGACGTCGCCGATACCGCCAAGGATCTTGTCAAAGGCAGCGCTGGCGACGGATGCAAAGATGCCGTCCGACTCCTCGACCGGATAGTTCCAGTACACATCATGCATAAGCACCTTCGCCGCGTTAGTACCGTCAACGACTGTACCGTCGGGCAGTGAAACATTACCCACGAGGCCCAACAGATACTGCAGGAATACCGGATCGATACCAATGACGCCATCGACGTCCTGACCATATTCAGACTTCCACAGCGCGGCGACACGCTGCGAATTACGGGGCCAGTCGGGCGAATAGGTGTTGCCCGAGATGTATAGGTTGCTGTGGTCACCAAACAGCGTCTCATCTTCTTCGTCGACGCTCTCAACCGCCTCGTCTTTGCTGCGCGCAATGCAGGGAACAAACTCGCCAATCGACATCTGGCCGTCGGTGACCGAAATCAGACCCTGCGAACCGCCAAAGCCGCCGCAGGCACGAATCTCGACGTTGTTCATGGCGTACATAAGGTAGTTGCGCGTCTGGCCGTTGGCGCCGAGCATCTGGGGAAGGACGGGGGCAACCTTCTCCGCCGCGTCAACCGCGCCGTTGAGGGTGGCAAAGCCGTCCTTGGCCTTATCGACCAGCTCGGTCACCTGGGAAATATGAGTATCGCCAATGCCCTGGATCTTCTCGTTGGCGCTCTTGAACACCTTCGAGCTGCTGGAAAGCGAATCGGCGACCGCCTGCAGCGCAGACACGTTAATCATGCCGTCCTGGAACAGCTTGCCGGGCGTAGCCTGCGAGAGGTTGTCGGCCATGGGAACCAGCGCATTGCTCGAGACATCGGACAGGGCGTCAATCATGGTGCGGGCCGCATTGATATCGCTGCCATACACCGGGATAAACGAAGCCGCCGCCCACAGCGGGCTCGAGGTCTCCGCCTTCATGCTGTTACAGAGCTCATCGATCTTCTTCGCGTCGTCAGGCAGCGTCGAAAAATCGCCCGACGTGACCTTATCCTTAAGGCCACCGACGATCTCGACAGCCTCCTTCGCTTCGCTCTTTACGGTCTTTGCCGAGTTAAGCAGCATAAAGCCGCCTGCGCCAAGCACAACGAGAAGCACCGCGACTACAGCGGCAATAATGGCGCCGGTGTGACGCTTTTTGCGCTCGCCCTTGCGATGGCGATGACGGACCAGACCGTCAGAGGTCGAACTCGACGAAGCGTCGCTACCGTAGTTCAAGCCAAAATCGTAATAATCTTCCTTGGAACCCGAGCCCGCAAACTCGGCACCGCTATCATCCAGGCGGGCGAACGTGCCAGTCTCGGAGGCGCCGGTGTAAATCGTGCCAAGGTTACCCGTAAGCCCCGCGCCACCGGCAGAAGGAGTATTGTTGGCGGCCTTGCCGGCATTAACGTTGCCGGCAGCATTCGCGGCGTTGGCAGCACCTGCGTTGTTCGCAGGCACCGAAGGAGCCCCGCTCGGCTGCGACGCGGAGGTTGCACCGCCCGCAAAGACATTCCCTTTTGCACGGCCGGTCTTTTTTGCCTTTTGAGACTGCTCGTACAGAGCGGTAAACATCGCCGTCTCGCCCGGGGACACGCGCTTACCGGAACCGCCCTGTCCAGCGCCGCCCGGCGTGCCGGCCTTACCAGCCCCGTTCGGGCGCGGCGGAACTGCAGGACGGCCGCTATCGCTGCCCTTAAAGTGATTACCAGCCATAAAGAAATCCTCGCAATTGAGTCGCAATGAAAAAGTCCATAACATTACTAGTTTATGGCATTTTGAGCATCGACAGCTAAACTCCAGACACGGACATCAATTGGCGAAAATGCGGCACAACACCTTTTCTGTCTTGGCGGAGGCGCCAGCTACACCGTAAGGAACATCATCACGATGATCATGGCAAAGCCGATAAGGTCGGTCGGCAAAAACACCGTCCCCAGCATAACGGCGCTGGTGATGGTCGCCGAAACCGGCTCCACAGTTCCGATGAGGCTCGCGCGCACCGAGCCGATGTCCTTAACGCCCTGCATATAAAGCATGTAAGCAAAAAACGAGCCGATAACCACGAACACCGCGAGCGCCTCGATGCCGGCAGCGTCGAGCGCCGGCATATGCGCCCAGGGCTGCACGAAGACGCACGAGACCACGCCCGCCGTGAGCATTGCCGAGCCCGTGACGATGGGGCTACCGTATTCGGGCAGGATCTTGGCGGGAATCACCGCCATACACGTGGCGCTGACCGCACACATAAGACCTGCTGCCAGGCCAAGCGGCGAGATATTCAGGCTGGTGGGGTCGCCGCCGGTGGCGATTAAAAAGGTTCCACCCAGAGCCAGGCCAATGCCGATGACTTCGCGAGTGCGCGGCATGCGGCGATCGGTCACGCAGGCGTAGCCCATGATGATAACGAGCTGCAGGCACTGGAGCACCGTCGCGGTTCCGGCGTTCGTCAGGCGCACGGCCGAAAGATAGCAAAACTGGTTGAACAACAGACCAAAGGCGGTAAAGAGCAGCAGCTGCTTGCGATCGGCGGGTGTGGTCCAGAGCTTAATCAGGCGCTCGCGGTCGCGCGTAACAACCACGGCCATAAAGAGTAGACCGGCGAGAATCTGACGCACGCTCATAAGCCACAAGGTGTCGACGTGGTAGGTATCGAACAGAAAACTCGCGCTGGTGCCCGAGAAGCCCCAAAACGAACCGCCCACCAGCGTAGCCAAGACGCCCGTGATCATCTTGCGCGTCGAAGCGCTGTTCAGGCGGTCGCGCCATGCGCGACGGGTGTTGCGGCTGAGCTCGTCGGTGCCCTCGGGCACATCAATGTTCGATATATCGGTCATCGGCACCGAAGCCCCTGCGCCTTCGACCTGCTCGACACACTCTTTGCTCATTCCGCTCCCCCGAAACAGCCTGGAAACAATTCGGCTTACCTTACCACGGCAAAGGCACCAGCCGAAGGCTTGTCCGCTTATCGGTAGGACAATTCCGCAGGCGTCTTTCCATAGCTCGACACCGCAACGGCCTTGCATTATGCGACAGCCAAATCGCGGCAGCAGGCTCTTTTGAAATGGATATGACAAGACCCCCGAATTCCACAATGTAAGCGATTTTTAAAAATGTTCTTGCCACCGAGTTCAGGCTCCGTTATATTATCCCTTGCGCGCTTGCGCACCCTTGATCGGGCGTTTAGCTCAGGGGGAGAGCGCTTCCCTGACACGGAAGAGGTCAGAAGTTCAAATCTTCTAACGCCCACCAAATGTTCGCAGCTCAGAGGCTATGTCCTCTGGGCTGTTTTGTTTTATGTCGCCAAATCCGCTGGCAGTTCCAACCGTCATCGCAACGTAGCATCAATTCACCTGACGAATGGCTGCCAAACAAATTCAATACCCCAACATCAACAATAGCCAGGCACAAAACTGCGCCGCAAGCTGCTCCAACCGCCCAACTGGCCAAAAGCCGACCATCTACTTGCCGATCTATCCATCGGCATAACCAATCAGTCCGCACCGCAACTTCTCAGCAAAACGCCGCGATGTCTGCGCCCTGCGGTATCCTTGAGCCACTTGCACCTGCAGCACCAAGGAGCCGCCATGCGCACCGAGCTCGATGTCCCCTTTTCGCACAAAGAAGAAGCCAAGGCGCTGGGCGCCAAATGGGACCGGACCAAGAAGATCTGGTATGTACCCAGCGGCGTCAACCCCGAGCCCTTTGCCGAGTGGCTGCCCGGTGTTGACCGATCCGACCCCTCAGCGCCGTATATATATCTAGTACTGGGCAAGCGCGAGTGCTGGAAATGCCACGAAGAGACCTCGGTCGTGGCCTTCGGCATTCCCTATCGAACCGACGACGGCAAGGGCATCGCCATTGCGCACGCGCCCAACGAAGCCGGGCACATTACCATCGACACGGCCAATGCCAACGCGCTCGCCATTGTTCCCGCTCTTGGCTGCGTCCCGGGCGAGATCCGCGACTATCTTTCTAAGCGCTGTGGCTACAAACCCGTAGGCGCACGAGCCTCCAAAGCCCCGTCGCTCGGCAACACGTGCACCAGTTGCGACGCGCTGCAAGGCAGCCGCTATCTGTTCGAAGAACCCACGTCCCCGTTTGCCCTCACCGCCATCAACAAGCTGCCGGCACTGGAGTTTGTGCGTGTCGAAGTTGCCGGCGTCTTTGGCGTCCCGGCCACGCGCACCGACTTTGACCAGGCACTCTTTACTTGGGCACGCGACCATCACGCCGAGTTCCACAAGCAGCTCGGTGAGGGGATTTATTTGTAGGAACGGAGATGCCTTCACAGCCAGCTCCTCCGCATCACCTATCCCTCGTCGCCGGCGTCGTACACGATATCGAGGCCACAAACAGGGCATTTCTCCTGATACACCGGCATATGAACGCCTGTCCGTTTTCTCACTTCGTCGCTAAGTCTGTCGCGCGCATCGATGAACCGAATGTCGAGGCACGGTATTTGCGAGCCGCAGCAAGGACAGGAGACGACAAACGACCCGCAATCAACTTCTACGCTCGGAAACATTTTGTTGTCTATAAGGGCACACGGCAGTTTTCCGTACTTCCCCATCGCAATATCGCCTCGCCAGCTCACGCTCGCTCCCCTCTCGCTATACAAATCAGGAAGAGCATGCACCAGCAGGCGTGCACGAGATTGCATCGCCGCGCGATCCGATCAAACAACACGATCGTAAAAGACCGCCAAAGCCAAATTTCATCGTCGGTCGCACCCTGTCCGGCAAACTCAATATCGACGGGTATGTGCTTCAGATAACTCATGTCGGGCGCAAAACGAGGGTCCGGTCCGCCTTTATGAACAGGACCGTGCAGAACAAACCATCCGTTTTCGGGCTCGAACCGCTCAACAAACGCAAGGCCGAGCACCTTATAGCCCACCTCGGTTGCAAATATGACTCCGACTGGGACGCCACATTCCATGCAGTTGAGCATTTTACGGTTGTAATTCTGGTCTCGAAAACCAACGGTACCCGGCGCTTGAACCGAGTACTTAATGACCCACGTGCCATCGTCCAAATAGAGCGGAGGCACATTGTTGATGCTCTCGATTTGCCGCTGGCGCACTTGTACCCCGCTACCCCACTCCCCTGTATACTGGTGTAGCACGTGTTTCATCCGGGCTTGCTGGGCCGGATTGTTCATGGGGGGTCTTATGGCTGCTTCGAATCCGCCTAAGGGGAGCGTTTCTTCTTCGTCCATCAAGCCGGTTACGCGCAAGGCCGTGCGCTGCCAACGCGAGGTCGCCTGGCTTGTCACGCAGGCAGCAGGCAGACTCGTGGCGAGCACGGAGGACGTCAATGCGCCTACGCCGAGCTTTGTGTTAGCGGCGGCGCTGGATTTTGTGCGCCAATTGGAGCTTGCCGCACAGGATGCCAGCGGCCACCTCGACTACCAGAATGTTATGGCGCCCGACCTGCAAACGTTCTGTCACATGGCCAAGTTGCCCGCCGCGCCCAATGCGCTTTCGGACGTAGGCTACATGTTTACGCTCTCGGGCGCGGACCTTATCCGTGACATCTATGCATACTGTAGTGAGCTCACCGAGCGCCACGTCTTTGACGCGGCAGAAGTCAAACCGGGAAATGTCATCAAGCTGGTTCTCAGGCTGTTCCTGATGGACGGACACGAGGCTGCGCAGGAATAAGTCGTCCGGCAGAGCCATTACCGATCCGGCGATGACGCCTTGCCGTAGCCGTCACCGCACGAGCGAAGATTTTCGGACGGTCGGATATCGAGAGTGGATATTTGGACGATTTTTGGGGCTTTTGCGGCAGATTCCGTCCAAATATCCATTCTCGTTCGATAGGTATCCGGAAATCCTCGCTCGTCCGTCCGAACATCCACTCTCGTTTGGCGAGTGTCCAATTATCCATGCTCATGCAGCGGGCACGCGGGGCCTTTGCCCAATCCGCCAGCATCGTCTCCAGTTCGTTGCAGAGCCGTGGCCCCATATGGGTATACTCTCGAGGATTCGACTCGATTCGCCCCCGCTGGGGCGTCAAAGGAGACTGCATATGCCCACCACCTCAACCGACCCGCGCGCCGCTGCCGCCGCGCTGCTGGTGCCCGGCACCACCTGCCACGGCTTTGCCGTCGAGCGCCGCGAGACCGTGCCCGAGCTCGACTCGGACGCTTACGTGCTGCGCCACACCGCCTCGGGCGCTCGCCTGCTGTACCTGGCGTGCGACGACGAAAACAAGGCCTTCGCCATTGGCTTTAAGACGCCGCCGGCCGATTCTACCGGCGTGTTCCATATTCTTGAGCACTCGGTACTGTGCGGGTCGGCCAAGTTCCCCGTCAAGGAGCCGTTTGTCGACCTGATCAAGAGCTCCATGCAGACGTTCCTCAACGCCATGACCTACCCCGACAAGACCATCTACCCCGTTGCCACCACCAACGAGCAGGATCTGTACAACCTGATGGACGTGTATCTGGACGCGGTGTTCAACCCGGCCATCTATACCAAGCCCACCATTTTTGAGCAGGAGGGCTGGCACTACGAGCTGGACCTGCCGGAGGACGCCGAGGGCGACAGCAGCTCCGCGAGCCTGCGCGAGGGCACGCTGCGCTATAACGGTGTGGTGTTCAACGAGATGAAGGGTGCGCTGTCCGACCCCATGAGCGTGCTGGACGACGCCGTCAACGCCGCGCTCTACCCCGACACCGCCTATGCACACGAGAGCGGTGGCGACCCGCGCGCGATCCCCGCGCTCACCTACGAGCAGTTCCTGGACACGCACGCGCGCCACTACAACCCCTCCAACTCTTACATCACGCTCTACGGCGACCTGGACGTGGACCGCGCGCTGGCGTTTTTGGACGAGCGCTATCTGTCGCAGCCGAGTGCTGCGAGCCGCCGCATGGACGCTGCCGTCGCCGCCGGCGAGGACCCGTCCACGCTGGCGCCCAATCCGCTGGGCGTGCAGGCACCCGTGACCTGCGAGTACAAGCGCGTCGAGATGGCCACCACGCCCGAGAACGCTCTGGTTGGCCTGGGCCTTGTGCTGGGCAGCGCGCTCGACCGCAAGCGCACGATCGCGGCGGATATCCTGTTTGAGGCACTGCTGGGCTCCAACGAAGCGCCGGTTAAGAAGGCCATTCTGGCCGCCGGCCTGGGCGGCAACGTGGTGAGCTACACCGCGGCCGAGAGCCTGCAGCCCTACGAGCTCATCATGCTGCAAAACGCACAGCCCGGCGTGGCGCGTGAGCTGCGCCGCGTGTTCCAGGACGCCTGCCGCGACCTATGCGAGCATGGCGTTCCGCGCGAGCGCCTGGAAGCCATCATCAGCAGCAACGAATACGACCTGCGCCAGCGCGACTACGGTATCGCCGACGGCGTGGCCATTGCGTGCGACGCGCTGAGCACATGGCTCTACGATGACGACGCCGCGACGCTGGCGCTCAAGTACGGCCCGGTGTACGAGGAGCTGCGTAGCGAGCTGGACGGCAGCTATTTTGAGGACCTGCTGCGCGAGCTGGTGCTGGAAAACGACCACATGGCACTGGTCGAGCTGGTGCCGGTGGACGCCGCCGAGGGCGCGGAGGGTGCCGAGGCCGCCGAGCTGGCAGCCAAGCGCGATGCCATGACCGATGCCGAGCTGGCCGACGTGGTCGAGCGCACGGCCGCGCTGCGTGCCGCGCAGGAGGCCGAGGACACACCCGAGGCCAAGGCCACACTGCCGCGCCTGCGCGTGTCCGACATTGGCGAGGCGCGCCCCGAGCCGCCGCTGGTCGTGGACACGACCGCGCCCATCCCCTGCCTGCGCCACGGCATCCCCACCAACCGTCTGGCCTACGCCATGCAGTATTTCGACCTGAGCTGCGTCGCGTTTGAGGACCTGCCCTATGTGACACTGCTCTGCCGCCTGCTTAAGCAGCTGCCCACGCGCGAGCACTCGGCCGAGGAACTCGACAACTTGCTCGCTGGCAAGCTCGGCTTTTTGAGCTTTACGACCGAAGTCATGACGCAGCCCGAAGTGGACGGCGTGCGCCCCTACCTGCTGGTGAGCGCCGGCACCCTGTCCGAGAAGATCGATGCGCTGGCGAGTCTGCCGCGCGAGGTATGGTCGAGCACGCTTTTGCTCGATGCCGACGCCGGCCGAGTGCGCGACGTGCTCACGCAGATTCGCATTGGGCTTGAGCAGGGCTTTATCAACAACGGCCACTCGGCGGCACTCGGCCGCGCGATGAGCTACAGCTCGCCTTCGGCCGTGGTGCGCGAGCAGCTCTCGGGCGTAGACTTCTACCTGTTCTTGCGCGATCTGCTCGAGCACTTTGACGAGCGCGTGGACGGGCTGCGTACCAAGCTTGCCGAGCTGGCGGAGCGCATCTTGGTGGCCGATGGCTGCATGGCGAGCTTTACCGGCAGCGACGAGGACTTTAACGCGTACTGGGCCGCCGCGGGCGACCTGGGGCTGGACGCTGGCGACGGCGCCGATGCCGGCCGCGACGCGCTCGTGGTGCCGACGCCGTGCGACCGCCACGAGGCTTTTGTCATCCCCAGCGACATCTGCTTTGCGGCAAGCGCGTGCGACCCGCGTCGCTTAGGGCTTGACGTGACAGGCACTTGGGCCGTGGCTGCCAACGCGCTCTCCTACGACTACCTGTGGAACGAGATCCGCGTGAAGGGCGGGGCGTACGGCTGCGGATTCCGCGCGGCAGGTGAGCGTCAGGCGGCGTTCTACACCTACCGCGACCCGGCGATCGATCCTTCGATTGAGCGCGTGGAGCGCGCGGGTGCATGGCTTGGCAGCTTTGAGCCCGACGAAGCCGCCTTCGAGGGCTTTATCGTGAGCTGCGTGAGCGGCATGGACGCGCCGGTGAAGCCGTACGCGCTCACCAAGCGCCGCAACACGACCTACCTGGCCGGGCTCGATCCGCATGCGCGCGAGGAGCGTCGTGCCCAGATGCTCGCCGCCACGCCCGGTGAGCTGCGCTCGCTCGGCACCGACGTGACGCGCATCGCAGCCGAGTCGCCCACCTGCGTCTTTGGCGGCCGCGACGTCATCGCAAAGAGCAACGCCAACTTCAACGTAGTCGACCTGCTGGGCTAAGACACCAAGGTAGATTTTTGGGACATGCCCGAAAATCTACCTTTTTCTTTTGCCGCAGTCTGCCGGTTTGTCTCGATCTGTAACGCTAAGACGGCAATATTGGCTCCAGTTGTTACAAATCGAGACGTTTCCGGATGACGCAGGCCCTTTGTCTCAATCTGTAACATCTAAATCCGATTTTGCCGAGTTACTGTTACAGATCGAGACAAACCGCCGCGAACACCCGCTCTTCGTCAAAACCGTCACGAAGGTGTCCATGAACTGCCCCCTTGCGATGCTTTGTGTTGTGGTTTGGGCGTTTGCTCAGATAAAACCTGCCAAAATAAACCTGTCCCTTTTTGGTAGGTTTGGGAGAGGAAGCCGGGATGGACAAGGCTGAGTTGCGGCGGGCAGTGATTGCTCGGCGCGATGCTCTTGATTTGGACTTGCGGGCGGCGAAGTCTGCTGATATCTGTGCACGGCTGGTTGAGCTGCTGGGCCGCTTGGATGCCGCAGCATCGCACACCGTTGCCGTCTATGCCGTAATGGGCTCCGAGGCAGATCCCGCCGCGTTTGCCGCAGCGGCCGCCAAACGCGGCTGGCGCGTGGCCTATCCGTGCATGCTCTCGGCAACAGACGCCGCAGCTTGTGGCCAGCGCATGTGCATGAGGGCAGTTGCCGCCGATGATGCATCCGCGGCACCGTTTATCGCCCACCCCACGCGAACCTTCGCTGCCGCGGACATCGGCAGCAACCGCTTCCCCATCGTGCCTGCCGAAGCACTCGACATGATTGTTGTGCCGCTCGTGGCCTTCGACCAAACCGGCGCGCGCCTGGGCTACGGCGGCGGCTGCTACGACCGTTACCTGTCCATGCTCTCGCCCGCATGTCAAATCGTCGGCATCGCCTTTGACGAACAGCGCATCGACCACGTCCCCACCGACGTCCACGACCTGCCGCTGCCCAACATCGTCAGCGCCTAAATGTCGTTGTATCGCACCCGCAAGATAAGCGTGGAAAAACTCCCACTTTGGGACTGTTCGGGGGCAAAAAACGGGAGATTATCCACGCTCATTATTCAAACGTCCGATAATCCACGCTCGTATGTCTGAAAATCCACGCTCAATCAACGCGCGTCCAGATTTCCGCGCTCGTGTGTCCGATTATCCACGCTCGTGCAGCTTAACGCCCCGCAACCGCCTCAACATGCACGCGGCACGCCGGCGACTTTGAGCTTGCGATCGAGCTTTGTCGGATCCCTTAGATCATCCCAGCACAAGCGCACGATCTTGCAATTATCAAGCAGCGAAAGCCTCGACTCGCGCTGACGCTCATCGAACTGCGCCTTTGCGAGCTTGCCCTCCTCCGCCGCTTTCTCGCTTTTAACGAATCCGTCGAACTCACCGATAATCAGCTGGTCGCCCACGCGCCACAAGTAGTCGACGCGATACGGCCGTCCCGGCTCAACCGGGTCGAACAGCTCAACTTGCAGCTCCGGCATCTGCCAGCCGCGCTCGATCATCAGGGCACGTGCCTTGGACTCGCCACCGCTTTCCGACAGGCCATCGGCACACCGCGCAACCCTGCGCGCCATCACAACACCGCGACGATTCAGGCCAAGCTTATCGACCGTCTCAACGAGATGCTCCTTCGACAAAAGTTGCTCATGGAGTGCCGAATCCGCGATGATCAGTCCCTCGACAAACGATGCATCGACCAAGCAATCCGTAATCGTTTGATCGATATCGGTTACGGCGATATCCATCTGGGTGGCCCGTGTTTGACGAGCATAGCGATGACGAATGACCTGAGAGCCCGGCGTCGTCGATTGGGCCGGCATCGCGGCGATATGGATGTGCGTCAAATTGGCATGCGAAACCGAAAGGCCATAGATAACAGCCGCCGTATAGGAGCAAAATGTCCAGTCGGGGTGCTTTTGCGCAAGCGCCCGCACCCGATGCAGATAACGTTGCCGAAACTTGAGCTCGGACCAATAATCCGGACGCGCATACAGCCCCGGCATGACTGCCTCTAGACTTCCCGCCGCCACACGCCGCTCAATCTGCTTTGCCTCCGCCGCCGTGCGTGCGTACACGCAGCTCATCTGCTGTTCGCACGCTTTAATGTGGCTTGTAAGTCTTTGATTCGCCGTCATGTTTCCCATGTCGCCTCCCAACTCTTGGAACGGCGCAAACGTACCAGACGGTTTCATGCGAAGTCTGACCAAATGCTGTCCGGGCGCTGACCAAATACTTGACGGTTTTGGACGTTTTAGGCTGATGGCTTATATCTGCAGGTAGGGTAGTTGTCGAGAGGTCCCTGTCTCCACAATTTGGCGCCTCTAAAGCCGTCGATTTCTTTTAAAGAAAATATGCTGTGGCTCAAAACTACCTTGTTTGCAACGTGGCCCGTATGCACTCGACGTGTAATGAGGCCGCCGGCATGACAGCTACAGAAAAATCGAGCGTGGAAAATCTCCCGTTTTTGGCCCCTTCCTCGGCCAAAAGTGGGAGATTATCCACGCTCGATTTGTAAACGTCCGAAAATCCACGCTCGTGTGTCCGAAAATCCACGTTCGTCACGCCGCGAGCACAGCAACGGCCGCAGCAGCAACCACAGCTACAGCCTAGTGCTCCTCGCCGGCGCGGGCCAGGTCGTAGGGCGTGGTCTGGTAGACGTAGTAGTTGAGCCAGTTGGTGTAGAACAGCTGAGCCTGGCTGCGCCAGACGTTGCGCGGCTCGGCGGTGGGGTCGTCACCCGGAAAGTAGTGCGCCGGCACCTGAGGGTTGAGGCCGCGCTTCACGTCGCGCTCGTACTCCAGGCGCAGCGTGTCGGTATCGTACTCGGGGTGACCAAAGACAAAGAAGCGACGGCTGTCGGTCGACTTGACGATGTACAGGCCCACCTCGTCGGACACGGCCACGACCTCAAGCTGCGGCTCGGCCTCCACGTCCTCGCGGCGCACGTCGGTGTTGCGCGAATGTACGGCATAGAAGCGGTCGTCGAAGCCGCGGACCAGCGGGCTTTGCGGCTTCACCAGATAATGCTCGAACACACCGCTCGCCTTTGCCGGCAGGTCGTACTTCTGGATGCCGTAATGATGGTACAGGCCGGCCTGCGCGCCCCAACAAATGTGCAGCGTAGAGTGCACGTGCGTGGTGGACCAATCCATGATCTGGCAGAGCTCGGGCCAGTAGTCGACCTCTTCGAACGGCATCTGCTCCACCGGCGCGCCCGTGATGATCAGGCCGTCGTAGTGGATGTCGCGGATGTCGTCGAACGTGCGGTAGAACGTCTCCAAGTGGCCGGCGCTCACGTGCGTGGCCTCGTGCGTTTTCGTGCGCAGCAGGTCCACCTCCACCTGCAGCGGCGTGTTGGAGAGCTTGCGCATGATCTGCGTCTCGGTAGCGATTTTGGTGGGCATGAGGTTGAGGATGAGCACGCGCAGCGGACGGATGTCCTGGTGCAGCGCGCGGTACTCGGTCATGACAAAGATGTTCTCGCTCTCGAGCTGCGCGGCGGCAGGGAGGGCGTCGGGGATGCGAATGGGCATGAATGCTCCTTACGAGTCAGTTGCAGTTATGGTACAACGACCGGCCCCATCCGCGCGAGTACATCGCCCGGCGATGCCGTCAGCGGCCCAAATCACTCCAAAAGTAGAGATTAAGGCATGCCCAAAAATCTATGGCGCTTTAGCCTAGCAAAGTGGCAGCAGGACGCTACAATGGTTCGACGCGAAAAACTCGGCCGAAAGGATACATATATGTACCAAACGCGTAAGATCGGTGTGGTCGGCCAGGGCCACGTAGGAGCACATGTTGCCAACAGTCTGCTCATGCAGGGCATTGCCGATGAGCTGTACCTGTGCGATATCAACGAGGCCAAGGTGACGTCCGAGGTCCAGGACCTGCGCGACTCCCTTTCGTTTGTCCCGTACAACACCAAGATCGTCAACTGCTACGACCACTACGAGGAGCTTGCCTGCTGCGACGTCATCGTCAACGCCGCCGGCAAGGTCGCGCTGGCCGCCGGCAACCGCGACGGCGAGCTGTTCTTTACCACCGACGCCGCCCGCACCTTTGCCAAGCGCATCGTCGACGCCGGCTTTGACGGCATCTTCGTGAGCATCTCCAACCCCTGCGACGTCGTGTGCACCGAGCTGTGGCACCTGACCGGCTACGATCCCAAGAAGATCATCGGCTCGGGCTGCGGCCTGGACTCCGCCCGCCTGCGCACCGAGATCTCCAAGAAGGTCGGCGTGAGCCCCAAGTCCATCGACGCCTACATGATCGGCGAGCACGGCTTTAGCCAGCTTGCCGCCTTTAAGGCCGCAACCATCGCCGGCAAGAGCCTCAACGAACTTCAGGCCGAGAACCCCGACAAGTATGCCTTCGACCACATGGAGATCGAGGAGCTCGCGCGCAAGGGCGGCTACGTAACCTACCAGGGCAAGCAGTGCACCGAGTACGCCGTCGCCAACTCCGCCGCGCGCGTCTGCGCCGCCGTGCTGCACAACGAGCACGCCGTGCTTTCGGCATCCACGCTCATGACCGGCCAGTATGGCGAGGAGGGCATCTTCACCTCCCTGCCGTGCGTGATCGGTGCCGAGGGCGTCGAGGAGGTCTACACGCTCGACCTGTCCGAGCATGAGCTCGAGGGCTTCCACAAGAGCTGCCAGCACATCCGCGACAACATCGCCCAGCTCGACTGGTGGGACGCCGAGGGCGTTGTCGGCAAGTAGGCCGTCAATCGCCGCAATCTCGCGAATCTAAGCGCGATACCAAGCGGGCCGCGCCGGAATACTACCGGCGCGGCCCGATTTTTTGCTCACGCGACACGTTTGCGAATCGAAGGTGAATACTTTTCCCGGTACCTAGTACTGCTCGATGCCCATGTAGCGACGAACCTCGGGGCTGTGATCGAACACCTTGCCGCGTGCAGCGCGCAGCTCGCAGCTCATCGCGTAGAAGAAAATCGGCTCCAGATACGAACGCACGCTGGCAGGCACGTCGCCTACGCCGTACTCGAGCGCGTCGAGCACCATAATCGTGTCAGTGTGCGTGTTGAGGAACGCCAGCGCGCGCTCCTCCATGGGGCGGCACTCGCCCGATCCGAGCTGCACAAAGTAGAACACGCCGGGCTCGGTAGCCTCGAAAGGACCGTGGAAATACTCGCCGGAGTGGATGTAGCAGCAGTGCTGCCATTGCATCTCCATGAGCGAGCAGATTGCCATGGCGTAGGTCTGGCTAAAGTTGGGGCCGGAACCGAGGATATAGAAGAACTTGTGCTGCTGGCAGAGCTCGGCAAAACGGGCGCCCAGCTCGGCGTTGACCTTCTCGCGCGCGACGGGCAGCAGCGCGTCCATCTGCTTAAGGCCGGCGTACATGTCGGCGAGCGCCTCGTAGCCCTCCTGCTGGTCGAGCAGTTCGGCGGCGATCAGAGCACCGATGCCCTGCGGCACCTCGGCCTGCGACACGCCCTCGCCCCACGGATAGACCCAGGTGGTCCACTTGCCGTTGTCGATCTTTGAGCCCTCGCAGTCGGTAAGGGCAATGACCTCGGCGCCGGCAGCCAACGCCATCTCGCAGCCGTCGACGACCTCTTGCGTGTTGCCGCTGTGGCTGCAGGCGATGACGAGTGACTTCTCGCCAAGACTCTTGGGGGCCATCAGACAAAACTCGCGCGCCGTGTAGACCGTCGAGGTAAACGTGGTGGCCTCGCGCTTGAGCAGTTCGTTAGCCGGCATGAGGTCGATCATCGAACCGCCGCAGGCAATCCAAAAGACGTTCTCGACCTTGCCCTTGCGCTCGATAATTTCCTGAACCAGATCATGTGCGTTCATACTGATGCTCCTCCTTGTGTGGCGGCTTTTGGCGACGGCTGCTCGTACCTGCTGTCGTTCTATGTTGTTCTATATATACCACGCAAGCAGCCACGGTGGAAGCCATTGCGGCAAATTTGTTCCATGTTGTTCTATTCGTGAACGTTAGATGTCGAAGACGTAGCGCGAGCCCACGATCTTTTGGCGGCCGAGCAGTAGAGGGCGCCCGCCGGCGTCGGTAAAGTAGGCCTCCATATAGAAGAGAGGCTCGCCGACCGGCACCTCCAGCAGCGGGGCCGTCTGAGTATCTGCAAGCGCAATCTCCACGGTGCAGGGGTCGGACTTGAGCGGCGCGCGACCCGAATGCTCGGCCACGAGCGCAAAGATTGAGTTATCGGTGAGGTCCTCGTCGGCCAGCGTCTGCAGGTAGGGATGGTCGGCGAGCACAAAGGCGTTGTTCTCGAGCATGACGGGAATGCCGTCGGCCGTGCGCACGCGCTCGACCACGATAAGCTCGCAGCCGGGCTCCACGCCAAAGAACGCCGCATCCTCGTGCGTCGCCGCGACCACCGTGCGCGACACCAGACGCGCACCCGGCACCATGTCGTTGGCAGCACAACCCTCAGTAAAGCTCTGGACGTCACCCTTCTGGCGAATCTTGCGTTTGAGCTTGGGAGCGCACACAAACGTGCCCCTCCCCTGCTGGCGGTTGAGATACCCCGCACGCGACAGCTCCTCGATGGCGCGGCGCACGGTGATGCGCCCCACGCCGTAGGACTTCGCGAGCTCTATCTCGGCAGGGATGCGCGAGCCGGCTGCGTACACGCCGCGCGCGATCTCGCCCTTTAGGTCGTCCATAACCTGCTGGTACAGCGGCACGGCGGGCACGTCAGTGCGGTCGGTTTTATCGTCGAATGCCATCGTTACGCTCCATCCCGCGCATGCTCGGACTCAAACTCTTCAATCGCCGCCATAAACTGCTCGCCAAAGGCGTCGGCTTTTTTCTCGCCAATGCCGTTGACCTGGATCAGCTCCTCGCGCGTCTGCGGACGCAGGCGGCACAGGCCGCGCAGGGCCTTGTCGGAAAAGACCATATACGGCGCCATCTCCAGCTCGGTCGAGATCTCCTTGCGGAGAGCACGCAGGCGCTCGAACAGCTCGGCATCGTCGCCAACGCGCGGGTGCTGGTCCAGCTCGGCCTCCTCGCGCAGCAGATCGACGGCGCGGCGGGCGCGGGCCGAGGCCTTGCGCTTGGACGCGCGACGCTTAACGGTAAAGACGAACGCCTCGTCCTCGACCTCGCCGGCACGCGGACCCAGTCCCACGACCGGGTACTGCCCCTGCGAGGTGGCCAAATAACCGCGACCGCACAGCTGCCCGATGATGTCCTTGATGCGCCCGACCGATTCGCTCGACAGCTCACCGTAGCCGCGGTCCTCGTCCAGATGCATCTGGCGAATGCGCTCGGTGTTGCCGCCGTGGAGCACGTCGGCGATCAGCGACTTGCCAAAGCGCATGGGTCGCGTGGCCACATAGCGCACGGCGGCGCGGGCCATATCGGTGACGTCCTCAACCTCGAACTGCGTGAGACAGTTGCTGCAGTTGCCGCAGCCCTCGGCGTCGTCTGCCGTGCCGCCCGCGGCGGCTGCCGCATGCTCGGCCGCGGCCTCGTCGCCAAAGTAGCGCAGCATGTATTCGCGCAGACAGCCGGTGGTATTGCAGTAGCCCTCCATCTGGCTGAGCAAGCGGTAACGGTTCTGGAGCGCCCACGCGCGTTGCTCGTCGTCGAGCGCCTCGTCGACCGCATCGCCGCGGTCGATCAAAAAGCGGCGCATGCGAAAATCGTTACCGTTCCACAGCAGATGGCAGCTGGCCGGATCGCCATCGCGGCCAGCGCGGCCCGCCTCCTGGTAGTAGGCCTCGATGCTCTCGGGCACGTTGTTGTGGATCACGTAGCGCACGTTGGGCTTGTCGATGCCCATGCCAAAGGCGTTGGTGGCAACCATCACCTGGATGTCGTCGTCGATAAAAGCGCGCTGGCTTTGCCGGCGGACGTCGTTGCCCATGCCGGCATGGTAGCGGCCCACGCGAATGCCGCTGGGGCCCAGTGCCTCGGCAAGCTCCGCGGCCAGCGCGTCGACCGTCTTGCGGGTCGAGCAATACACGATGCCGCTCTCGCTCGAATGCGCGATCACGTAGTCGCGCACCCAGGCGGTCTTGGCCTTGTCGCCCATCTCCTCGCAACCAAAGTAGAGGTTCTTGCGATCGAAGCCCGTCACTACCGTCGCGGGATTTTGCAGGCCGAGCATCTGCTGAATGTCCGCGCGCACGCGCTCGGTCGCCGTGGCGGTAAACGCCGCCACGATGGGGCGCTGCGGCAGGGAATCGATGAACTCGCGAATCTGCAGGTAAGCGGGGCGAAAATCCTGGCCCCACTGGCTCACGCAGTGGGCCTCGTCAATGGCCACGAGCGGAACGCCAATGCCACCGTCCGCCGCGGCTTCCTGCGCAAAGGCCAGAAAGCGCGGCTCGAGCAGGCGCTCGGGCGCCACATACATAAGCTGGTAGCGCCCCTCGCGCGCCCGCTTGAGAACGGTATTTTGCTGGGCCGGAGTAAGACTGGAGTTGAGATAGCTGGGGCGCGCACCCGCCGCGAGCAGCGCGCGGGTCTGGTCCTCCATAAGCGACAGCAACGGACTCACCACAAAGGTGATGCCGGGCAGCATGAGCGCGGGCACCTGGTAGCAGATAGACTTGCCGGCGCCTGTGGGCATAACGCCGAGCGCATCGCGGCCAGCAAGAATCGCATCCACCATGCGGTCCTGCCCCGGGCGAAACGAGGTGTAGCCAAAATAGGCGCCGAGCGTGTCGAGCGCCATCTGCTGCATGCTATCGGTCATGGTTTCCTAACGTCTAAGTCATCTGCCGCCGATTATACGCCGCCACGCGGACCGGCGTCGCCCGGCTGTCAGCCACGCTCATTCTGCGGGTAGTCATTGGGGACGTTCTTGAATGACTAGCCATTTAAGAACGTCCCCAACGACTAAGGAGTGTCCCCAGGTGCCGGCAGAAGAGGAACGTCTCCAAGTGCCGGCCCGGCAACGTCGATGTTTTGGCAATGTCAGCGAAAGCCCGCCAGAGCGAGCAAGGTGCCTTGAAACGAGACGGCATTGACCTTCTGGTCATGCCGCCGAAGCTGAAAGGCAGATTGCCGCTCTGGCGGGCTTGCTGCGCCTCTGGTTCCGCCGTTCGTTAGGACGGCGGAACCAGAGGCGCAGCGTCGAGCCGTTACGCGGTTTGGTAAAACCGCGTAACTTACATCACCATAACGTAGCGCGATCCCACGTAGTACTGCTTACCCATCAGAACCGGCTCGCCGTTGGGGCCGGTAAAGCTGGCACGCAGGTTGAGCAGCGGATCGTGCGGAGCAATGCCCAACTCGGCCGCCTGCTCGGTATTGGCACGAACGGCCTCGACCGTGCGGTAGCCAACCGAGACAATCGGCGTTCCGCCAACACGCTCGACCTCGGCAAAAATCGACTTGTCCTCAAGATCGGCCGTCAACAGCTCACGGTAGGCGTCAAACGGCACAAAGATGTTCTCCTCAAAGATGGGCTCGCCGTCGGCCGTACGCACGCGCTTGATGTGCAACAGCAGCGCGTCCTTCTGCAGGCCAAAGAACTCCATCTCGTTTTGACGTGCCGGCACAATCTGGCGATCGACCACATGTGCGCCCGCCTTCATGCCGTTGTCGGCACACAGCGCGGTAAACGTCTGCAGCGTCGAGGCGTGGAACTGGCGGTTGATGTGCGGCGTGGAAACAAAGGTGCCACGGCCCTGCTGCTTAACCAGGTAGCCATCGGAACACAGCTCCTCGACGGCGCGGCGCACCGTAATGCGGCTCACGTCGTACTGCTCGGCTAGCTCAAGCTCGGACGGAATACGCTCCTTGGGTGCATAAACACCTTTCTCGATCGCGTCCTTGATTTCGTCGTAAATCTGCTGGTAAAGCGGTGCATTTTTGGGCGCAGGCATATCTAATCACTCTTATCGGAATATCGAAATAACTAATACGTATATAACGTCTAGTTTCATGTTACCTCATATTGATAAAACGATACACCCTCCCTACCAAAAAGCGACAGCTTCTTTTTGGTAGGTTTTATCTGGGCAAACGAGAGCCTCCCGAAAGCAGCGAGGCTTTCGGGAGGCTCAAGCGGACAGGATTGCGCCAGGCCAGCAAAATGCCAAAACCCTACTTGCCGTCGTCCTGCTGCAGGCTGTCCTGCTCGCTGAGGCGCGCCTGCCTGCTGGCCATGCGTGCGGGCTTGTCGGGATCGGGAACGGCCGTGGGCATGGGCTCGTCGACATGACCTCCCCACCAGCCGCCCACAAAGTTGAGCGTGTGGAACACGTTGATCACGGCGCCGGGATCGATGTCGCACACCAGCTTGATAATGTCCTGGCTCTCGTAGGTCGATACAACGGCGTGCAGCAGGTACATCTTCTCGCGGCTGTATCCGCCAATGACCTCGGCGCAGCTAATGCCGTGCTGAAAATGGTCAACATAGGCGGTCATGACCTCGTCCGCCTTACGCGTCGTGATCTGCAGCGTCACGCGGTCGTAGCGACGATAGAAGCTGTCGATGGTCTTGGTCGAAATAAACTGGAACACGATGGAGTACGCCGCCTTGTCCCAGCCAAACATAAAGCCAAAGATCGCTAGGATAAAGCAGTTGAAACCAAAGATGACACCCCAGATGGTCTTGCCCGTGTGGTTGGAAACCCACAGCGCGATAAAGTCGGTACCGCCGGTGGATGCGCCGGACTTAAGCGCGATGGCAGCGCCCAGACCCGAGACCACGCCGCCAAAAATGATGAGCATAATCTTGTCGCCCAAAAACGGTGCGAAGTGAAAGACGTTGAGGAACAGCGATGAGAGCACGACCTGCATCATCGAGAAGATGACGAAGCGCTTGCTAATGCCGCTCCAGCATAGGAGCGCCACGGGAATGTTGAGCGCGAGCATACCGAGCGAGATGTCGATGTGAACGCCGCCGAGCGAGGTAACGCGGTCGAGCAGGACCGCGACGCCGGTGAGGCCGCTCGGAAGCAGGTCGGCGGGCTGAATGAATGCCTGGATCAGAAATGTCTGGAGAACGGCGGAAATTGTGACCGCCACGGCGGTAATGGCACGGCGGACGATGGTGAGGCGGCCGAGCATGAGCACGCGGTCCGTGAGCTGATCGATGGCGTTCGCCACGCGGGCTCCTTTCGAAGGCAGATGTAGTTGTGAGGCATGTCGGCGATTGTAGCACGGAGCGTGCGAGGGTGCTTCAATTCACCCTCCCTCGACAACCAAAGCGGGACCAGCAACCCCCACGACCAAAGGCCCAAATTACAAGTGAGTAGACTTTTTACGATCTGCCGAGCACGCCCAAAACCGCCACCCCTGTGACCTGCGGTTTTACAAAGAAAGATATGCATTGTGCTCGGCCTGCGCCAAAAAGTCTACTCACTTAGCCCGAATCGAAGCCAAACGGATCAAAATCGAAACCAAATTGAGCCAGTCCACCACAAAAAACGTTTGAACCCGTGCTTCTCGCGGCGGATTGACACTACCAAGCGGCCAAAATGTCGGACAGGTTGTCGATGACAACGTCGGCGGCGGACTGGTCCAGGTTAACGCCCTCGTGCGGACGCAGCGCCAGGACGCGGGCACCGGAGCGCTTGCCGGCCTCGATACCCATAGGCGAGTCCTCGATAACCAGGCACTCGGTAGGCTCCACACCCAGCGCCTCCATGGCACGCAGGTAGATCTCGGGGTCGGGCTTAAACGCACTGCACTCGTGACCGCTGATGGTGTAGTCCAGCACGTCGGCGATACCGGCAATCCCCACCAGCTCGTCAATGAGCTCGCGATAGGACGAGCTTGCGATGGCGCACTTCACGCCGCGCTCGTGCAGCTCACGCATCACCGGCTCCGTCTGCTCGTTGAGCAGCTCGGCATACGGAACGGGGTGGTCCGGGCTGTAGACCTGCTTGTACTCCACGCGCAGGCGCTCGCGCAGCTCAACATCGTCAGGTACCAGCGACTTCCAAATGGCGGGCTCGTTAGACCCCGAAAGATCGGGGATCTCGTCAAAGTGAAAGCCCTTCTCTTCCATAAACGCCACGCGACGACGGTTGTAGAACCACTCGGTATCGACCAGCACGCCGTCCATGTCAAACAGCACTGCCTTGATCATACGCATCTCCTCCCACCTGCCAAAAAGGGACAGGTTTATTTTGGTAGGTTTTATCTGGGATTTGCGACGCGGCAGACACGCCCTCCCCAGAGCAAAAAAGGGGACGGGGCGCAAACCCCATCCCCTCTCAATCAACCCGTAAGGTCTACTTACTTGTGATTAGTAGGAAAGCTTCCACATGTAGCGACGCATGGTCAGCGGATGCTGACGGGCCTCGGCGATCTGGTTGCCGTACTCGCGCATAACGGCGAGGTGCAGCAGCGGGTTGAAGTAGGTGACGACGCTCGCGGGCACGGCGTCAGCCAGGCCGTAGTCCTTGGAGTCGATCAGAGCGACCTTGGCGCCCATGCGCTCAAGGAAGGTGAGGGCGCGGGCGTCCATCGGACGGGTAGCGCCATCGGACATGAAGAAGACGTAGGGCTTACCCTCGGTGGAAACCTCGAACGGGCCGTGGAAGTACTCGCCGGTGTTGTAGGCGGCGGCGTCGATCCACTGCATCTCGGTGAACAGGAAGGCGGCGTGAGAGTAAGCCATCTTCTCGGAGGCACCAGAGGCCATGAAGTAAATCATCTTGTCGTCCTTGAAGTCCTCAGCGAACTTCTTGGCGAGCTTCTTGCAGGACTGAGCAGCGTTCTCGCAGAGATCGAAGACGTTGGTGAGGCCGGTGATCATGTCGTCGTACTTGTCATAGCCCTCGGTCTGCTGAAGGATCTCGAGAGCAAGAGCGATGGCATAGCCGGGCTTCTCGCACTTGGCAGCGAAGTTGGCGTGGAAGCCGTGAACGATGACGTAGTCAGCGTCGACGGTCAGAGCGGAGCCAGCCTTGTTGGTGAGGGAGACGACCGGGCAGTTGTGCTTCTTGGCGGTCTTGTTGGCCTCGACGGTCTCGGGCGTGGAGCCACCGAGGGAGCAGGTGATCACGAAGGTGTGCTCGTTGACCCAGGAAGGCGTGTCGTAGTTGAACTCGTTAGCGGTGAAGATCTGAACGTTCAGCTTGTCCGTGTTGTTGGCCAGGAAGTACTTGGCGGGGTACAGGTCGGACATGGAAGCACCGCAGCCGACGAAGGCGACACTGTGGATCTCGTGGTTGGACAGGACGTCAGCGACGATCTGCTTAGGGAGGTTAAGGTCGATCTCGTACATCTGACACATTCCTTTCGATTTTTGCGGCGCCACATTGCCGGGCGCTCGCAGGGTTACCGTGGTTTGGACCGAGTCGCCGGTCCGTTGAGGATGCGACAAGGGGACTGTCCCATTGTCGCATTTTGGGGATGGAAGCCTGCCTGGGGTATGGGATGCCAGGCAGGCCCCCGGGGGAAAGCGGTTAGGCGCTTGGTCGCGACTAGGCCAGAATGCCGGCCGCGGAGAGGGCGATGCCGCCCACGATGGCGATCACGAGAAGCCAACCGGTGTTGACGTTCTTCTTGATGAGCCAGTACATAAGGCCGGTGAGGCCAAGGGAGATCATCTGGGGCATCATGCCGTCCAGGATGTCCTGGATAACGACGGTGCCCTCAGCGAACTGCAGCGGGGTGGTGGCGCCGATCAGCGTGGCGATCATGCCGCCCACGGACATAAGACCCACGATGCCGCAGACATACATGAGCTTCTCCATGAGGTCGCCGCCCTGAAGCTTGCTCAGGTACTCGTGGCCGCCCTGATAGCCCATCTTGGCGGCGAACCAGGTGATCAGCACAGAGGGGACGATGGAGATGAGCATGGCCAGGATCGGGCCCATGATGGAGCCCTGCTGAGCCAGCTGAACGCCCAGGCCAAAGGCGATAACGCGGATGGTGCCCTGGAAGAAGGAGTCACCGATGCCGGAAAGCGGACCCATGAGGGAGGTCTTGACCGCGTTGATCGAATCGGGATCGAAGTTCTCGGGATCCTTGGCGTACTCCTCCTCCATGGAGGCGGTGAGGCCCAGGATAAAGGCGCTCGTCTGCGGGGTGCAGTTGTAGAACGCCATGTGACGGTGGTAAGCCTCTTTCTTAGCAGCGAGCTGCTTGGGGTCGGACTCGTCCGGATAGAGGCGATCGAGCGTGGGAACCATGCCGTAGAGGAAGCCCATGTTCATCTGACGCTCGTAGTTCCAAGAGGCCTGGATGGCCCAGGAGCGCCAGAAGAACTGGCTGACCTTCTTGTTCAGGGACACGTCCTTGGTTGCGGTTGCCATAGTGTGTTCCTCCTTAGTCTTCGTCGTCTTCGAGCGGATCGTAGTCGGAATCGACACCGGCGGCTGCATGGGAACCGTTGAACTTGAAGCCCATGAAGACGACAGCCAGGCACACACCGATCAGAGCGACCGCGATGACGGACAGGTTGAGGTAAGCGGCGAGCAGGAAACCGATGAACAGGAACGGAGTCATACCCTTCTTGATCATCATGGTGAGCAGCAGGGCCAAGCCGTAGGCGGTCATGATCTTGGTCGAAACGTTAAGACCAGTGGACAGCCACTCGGGAACCATGTTGACGATGGCCTGAACCAGGTCGGTGCCAACAAAAACGGCGAGGAAGATCGGCAGGAAGTACATGACGGCGTACAGACCGGAGCCGGCGCAGATGTGCATACGGTAGGCGGTCTTGAACTTTCCGTTATCGATCGCGCTATCTGCCACATGGGTGAGGGCGGCGATGATGGAACGGAACACGATGCCGAGAAGCTGACCCAGGACGGCGACCGGGATGGCGATCGTCATGGCGGTCTCGGCGGAAGCATCGGTCAGGCACGCAAAGGCAGCGGCCACGATGCCGCCCAGGACCATATCGGGCGGAACGGCGGCGCCGACCTGCACCAGGCCCATGGACACGAGCTCGACGGCGGCACCGACGGCAAGGCCGGTGGGCACATCGCCCAGCAGCAGACCGACGAGCGTAGCGCCAACGAGGGGCTGCTCGAAGTTAAGACGACCGAGCAGGCGGGAGTCCCACATGCAGAACACGCCGACGAGGCCGACGAGCACCGCACTGATGAACGTATTCATACCCTTCTCCTTTCAGTCAGGCAAAAGCCTGGTTGATTACAACTTGGCGTCGATGTCGACGCTCTGATACGTAGGGGTCTGCTGGACGTAGAGCTTGATGCCCATGTCGAGCAGCTGGTTGACGTCGGCCTTCTGGTTGGCGTCGAGGAAGACGGAGCTGTCCTTGCCGCCGACCTGATCGGCACCGTCGTGGTTGGCGGTGGCGCCCAGGTTGATGGCGTCGAGCTTGTAGCCCTGGCAGAACTGCAGCATCTCGGCCGTGTTGCCAAAGACGAACATGACGCGCTCGCCGAGGGTGTTGAGCTTATCCATCTTGGCGAGGGCACGCTCGACGGTGAAGACGTTCAGGCGCACGCCCTGGGGCTTGGCCAGCTTAAGAGCGCCCTTCTTGATGTCATCGTTGGCGGCAGCGTTGTCGACGACGATGATGCGCTCGGCCTGAACCTTGGTGGTCCAGGTAAAGACGACCTGGCCGTGCAGCAGACGGTAGTCAAGACGTGCGAGGACGATCTTGGCGGGACCGGAGCTGTGACGGGACGCCTTGGCCTTCTTGGCGGGAGCCGCGGCGGCCTCGACCGGTGCGTTGGGGTTGGTCAGACCGGTGCGGGCCTCGTTGATGAGGGCCGCGAGCTCGGCGCCCTTGACGGGGACGGGGCTCATAGCGAGCGTCAGTGCCAACGGAATGTTGAAACCGCTGACAACCGTGAACTTCGTGCCGTTCTTGGAAAGCTCGACCATGCTGTTGTTGACCGAGCTGCCGAGCATATCGGTCAGCACATAGACGGTGTCGTCTGCGTTGAACGTGGCGATCATAGCCTCAACCTTATTGGTGATGGGCTCCTTGTCGTCGCGAGCAAGCGACACGACGTGGACGTTCGACACGTCGCCGAGAACCATCTCGAGCGTGTCTTTGGCGCCTGCGGCCAGGCCGCCATGAGATGCGAGAATGATCTGATTCATCTTGCCTCCTCCTTTTCGTTATGGTCATTATAACGTCTTATACGTTGCTTATATTGCTAATTAGTATAAAGACCGTTCGCGGATGAAAATCGACCGTTGACGGGTTTAACGTACTTGAAACGTTGGGGCTAGGTAGGCCGGCGCTGGCTGGATAACCCCAGGTCAGACCCTGCGCGCAATCCCCTATCGCACGAAGTACCAGGGGCTTTCCTGTACGGTGGGTTCCAGCGCAATGCCGGTGCGTTCTTTAAACAGATCCATGTCCTGAGATTTTTCGGTCCACCACGCGTTGGGCTTAAAGGTCATGCTCTCAATGACATGACCGACAAACACACTGTTGCGCAGCTTAGAGAAGTCGGTATTCATAATCAGGATGGACGCGAGCACCAGCACGATGCCCAGGACTTTGATCGCGCCGGCGGGCTCGGCGTAGACACCAATGCCCAACAGTACGGTGACGACCGTCTCGAATGACATTACGACGGGAACTTTCGATGTCTCGAGCCCCATGGACAGACCCTGCATATATAAGATGTAGGCCACAGCTGTGGGGATGAGTCCAAAGCCAAGGAACAGCAGCAGCAGCTGTGGCGACATTGCCGCGGCGACATCCGGCCACGGAGCCGCGATAGCCGCCATAACCGCACCGCCAAAAACAAAGCCCCAAAACGTGACAGCCAGCGGGTGGACCGTCTTGGTTGCTATCCGGCTAAACACCGCGAGCGACGCACCACAAAGGCCTGCAATCACGCCCGACGTGACGCCCCAAACCGAAAAATGGAAACCGGAAAGGTCGCCATTGGTCACTGCAAGCACGCAGCCAACGATGTTAAAGACAATGGCAACGAGCTTGTTGGGGGTCACGTCCTCGCGATAAAGCACGCGTCCGAGCACGACGCCAAACACCGGCGAGGTGTAGAGCAGCACCGAGGCCGTGGACATGCCGACCTCGCCCATGCACTCGTAATAGCAGGTGTTGGCGGCGGCCAGACCGACGATACCGACAAGCGCGCAGGGGACGAGCTCTTTGGGGCTTGCCTTGAACAGGGCCAGCGGACCCTGAGCCACGGTAGACCCCTTACCCGGACGGCAGCCCATAAACATCAGGACCGGTGCCAAGATAAGCGCTCCGACCAACAAGCGAAAGGCAGCCATGCTCTGGGATGAAACGCCCATGGCCGAGATGCCGTTTACAAAGATTCCGATGCTGCCCCACATAAGCGCGGCGACCAGCACCAGCACATAGCCCAGATTGCTTTTCTTCAACGCAGCCTCCTCGGTATTGTTTCCAATATGTTTCACACTACGTTATAGTCGTTATATACATTTTTCAAGACACAAATCGGCGGACGGAAAAATCTGCTCTACCTAGTCATTGGGGACGTTCTTAAATGACTAGTCGTTGGGGACGCTCCTGAATGACTAGCCATTTAAGAACGTCCCCAACGACTAAAGCGCCGCTGGTTGAGCATAAATCAGCGAGCGGGCCGCATTTGAGGCAAGGTGGCGTGAAACGAAAGGGCGCTGACCTTCTGGTCGCGCCCTTGAAGTTGAACGCCAGATTGACAAAATGCGGCCCGCGCAGCGTCGGCCCGTTACGCGGTTTGGTAAAACCGCGTAACTCTTAGTAATCAAGCTTCCACATGTAGCGGCGCGTCATGTAGTCCTTGTGAGTTACGGCAGAGAGCGCACGCATGTACACGTTGTTGAGGATCGGGGCAAAGATCAGGTGGTTGAAGTACTCGCTCACGCTGTCCTTGATGTCGTTGAGGCCGAGCTCCTTGGCGTCGAGCTGATAGACGCGCTCGCCACCGTACTGGTTGACGAAGCGGATGCCGCGCTCGTCGTTGCAGCGGCTGCGGCCGACGCTGATGAGCTGGAACAGCGAGGTGCGCTTGTCCAGAATCTCGAAGGGGCCATGGAAGAAATCGCAGGTGTTGATGGTGCAGGAGTCGATCTGCAGCATCTCCTGCACGTTGCAGATGCTAAAGACGTAGGCGGCACCAAAGAGCGGGCCCTGGGCCATGACGTTGATGCAGGGCTTGTCGGCGTTCTGCTCGGCCCACTTGGCAGCGAGCGGACGGGTGTACTCGACGGCCTTGCGATAGATGGGGTCGACCAAGTCGAACGCGGCCATAGCGGTCTCGTACTCGGCATAGCCCTCGGTCTGCTGCGTGAGCTCCATGGCGATCATGGTCACGACGGCGGAGTTGGTGCGGCCCATGCAGGACTCGTCGACGGCCAAGCTGTCGTACTGGATCTTGTAGTCGCAGACCTCGGTGAGGCCGGACTCGTCAACATAGATTGCGATGGTGCTGGCGCCGTGGTCCTTGGCGACCTGGGCGGCGACGATGGTCTCCTTGGTGCCGCGCATGGACACGACGACGGCCAGGGTGTTCTCGTTGACGTAGGCAGGGGTTGCGTGCACGAACTCGTTGCTGGTGTAGCTGGAGCTCACGACCTGCGTGGCCTCGTGCTCCATAAAGTACTGGGCAGGATAGTTGCCGCCGTTGGATCCACCAGCGCCAATCCACACGACGCGCTTGATGCCGCCCTTGTCTGCCTTGTCAGCCAAAACCTGGGAGACGACATCCTTAACCTGTTCCTGAGTAGTCATCGTGCATCAGCCTTTCTTCTCGTTTGATGCTCTCGATGGCATACAAGTTACATACATGTTTTGGTTATGTCGACTAGTTGTATGCTATATTTGTCTTAGAAAATTTGCTGATACAGTTTTCGATAACTTGCTAACAGCGGTTTTGTTGTTGTATTGAATACATGCTTGATTAGATACGCATACAGGTTAGATACAGGTTGATCGCATGAACGCTTCATCTAAAAAGAGACTGACCCAATACGAGCGCTTGGCGGGTACGCTTCGCGACCGCATCGCCGCCGGCATCTACGCACGCGGAGACAAGCTGCCGTCCGAGATGGAGCTCATGGACGAATCGGGGCTGTCGCGCAGCACCGTGCGCCACGCCCTTAAGGTTCTCGTTGATGAGGGCCTGGTGCGCACCGAGCGCGGGCGTGGCGCCTTTGTGGCCGACACGCCCGCGCTCCACGAGAACAACCTAGTGTTTTCGAGCTATACCAAGCAGGTCGAAGGTCAGGGCATGAAGCCCACCACGCGCACCGTGGACTCGGGCTTTGCCAAGGCCGCGGGCAATGCGGCCAAGTTCTTCGATGTCGCCGTGGGCAGCAAGCTCGTCAAACTTGTCCGCCTGCGTTATCTGGACGATGCGCCGCTGTGCCTGGAGACCACCTATCTACCACCGAGCTTTGAAGCACTCATCGATCGCGATATCAACGGTTCGCTCTACGCCACGCTGCGCCAGGAATTCCATCGCGCGCCGGCACAGGGGCATAAGACCTTTGAAGTGTGCTATGCCTCGCAAAACGAGGCGTTTTTGCTCAACGTTGAGCGCGGGCAGGCGCTGATCCTAATCACCGACTACGTCTACGACACCGACGGCCGCCCGCTCCATGTCTCCAAGCGCATCCAACGCACCGACCGCGCCAAATACACCGAGCCCATCGGCTAACCTGCCAAAATAAACCTGTCCCTAAATGGTAGGTTTGGGGAGGTCGGGGAACCAGGTTGGTTTGGGTTGGTTGGGCGTGCGCTCGACTAAGACCAACTCCATCCAGCACATGTCGTACCAGCGGCCGAACTTTTGGGCACAGCGGTCAAAGGCGCCCACCAGGCGATATCCCATATGGGCATGGAAATCCTGACTGTTGTGCGTCAGATACTCGTCGTCCTTGTCGTGCGGCACGGCGATGAGCGCGCACATGTTGGTGATGCCCATCGCAATCAGGCATTGCTTGAGCGCATCGTGCAGCTTGCGGCCCAGCCCGCCGTGGCGCACGTCGCGTGCCAGGTAGATCGACGTCTCGACCGACCAGTCGTATGCCTCGCGGCTGTTGAGCGGACTCACATAGGCATAACCTACCGGACGCCCGTCCAGCTCCATCACCAAATACGGGTAGCGCTTGAGCGTGCGCTCGATGCGCCCGGCGAACTCCTCAACGCTCGGCACCTCGTATTCGCAGGTAATCGCCGTCTGGCGCACATACGGCTCATAGATGGCAAGCAACGCCGGCGCATCATCGGGCGTCGCCAGGCGAATCGTCGGCTCGGACATCTCGGTCATACAACCCTTCTCCCCAAAAGCAAAGGCCGCCCTGCGCCAAACCCAGCGCAAGGCGGCCCTCGTCATTGCATCAAGCTACAGGACAGCCGCCAACGCGTCGATGTCCTCCTGCGTCGTGGCCCAGCTGGTGCAAAAGCGCACCACCGTGTGGGTCTCGTCGTACTTTTCCCAGTACTCGATCGAGGCATGCTCGCGAATGCGGGCCATGTCCTCGTTGGGCAGAATCACAAACTGCTGGTTTGTGGGCGTCTCCAAGAAGAACTGGTAGCCGCGCTCGTGCAGCACGCGACGCAGCGCCTGAGCGGTCTCAATCGCCTGACGACCAATCTCAAAATACAAGCTGTCGGTAAAGAGTGCCTCAAACTGGACGCCCGTCAGGCGGCCCTTGGCGAGCAGTGCGCCGTGCTGCTTAATGCGCGGAATAGGATGCGCCGGAGCATGCATGCCGCAAAACACCACGGCCTCGCCGCACAGAGCGCCGCACTTGGTGCCACCGATGTAAAACACGTCGCACAGCTGCGCCAGCTCGGGCAGGGTAATATCGCACTCGTCGGCCGCCAGCGCATAGGCCAGGCGGGCACCGTCCACAAACAGCGGAATCTCGCGCTTCTGGCACACCGCGTGAATCGCCGCGAGCTCGGCCTTGGAGTACAGTGTGCCGTACTCGGTCGATAGGCTCACGTACACGGCACCCGGGAACACCGTGTGCTCGTAGCTCTCGTTTTCGTAGAACACCTGGATATAGTTCTCGAGGTCCTCGGCGTGCATCTTGCCCTCGTAGCCGGGGATGGTGAGCACCTTGTGGCCGCCAAACTCGATGGCGCCCGCCTCGTGGCAGGCGACATGGCCAGTCTCGGCGGCAACGACTCCCTCGTACGGCGCGAGCAACATATCGATCACCGTCGCGTTGGCCTGCGTGCCGCCCACCAGAAAAAACACGTCGGCATCGGGGGCCTGACAGGCCTCGCGGATAAGCTGCTTGGCGCGCTCGGTATGCGCATCGGTACCGTAGCCAGGCTGCGGTTCCATGTTGGTATCGACGAGCGCCTGCAGCACTGCCGGATGTGCACCGTGGGAATAGTCGTTGTTGAACGCGAGCATGGCAATCCTCTCTTACCGGGTATCGGCCAGATGATTCAAACGGAGCTATTGTACGCCGTTGGGATAGGCAATGCGCGCGGCGAGACACTCAAGCGCCAGCACCAGGGCAAAACCGCAGCTCACGTCACTCAAAAAGTGCGCTCCAATCACGATGCGCCCAAAGGCGACGAGCGCCGCGATCACAGCCGCCGCCCAAAAGATCACGCGGCGACGCGAAGGTTTTTCCTTAAAGGCTGCCGCGGGAAGCCCGGCGAGCATAAGGCCAATCGCCGCATGCGCCGTGTGTCCGCTCGCAAACGACTTGAACCCGTCCTTGATCACGCCGGCGGCGATATAGGTCCACTTGTCGGGATTGCCGATCACCCACCACGGCTGAAAATTGAGCCCCGGCGTGACCTCGATCACGCGCATGCGCGGGCGCGACCATAACGGCTTAACAATGACGTTGAGGATGATGGCCTGAGCGACCCACACGGCCAGCACCATCAACGCCCAGCGCGTAAGCTCGTCGGGCTCGGTCGTGCGCGTGAGGCGGTAGGCGATGAAGTTGGCTGCGATGACCAACGCAAACGTCAGAACCAGCTGAAACGCAATAAGCTTGCCGCCGACGCGCAGCGATCCGATAATCTCGTAGCCGACCAGACCCACGTTGATCAAAACGCCCAGCGCAGCGAACCACTTGCTCGCCTTGGAATCGGGACGTGCCGAGCGCACGAGCATAACGCCCGCGATGCTCGCCGTCAGCTCGAACGGCAGCTCACCGGCCGCCTCGACAAAGCGACCGTACATGCTGCCGATGTTGAACAGCGCACTCGAGATTTGATAATCAAAGAAGCTGCCCACGCCCAGACAAAGGCACAGGACAACTGCGATAATGGCGACATCTTTCTTATAGATGTATCCGAACATGCTTTCCTTTCGATGGGGTTGGAATCAACCTGCGAGGTGACGGGGCAAAGAACAACTGCTAGCTCTGCCCCGCCACGCCCCTACTTGTTAGTCATCGTCGCTCGTGCCTAATTGCTGCAGCAGCATGAGCGCCGCGGCCACGGGGCCGGTGCCGTCGTTGGCGTCGAGGCCGCGACCCAGGCCGCTGCCCGCGCCGGCACCCGCCTTGTAGGGCACCGACAGCTTGCGGCTCTTGGGGAAGTTCACCGCGCCATAGCGGGTCTTAAGCTCAAAGGCCACCTTCTTGGGCACGTCTACGCCCAAAAACGTGATGCGGCCGCCACTGAGCGTGACGCTCTCGAGCCCCAGACGCTCGCCGCGGATACGGATGCGCGCGCGGTTGAACAGGTTGAGTCCCGCCAACGGCAGCTCACCATGCGCGGCCTCGGTCTCTTCCTGCACCTCGTCGATGCTCTCGAGGTCCTCGGCCGCCGCGAGCTTACGGTACACGAACACGCGCTGATCCACCGCCGGCAGGTACTCCTCGGACAAGAAGTAGTCGGCCGGCAGGTTAATACCCACGCTCGCCGCCTCCACGCCGGCGTCGTCATCGCCGCGCGCCTCGGCCACGGCCTGGCCCAGCATCTGCGTAAACAGATCAAAGCCCACGCTCGACAGGTTGCCGTGCTGCTCGGCTCCCATAAGCGAACCGGCGCCACGGATCTCTAGGTCGCGCATGGCGATGCGCATGCCGCTGCCCAGGTCCTGGAACTCGGAAAGTGCGGTCAGGCGCGCCGTTGCCTCCTCGGTGAGCGGCAGCTCGCCGGGGAACATAAAGTACGCGTAGGCCTGCGTGGCAGAGCGGCCCACACGGCCCTTGAGCTGGTAGAGCTGCGCCAGGCCAAGGCGCTGCGAGTCCTCGATGATCAGCGTGTTGGCCGTTGCGTTGTCGATGCCGCTCTCCACGATGGTCGTGGCGATGAGCACATCGATCTTTTTGGTCGCGAACTCAATCATCACGTCCTCGACCTCGCGCGGGCTCATCTTGCCGTGTGCCACGCCCACGCGCGCCTCGGGCGCGGCCTCATGCACGCGCGCCACGGCGTCATCGATGGTCTTAACGCGGTTGGACACGTAGTACACCTGGCCGCCGCGGCCCACCTCCAGGCGAATCGCCGCGCTCACCACATCGGGGTCGTACTCCCCCACGTGCACGATCACGGGACGACGCCCGGTCGGCGGTGTGGTGATCAGGCTCATGTCGCGCACGCCGCTCGTGGCCATCTGCATGGTTCGCGGAATAGGCGTTGCCGAAAGCGTGAGCACGTCGATTTGCTCGCGCAGGTTCTTGAGCTGCTCCTTGTGCTGCACACCAAAGCGCTGCTCCTCGTCGATGATCACCATGCCCAGGTTCTTGGGGTTCACGTCGGCAGAAAGCAAGCGGTGCGTGCCGATGAGCACGTCGATCGTGCCCTCGGCAAACGCCTTAAGCGCGCGCTTTTGCTGCGCCGGGGTGCGGAAGCGGCTGAGCACTTCGACCTCGAGGCCAAACGGGGCAAAGCGCTCAAAGAACGTCTCGTAGTGCTGCTGGGCCAAAATGGTCGTGGGGCAAAGCACCATGACCTGACGGCCGGAGTCCACGCACTTAAACGCCGCGCGCAGGGCAACCTCGGTCTTGCCGAAACCCACGTCGCCGCACAGCAGGCGGTCCATGGGCTTGGGCGCCTCCATGTCGGCCTTGATGTCGGCGATAGCCTCCAGCTGGTCGCGCGTCTCGTCGTAGGGGAAGCTCTCCTCCATCTCGATCTGCTCGGGCGTGTCGGGCGGGCAGGCGATACCGGTAATCGACGAGCGGCGCGTATACAGATCGACCAGGTCAAACGCCAGCTTTTTGGCGTTCTTGCGTGCCTTGTTGGTGGCACGCGTCCAGTCGGCGGTATTGAGCCTGGTCAGGCGCGGCTTGTCACCGTCGGGACCGACGTATCGCGTGATGCGGTCGACCTGCTCGAGCGGCACGTAGAGCTTGTCGCCGTCGGCATATTCCAGCAAAAAGTAGTCGCGCTCCTTGCCGCCCACTTCTTGGCGCGCGATCTCGCTAAAGAGTGCGATGCCGTGAGTGGCGTGCACCACGTAGTCGCCCGGCTTAAACGGGAATGTGATCTGCGTAATGTCCACCTTGCGGCGGCTGCGCGCGCGGTTGGCGTCCATGCGGGCGTTGAGGTCGGCAATCGAGAACACGGCCAGGTTGGCATCGGGCACCACCACGCCCTGCGGCAGAGCGGCATCGACAAAGGTCACGCGTCCGCGCGAGATAGTAGGCACGGCGGCGCCGGCGGCTGCCTGGGCGGCACCTGCCTCGAGCGAGCGGGCGTTGAGCGCATCGGCCTTGCGCTCGCGAATTGCAGCATGGGCATCCTGACGGGCAGCACGGTCGGCAGAATCTGCCGCCGCCACGCGCACGCGCTCGCCAATGACGCCGGCGTTTTCGGGCGCCGCGGTCAGCGATTCCTCAAAGGTAATGCCCTCGTCGCCAAAGGTGAGCTCCATCGACTCGCGCGCACCGCGGTCGGGAATGGCAAACACGCAGGCGTAACGCTTGCCCACGACTTCCTGAATGCGCGTCATAAAGCGATTGTCCGAACCCGCGATGGCCGGCTGCTCAATCTTGAGCTCGGCCGTAACCGCACCGCCGGCACGGATGAGGCTTACGTAGTTCAGGCGCTGCTGAGCACCAAAATCGAGCTGCTGGGCACGTACATACAGGCCATCCAGTCGGTCGACCCCCGCCTCGCCGGCACGGGCCTCGATATCCTCGTAGGCACGCAGGCAATCGTCGAACAGCGAGCGCGGCTCGGACAGCACCACGAGCGCCTTGCCGCTCACGTGCGCCAGCGGGCTCACGGTCTGGCCGTACATCACCGGCAAAAAGCGGTCGAGCTCGGGCGTGACGATGCGCGCATCCACCATCTCGAGCAGCGCTGCCAGTTTGCTGTCGTCCTGGCTGGCGCGATAAAGCGCCACATGCATGTTGTGGACGGCCTCGTCGGTAAGCGCCAGCTCACGGCAGGGGAAGATCTCGATGCTGTCCTCGTTGCCGATGGTCTGCCCCGTTGAGCTCACCATGCGACGGATGCGATCGATCTCGTCGCCGAAGAACTCGATGCGCACGGGCGCTTTTTCCTGCGCGGGGAACACCTCGACGGTGTCGCCGTGCACGCGGAACAGACCAGGCGCGTCGGCGGCGCCGGCATTGGTGTAGCCCATGCCCACCAGGCGCTGCGGCACCTCGTCAAAAGGAATCTCCTCGCCCACCGCGAAGGTCGTGGACTCCCAGTAGCGGCTCTCGACTGGCGGCACGCAACGCAGCAACGCGCGGGCCGAGGCGACCATGATGCAGTTGTCACCGCGAACGATGCGTCCCAGGGCCTCGCAGCGCCGGGCAACCACAGCATCGTCGGGCGCCTGCTCGCGCCACGGATAGTCCTTGCGCTCGGGAAAACGGCACACGTGTGCCAGACCCACGTAGGCGGCAAGGCTGCGCGCGGCGCGATCGGCCGCATCCTCGCCGCTCACAATGTAGACCGTCGGGCGCGGACGGCGCGCAAACTGGGCGGCCGCCATAAGCGTGCGACCCGACTGCGACACGGCCAGCGTCACGTCCTCGCCGGCATCGAGTCCGACCTCGACGGTCTGCAGCGCCTCGGCAGTGTAGAGCTGCGCGGCTATACGGTGAATGAGCATGCTGTTCCTCCGGCATCGCAACGCCAAAAGCCCGCCGGGGCAAGCTCGGCGGGTCGTACGTCAAATACATTGCCTGTCATGGTAGCGCATGGAGAGGACTCCGGCTCAAGGGCAAACCCAGCCCCGCAAAAAACGCCAGACGAAGATGCGTTCCGCCCTACCCCGCTACGCGCACGCTGGGGCACAAATCTGCCAGCGGACACTCGTCACACTTGGGCTTGCGGGCATCGCAGATCTCGCGACCAAAGGTGATCCACTGATGGTTGACCGACTCCCAATACTCGTGCGGCAAAATCTTGAGCAGATCCTGCTCGGTCTTGAGCGGCTCCTTGGCATGCGTCTTGGGACTCAGCATCAGGCGGTGCGCAATGCGGTTGACGTGCGTGTCCACCGCAATGCCCTCCACGATGCCATACCCCACGTTGAGCACGATGTTCGCCGTCTTGCGTCCCACGCCCGGCAGCTTCACGAGCTCCTTCATGTCGGCCGGCACCTCGCCGCCATAGTCGGCGACGATCATCTGCGCGGCCTCGACGGCATGCTTGGCTTTGCTCTTGTAGAAGCCGAGTGACTTGATAGTGTCTGCCACGTCAGCCACGCTCGCCCCGGCCATGGCCTCGGGCGTGGGCCACTGGGCAAACAGCCGCGGCGTCACCTTGTTGACCTGTGCATCGGTCGTTTGCGCCGAAAGCAGCACCGCGATCAGCAGGCGGAAGGGATTCTCGTGGTCCAAAAAGCACTCGACCGGGCCATAGCGACGGTTGAGGCGCTCACACACCTCGATGGCGCGCTCGCGCTTGGCGGCATTGGTCTCGCGTGGCATAACGACTCCTCGGCTCAACGGCACAATAAACTTATGGGCACAATTGTCCCACGTCCGAGACGCTTACGCCTCCAAGAATGCACCGGTCTGACGGCCCCACAGGCTCGCGTACTCGCCACCCGCCTCGACAAGCTGCGCATGCGTGCCGTCCTCGACAATCTCGCCATCGGCCAGCACCACAATGCGGTCGAGCGCCGCCACGGTGGACAGGCGATGTGCCACCACAATGGAGGTGCGGCCGCGCATCAGGTTCTCGAGCGCCTCCTGCACCAGCGCCTCGGACTCGCTGTCCAAGGCAGACGTCGCCTCGTCGAGCACTAGAATCGGCGCGTCGGTTAGGATGGCGCGGGCGATAGCCACGCGCTGACGCTGGCCGCCCGAGAGCTTGACGCCGCGCTCACCCACCATGGTGTCAAAGCCACGGGGCAAGCGGTCGATAAACTCGGTCGCATTAGCCAAGCGAGCCGCCTCGCGGATCTGCTCGTCGGTGGCGTCGGGGCGTCCGTAGGCGATATTCTCGCGAATGGAGCGATGGAACAGCAGCGCCTCCTGCGGCACGTAGGCAACCTGGCGGCGCAGGCTCTGCTGCGTGCAGCGCGAGACGTCCTGGCCGTCCACGAGCACGCGACCGCCCTGAACATCGTCTAGGCGCAGCAGCAATTTGGTGAGCGTCGTCTTACCCGAGCCCGATTTGCCCACCAGGCCCACGCGCTGGCCCGCCGCCACATGAAGCGTCAGGTCATCGAACACGGTCTCGCCCGCCGCAGCGTCACGGTACGCAAAGCTCAGGTGCTCAAAATCAATCGCGCCCTCGGTCACTTTGAGCTCAGGGGCGTCCGGGTCGTCTGCCACCAAACATGGCTCGTCCAGCACGCGCGTCATCTCGGCCGCATCGCCCAAAGCGCGGTTGATGCGCTGCATCATGGAACTCACGTAGTTCAGGCGCATGGTGAGGTTATAGGTATAGGTAAAGATCATGACGAGCGAGCCGGCCGAGATGCCAAACCACGCGTTGCCGCCCGCCACGAACACACTCACCACGGCCATGGTGATGACGATAAGACCCGAGGTCGTAAAGTTGCGCTGCATCATGGCGTGCATCGAGACCGTCTCGGCATCGCGCGCGGCACGATCGGCGGCGTCGAACAGATCGCGTTCAAAGTCCTCGCGCCCGCAGGTCTTGACGGCCAAGATGTTCGTGACCGCGTCGGAGAGCACGCCCGAGAGCTTGTTCTGCGCGGCGGACGTCGCGGCCGAAAGCGGCATGATGCGCTTGTACATAAGCCAGACAAACGCAATGTAGACGACCATGATGCCCACCAGGATCACGGTAAACGTCGGCACCACCGGAGCGAGCGCCGCCACCGTGCAGACGACCGAGGTGATGGTGGGGATGAGCGAATACACCGTCACGTCCACCAGCCCCGTATAGCCGCTCATAAAACGGCTCGTCTGGCTCACGAGTGATCCGCCAAAGCGGCTGGTGTGAAATGTCATGGATTGGTTGGAGAGCGTGTCGAAGCATAGACGCGCCAGGTGATAGTTGCCTGCGATCTCGAGCTTGTAGACGGTGTAGTCCTGTAGCTTGGAGAGGATCTGACCCACCAGGTTAACGAGTACGAGCGCCAGGATATAGGGGCCGAAGACCTCAAACACCTGGTCACCCGCCACGGGACCGGCTTGAACGCGGTCGACAATGAGGGCCATCACATAGGTATTGGCAAACGTCAGCAAAAAGATGTAGCCCGCCGACGAGAACACCGAGAGAAAGACAATCAGCGGCTGCGTGCGCGTGACACCCCAAAACCGCTGCAGCGTGCGGCGCACGGTGGAGCGACTGAGCGGGCTGGTGCTTCTCTGGGACATGGGCTTCCTTTCGCGTCTGATAGGGCGAAACGCCATTGTTGCACATTGGAGCACGCTTCAGACAAGTGCGATGCGAAAAGCGGTGGGGCGCCCGCGTTTGCGCCGGTGCCCCACCGTCTTGTTGCAATTAGTCCTCGTCTTCTTGGTCCGCGAGAAGGCTCGCGGACGTGAGTCCCAAGATCTCATCGGCTTGGTCGGCGTCTTCCAGCGCGTCGATGTCCTTGAGCTTGCGCTCCATGACGTTGGTGCGCGTGGTGATGATGCCCTCGACCGTTTTACCCGCGGTCTCGATCTGCTGCTGGGCGCGGCGCAGCGCCTTTTGATAGCGCGGCAGCTCGGCCTTGACGGCGGAGAGCACGCGCAGCACGTCGTCGGTACGTTTTTGCAACTTAAACGTCTGATAGCTCATCTGCAGGCTGTTGAGAATGGCCGCCATGGTGCTAGGGCCGGCAACGTTGACGTGATAGTCGCGGCCCAGGGTCTCGATAAGCCCGGGGCGGCTGACGACCTCGGCGTACAGTCCTTCAAACGGCACGAACATGATGCCAAAGTTGGTCGTTGCCGGCACGCTCAGGTACTTTTCGCAGATGTCCTTGGCCTCGCGCTTGACCATGGTGTCGAGCGTCTTACGCGCAGCCGCCACGGTCTCCGCATCGCCCGACTCCTGCGCGTCGAGCAGGTGCTCGTACGCGTCGCCCGGAAACTTGGAGTCAATCGGCAGCAGCACGGGGTCGCCCTCGTCCACCGGCAGCTTGACGGCAAACTCAACGCGCTCCGAGGCGCCGGGCTTGGTGGCGACGTTTTCCAGATACTGGTCGGGCGTAAGGATGTCCGCCAGAATTGCACCCAGCTGCACCTCGCCCAAAATGCCACGCGCCTTCACGTTGCCCAGCACGCGCTTAAGGTCGCCCACGCCGGTGGCGATGGACTGCATGTCGCCCAGGCCCTTGTACACGGCCTCGAGCTGGTCGCTCACCTGCTTAAACGATGCCGACAGTCGGTCGTTGAGCGTGCGGGAGAGCTTCTCGTCCACCGTCGCACGCATTTGATCGAGCTGCACGTTGTTGTCTTTGCGGATGGCGCCCAGCTGAGCATCGACCGTTTCGCGCACCTTGTCCAGGCGATGCTCGATACCCTCGCGGTTGGCACCGAGCTGTTGGGCCGTCTCGCGGCGCAGGTCATCCATCCGGTCACCAGCTTGCGAAAACTCACGTGCGATGGTCAGGTAACGTTGCTGCTCCACGGCCGCATCTGTCGTCTGCTGCTGCGCGATGGCATTGGCCGTGCGGCGAGTTTCGGCCAGCGCGACGTTCAGGGCATCGAGCGCGTTGTTGGCCTGCTCGAGTGCTGCCAGCGTTTCCGCGCTACTGTCGCCACGCTCCCGCAACTCGGCACGCAGGCTCTTGAGCTGGAGGGCGCAAGCCACAGCAACCCCCACCGCCACCAAGGCGATCACAACAAGCACAATATCAATAGCAGACATAAACTCCGCCCAACAAACCCAATCGAGCACCAATCAAAACCGCGATCAATCTTACCCCGCCATACGCACCGGGCGCCCGGCCCCTTCTTGGGCGCCCCTCTCCTCCGCATATTCCATAATGCGGCGCGCCGTCTCCCTGCTCACCTTTGAGTCATCACCGGCTAAATATGCGTACACGTTTCCTTTATTCAGGTGCAGAGCACGGCAGAGGCCATAGCGCGTTACGCCCGATTCCTCCAATGCTTCCAGTATTCTTTTTCGCATCAGGGCGTTGATCCTTCTGTTCGCCACCGGCTTTTCCTTCACCGCTCTATACGCACGCCAAACGTTGGCATAACGATTAGGAAGCTCACTTTTGGCGCATAAAGATATTATGTTACCCGCTTGACCGTACAAGGACAAAACGTCTCGGTAATCCTCTTCCATCCACGAGCCCTCGGATAAACCCAGAACGTATTCGGCTTTTCCTTGCGCCAAAGCAAGCAAAAACAGAGGCTCCGCCACGCGCGGCGCAACCGTCGTCGCCTGCTCAACCAGCTTTCTAAAACTCAGTGACTGCTGTCCGGATAGCTCTCGGCAATAGCCTTTTAAGAATCCCTCAAAGGTCAGATTCAACCGCGCACCTCCGTTCATTTGCTATTATTATTTATCTTCAATAATACTATTTAGTCGCACGACATGACCCGCAAGATGCAGGGATTCCACTCGTGGTGATAATCCCTACACCCTAGAAGTCCTAATGTGACAAACGCTAGCTCTCCCAGCCGGCGCGGATGGTTGTTATGACGTCACCTAGGCGCTGGCCCAGGGCCGCTAGATGCTGGAGCACCTCGTTGGGCGATGCGCCGTTGAGGATGCACGTGAGGGCATACGACGCCAGAAAGATGGCCGCAAGCCCCAGCGGGATGAGCACGATCATCGCCAATGTGCGCAGGCGCTGGCCCAAACGGCGGCGGCGCGCGCGGCGTTTGTCGAACGCGAGCTCCTGCGCATATGAATCTTGCTGTACGGAATAGGCCTCTGGCGCCGATTCATACCCGGGCACAGCTGCAGGTACAGCAGCGGGCACGACATTTTGCGCAAAGGGCTGGGCTGCCGCCCCTTGCATTTGCATCTCCATGAGTCGTTGCTGCTGACGCAGCATGCGCTCAGCTTGTTGCTGCGGAGTCTCAAGAAACAGATCCATGCTGGCCTCCAAAATCGGAGCATTCGACGCTTACGACCAGCATCCCGCACCGTCATGACCGCGACAACGCAATCGCCGGCAATAGCCACAAAGTTTCTTTTGCTCAAAAGCTGTCGAAAAGCTCAACAACTCCCCTACCAGCGCTTTCTCTGAGCTTTTTTCGCCAACAATCTTTTGGCCTTCCACCCTTAGGCCAACTGACCAAAATCTAACCAAAAGCTTGACGAAAATTGTGGAGACCGGGACCTCAAGTAAAACGTACCGCCCTAAGGGGCGGCACGCAAACTTCTTATCAGCTTTACATTCCCGCAAGGCCTCGGGCGGCGGTGGCGCACATAAACGCCAAGGCTAAAATCACGAGCGAGCCCGCAATGTCTGCCAGCACGCCCATTGCACGACGCTCAAACAACCAGCTCTCAAAGTGCGGGGCGACGTTGCGCCAAACACGCCACAGCAAGATGCCCATACCGATCACGCCTGGGATATTGAGCAGCAAAATCTCGGAACACAAGAGACCGATCAGGTTGCCGGCGACAAAACCCGCATCGCCCTCGCAGTACTTGCGATAGACCATGTACAGCATGTACGCCACAAACGGCTGTAGGCACGCAGAAATAAACGTGACCACCATCGAGGGATCCTGAGAAAAGACCTCGGTGAGCTTATCAACGCTCGCAGCATCCTTCGAAGCCAAGAACAAGCCGATAACCACCACAGGCACCACGCCCAAAATGACCTCGACCATAGTAAACAGCTTGGCAGTCATATCCTCACTAGCCGAATTCAAATGAGGCGCCCACTCAGGATGAGCATGCGCACCAACCTTCTTCTCCTTATCGGCACGCGCAGCCTTACCGCTCTCATCAACCACGCGATGAGGATCAAGACGAGTCCCCGCAGCAGCAACCCGAGCCCGAGACTTCTTACCCATAAATAACACCCCACAACAGGAAGCAAACAAACAAAAGCACTACCCAGTGTACTCCCAAGCAAAGGCACCGTCCCAACCAGCCCCCATACAAAAACGTGCCGCCCCAAAAGGGGCGGCACACAAACTTCTTATCAGCTTTTCAGTAGCGAGCACGCGACGACCCAACGCGGGCCGGGAGGGCGGGATTACCTTCCCTCAACGCGACCCTGCGGAGCCGTGAGCGGGGAGGGAAGGTAATCCCGCCCTCCCGGACCAGCTCATGTCAGCGCCACGCGCTAGTAGTTCACCACCTGCTCCTCAAAGTACGCCTTCGGGTGGTTACACACCGGGCACACCTCAGGCGCCTCGGCACCAACGTGCAGGTGCCCGCAGTTCAGGCACTTCCACACCTTCACGCCCTCACGCTCAAACACCTCGCCCGACTCGATGCGCTCGACGAGCTTGTTGTAGCGCTCCTCATGGGCCTTCTCGACTGCGGCGACACCACGGAACTTTGCGGCAATCTCGGCAAAGCCCTCTTCCTCGGCGGTCTTGGCAAACTCGTCGTACATCGTGGTCCACTCGTAGTTCTCACCCGCGGCGGCATCGCGCAGATTGTCCAGGGTATCGGGGACGGCGCCATCGTGCAGATACTTAAACCACAGTTTGGCGTGCTCGGACTCGTTGCCAGCCGTCTCGGCAAAGATGTTCGAGATCTGAACGTAGCCGTCCTTCTTGGCCTTGGAGGCATAGTAGCGATACTTGGTGTGTGCCTGGGACTCACCGGCAAAAGCAGTCTCGAGGTTCTTCTTGGTTTGGGAGTTCTCAAAATCCATAGGTGTACTTCCCTTCAACGCATACCGCCCGTAGGCTTCGAGCGGCCTCGTCTTTAGGATGCCCTCATGCCGGAAATCTAAACCTTACAATCCTGTTCTTCAGATTTGCACAGGCTAGATGCTCAGCCAGCGATCGCCCTCGGCTCGGCAAAAGCCCTCACGCTCCAGGTCGGCTAGAATGCCCGCGACAAGCTCGCGCTCGACCGGTCCACGCCCAGCCGCCGCTTCCATCTCGTTAACGCCCACCACGACATCAGCAAGCGTAGTCCCCGCCGGCTGGCCATCGCGCGCTGCCAGCAACATGCGCACGATATGCGCGCGCTTTTGGCGACGTGAGCCCTCAAACTTTGACTGACGGCTATAGCCCGCCGAACGCCTAGACGGATTGGGCAACGTCTTTTTTAGATATGCGCCGTAATCCAGCAACGCGTAATACCACGCGCGCGGCGTGTCGGCATCATCGAGCGGCACGGCAAAGGGAGCGGTCTCGTCCGCCAACGCACCAGGGGCCGCCGGACAGGCCGCCTGAATCAGCGGCACCAGCTCGCGATCGGGAACAGCCGGTACATCGGGAAAGAAGTGATGCAGAAAGACCGTGCGCACGTTGGTCTCCAGATACACGCCCGGAAGATCAAACGCAAACGACCGGATACCTTGCGCCGTTGCCGGTCCAATACCAGGCAGAGCGACCAAGTCACGCGTCTCGTGCGGAAACTCCCCACCCCAATCCTCTACGACCCGTTGAGCGGCCTTGTGGAGCGCCAGAGCACGTCGGTTGTAGCCCATCCCCTGCCAAGCGTCCAAAACATCGGAAGGCGCGGCCTGGGCAAGCGCCTGCACGGTCGGAAAGCGATCGAGCCACGCCGGCATGCGCGTCTCCACGCGCGGCACCTGTGTTTGCTGCAGCATGACCTCGGAAAGCCAAATGATGTACGGATCGCGCGTGCGGCGCCACGGAAGGTCGCGATAACGCAGGACCCCTTCCGAACGAATCATCGAACGAAAGGGGTCCTGAATCATGGCTATGCTCCTTATGCGGCGCTATTCCTCCCGGCAAGCACATGCACAGGCAGCGTACTCGGGAAACGCGTCGCGGTCGGCGAATTTGGAATCGACGGCCGGGAACTGGCGGTGAGCGACGATGTCGCCGAGCGAAACGGAATCGAGGTAGTCGCGCATCAACGCTTGAGCTCCGGCCCACAGGGGATGATAGCAGCACGTGCCCATGCGTGCACAGTCGCCATCGGGTGCGGTGCAATCATTCATAACCATAGGGCCCTGAACGGCCTCGACGACCTGACGAATGGTAACGTCGTCCGGACTGACCTTGAGACGCATGCCACCGTGGACGCCACGCAGGCTCTCCACAATACCGGCCTGGACCAAACCGTGCTGAATCGAGCGGGCAAACGAATACGGGACATTGACCTCTTCGGCAGCGGTGCGAACAGAAAGCAAACGCTCCGGATCCTCGGCAAGCATCGCCAACATACGAAGGGCGTAATCAGTCTTCCTCGATATGTCCATTTTTCCCCTTTCAAGGAATACGAACAGCTCGAACGAGCTCCGGGGCCGAGCTTGTGTCGAGACGCTAAATGACCGCAGGGCATCCAAATGGTAAATCGGATATCCACTGAGTGCCGCGCTTGGAGCGAAATGCATCAGATGCGGCCTACAGTGCAATTTAGTATAACCTAACCCCCTGTCTCGTTGAACAGGTGTTGCGCAACAAAGCTGTTGTTTAGACAGATATGCTTATTAGATTTTACTTGCGTTCCTGAAGGGGCGGGGATTCTGGGCGAAGATGCGCTAGGGCGATCGTTCTACCGAAACAAAATGCATCAAACGCAAAAAGCCACGTCCGAAGACGTGGCTTTAATTGCGTTGGCGGGAAGTACGGGGCTCGAACCCGCGACCTCCGACGTGACAGGCCGGCGCTCTAACCAAACTGAGCTAACTCCCCAGGCAGGCGTTCGCGTTTGTTTCCGCTCGCGTGCGCTGCGGGGATTAGTATACACAGAAGTCTGTCCGGCGCGCAACAACTTTTTTGAAAAAATTTTTGGGGCCATCCGGGAGGGTCTCCGGGCTGGGGGCGGGGGTTAAGTTTGCTGCTCTACAGTCCTGCGCAAGACGGAAAGCACATTAAGTGCT
>CAUFMG010000012.1 GCA_959026725.1 uncultured Collinsella sp.
CAGAAAATGCAGCAATAGTCTGCCGGTGCTAACGAGCGAGCCTTCTCGTCTGCCTGGGTGGTCCATTTTGGGCCACATGGGTATGGGCATGTGCCTGCTTGCTCGACATACTTAATGTCGACAGCCCCTGTGCAAAGGAGGACGTTTCCATGGACGAGATGTTTGCCATTAAATGTCAAAACTGCGGCGGCCCTATGTACTCGCACCAGGCTAAGCGCAGCTTTGAGTGCGCCTATTGCGGCACGGTCGTTCCGTGGCAGGCTGATGCGGGGGAGCCCAAGAGCGCCCTGGGCATTCGCCATACGCCGCTGACGGTGGTGGATGGACTGCTCAAGCTCACGCATGTGTCGCAACTCGAGCGCCCGGAGGACCCGGACTGGTATTTCTTCAATTCGCACTGGCGCAATCAGTCGGTCCTGGAACATCTGCTGTGGGAGGATCGCGGCACGGCGCAGGAGTTCCAAGAGGCCACGCATGTGAGTATTCCTTGCCCCTTCTGTGGTGCGTCCTTTGAGGGCGAGTCGACCCAGCGCGTGTTTGAGTGCCCGTCCTGCGGCAACAAGATCGGCATTGCCGACCTGCTCAAGCCGGGGACGTTTAGCAAGCGTCTGACCATGGGCGTGGGTGCGGAGTATGTGCCGGATCAGGGTATTCCCTGCGAAATCTCGCCGCAGCAGGCACGTGCCAACGCGCTGCAGCTGGTGCGCCAGTACCCGGATGCCTTTGCCGGGCACGACGTGGAAGATGCGATCCAAAACGACATGATGCTCTTCTATTTCCCCATGGCGCTGGCGGACCTGCGCATGATGGCGAGCTTCCCGGGCAAGGGCCTGAGCAAGGAAACCCTGGTGTACTACGAGGTGCTCGACTGGGCATACCCCAGGGCAAACTACCTGGACGTTCGCCTCATGGGCATTTTGGAGCCGTGGGACTTTTCCAAGGTCGGTCCGTTCGATCCCGCCATGCAGGAAGGCGACTTCCGCGTCGTCTCCGTCGATGCATCTACCAAGGACCAGGTGGTCATTGATAAGTTGGCGCTCGACGTTGCGGGCAACGATGCCGAGGCCGTACTGGGGCTCAATAAAAAGAGCATCCGAACCTGGGCGCGCAAGGCCCGCAAGCATAAGGATGGCCTGGTGATGGTGCCGGTCTACTTTGTCGATCGTCCGGCGACGGACAGCCGCGATGGCGAGCAGGTGCGCATTGCCGTAAACGGACAGACGGGCCGCGCGGCCGCGGTGGTGTTTAGTGACAAGCGCGAAACGCACGTCGTGGCGCCGCTCAATCCGAGTCTGCATCTGTCCGGTGAGAGCACCGTGCATGCCACGCCCATCGAGGTCAAATACGTTAAGTCGCCGTTTCTGTACCAGATCGTGCGCCGTGGAGGCGGCGAGCAACCGCGCCAGGTTGCAGCGGTTGCCGAGGGTTCCTACCGAGAGGAGAAGCCCAAACGCAAGGGCTTGTTCGCTGCGATCTTTGGGAAGTAGGGAAGCGCAGCATGGGACGGCTCGCAGGCATGCGGGCTGCCGTCCGATAGTTTGGCAGGGGGTAGATGTAAATAAACGGTGGAGCGGCTGCAAAAGAGCCGCCTCGCTGGGCAAAATCAGGTTGTGCCGCGGAACCCGCTCCTCAGTTAGTCACACTTCGGAAGCGCGGGCAACGCAGACGCAAGTGTCTTAAGGGCCGGCTGCAACCGGCCCTTTTCTGTGGCAGCCAATGGGCCCACATCAGACGAAGGTCGCGTTTTTGCCTGTCAGGTCACGCTCGCCAGCCACGGCTAGAATGTCGTTGCCGGCGTCCATGACCGGTATTGTTTCGTAGCGTGCGCCTCAACCGCGGGTGCGCCTGCGACGGCTGCGGTGGTTTCGGTCGCAACGTGCTGCTACCCTTGCGTTTCGCCATTAGTCGCTTCGTTGATGGCGCGGTACTCGGCACTCAGCTCGCGCGCCAGCTCTTCCTTGCTTGGAAGATACGGCAGGTATTTGGCGGTAAACACTTGGTCGTTGTCTTCGGGCAGCGTGTACTCGACGATCGAATCGCTTTTGTCCGCGCAGAGCACGATGCCTATGGGCGGATTGTCGCCTTCGTTCATGAGCTCACGCGTGTAGTAGTTCACATACATTTGCATCTGGCCCAGGTCCTGATGCGTAAGGTCATCGGTCTTAAGGTCGATGAGCACGAAGCAGCGCATCAGATAGTTGTAAAAAACAAGGTCAATATAGAAATGGCGTCCATCAAAGGTGATGCGCTTTTGGCGCGCCTCGAAAGCGAAGCCACGGCCAAGCTCCAGCAGGAACTTCTGAAGATGCGTGATGAGCGCCTGCTCTAGATCGCTCTCGCGAAACGTAGCATCGTCCGAGAAACCTAAAAACTCCAGTACATATGGGTCGCGGATGATATCCTCGGGGCGACGAGCCGGGGCGCTCTCTTGGATTTCCTGGGTGACGGCCTCTTTGTCCTTGCTGGCAAGTAGGCGCTCGCGGAACATGGTGTTGATCTGGCGTTCGAGCTGACGCGTGCTCCAGCGAGAATCGGCGCATTCGTTCATGTACCAGGTGCGAGCTTCGGGGTCAGGAATGCGTATTAACCTGCGGTAATGTGTCCAGCTCAATTCGGGACGCAGTGAGTCCCGAATTGGAAATGCAAGATAGAACTGACGCATTTTGCGCAGCTCTCTTGCTTCAAAACTTTTACCAAAATCCTTGGTAAGTCTGATTGCGAGGGCCTTGAGCAGCGCCTCTCCATACTTGGCGCGCCCCTCTCCGCCCTGTTCATCAACAATACTCTTGCCGATCTCCCAATATGCCTCAACCATCGCAAAGTTAACGGCGGTATAGGCCTTGTCGCGAGCGGCGTTGAGAATCGAGGAGACCTGCTTGTAAAAACCTTCGGGCACGATTGCCGATTCTCCACGGTTTACCAGTTCGCCCATCACTGTCGCCCCACTTTCCTTTTGTGGAATGCGTCTTTATCGCATTTAGTTTAAAGCCTCGCGCGGACACGAATTGCTGTGCTGTCTGACATCTTCGCATGGGGCCTTGCGGTGACTAAAATGTGACCATAGAGGCAGTTTTAGCGAATCCCACGGGAGTGACGCGTATGGACAATAACACGCTGCTATTCCAGGACAAAGGTTCGGGTAGGTATAAAGACGTCAAGATCTACCCCAACCGTATTGAGGTGCTCAAGAAGGGCACTTTTGGTGGCAAGCACACCGAGATTGTCTATCTTAAGGACATTACGGGGGTCAACAGGATCAAGGGCCGCGATGTTTTTCTGCGTAACAGGCTGTTGACTGCTTGTGTTTTTAGCCTGAGCAGCCGTGCGAAGGCCCAGGAGTTTGTTAACGCGCTGAACATGGTGATGTAGCCTATGGCGGCGTTTGGGCCAAGGTAAAAATCGGGGGCACAGAACGGTGTCCTGCGCCCCCCATTGAGTCGATGTGTCTAAAAGGCCGGCTTGCCTATTCGCTACCGTCCCCAGCGTTTTCGCGGTCGTTGGCAAGCATTGCCGCGCCGGCGACCGTTGTCGCTACGGCGGCGGCAGCGAGCCCGGCGGCAATGCCGGAGCCGTCGCCCGTGTCGGCGAGTTTTCCGCCCGAGTTCTTGCCCTTGTTGCCCTTACCGTTCTTATCAGCGCTGCCTGCGTTGGAACCCGTGCCACCGTCGGTGCCGGTGCCGCCTGCACTGCTCGAGGCCGCTACGGTAAAGCTCGCGGCTCCGTCATTAGCAAGCTTGTAGTTTTGCGCCGCGTCGCCCAAAAGACCGTTCGCGCGCACCCAGTACGTTCCCGCGGTAAATGCCTCGCCCTCGACCATTGCCGTGCCCGGAGCGCCGTCCGCGTCGTGCACAAACTCGAGCTGAGCCGTGCAGGCATCGTTTTCGAGTTTGCCCTCGAGCAGCGCCGCGACCTTTGTGCGCACATCCTCGCCGGCCTTAAGGCCTTCGAGCCCCTCAAAGTGGGGTGTCAGTGCGCGCGGATCGATATCGATGGGCACGGATCCCTGCAGCCCCGTAACGGTCTCGTTGCCCAAGGCGTCGACATCCACGTATTCGATGGTAAACGCATGGCCCGAAGCCGCCACGTTGAGTACGTTGCTGCTGTCGACAAGGCGGAAATGGCCCTCGCCAACGGTCTTGCCATCCTGGAGCGAGGCATCGCTCAGCGAGTCGCCGTACGTCATGCGCATGCGGGTCGGGAGGCAGCACGAAGCCGACTGCGTGTGCTTCGTATCGTAATTGTAATTGCGCTGGTAGATGCTCCGGGCCAGCGCCGCATCAACAAAGTCGGATGCGATGATGCCAATGTGCTTGAGGTAATCTGACTTTGTATCCTCGGTGCCGCTGGGATTGATGTACGGGCTCTTATACAGATGCTCGTTGACTACTCGTGCCGAGGTAAAAGGATTGCCTCCGTGCGACAAGCCCGTGCAGCTGGTGTAGTTGATAGACCAGCAACGCTCCTGGACTTGCACCTCGGCCCCGGCATCGTCCACGACGTCCACCTTGTTGCACGTGCGCCCGGTCGTTTCCTTCAGCGCATTATCGACCCAGCTGAGCTTGTCGGTTCCCGTGAGTTTGTACTTGTCCTGGGCATATACCTTGGTGCAATAGGGCTCTTCATTGCCCGTTTCCCCTATGGCTTCAAATCCCCGCGCGTCTTGGACGAGACACATCGACTGCCCGGAATGCACCTTGATCTTGTCATCCCATTGGGTGAGGTCGAGGCCCCACGTGTGGCCGCTTACGCTGTTGCCGGCGAGCCCAAATCGACGCAGCAGGACGATCTTTCCGCGCACCTCGCCCAGCGTGGGGACGTGGCTCGACGTGTAGAACAGGTTGGGGTTATCGGCCATAACCTTGGCGAAGGCCGTCGTTATGCTTTCGTCGGTAGCCTCATCGTTGCCGCGCGATGCGAGCATGATGAGCGCTTCTGACGGGTTTTCGTTCAAAAACGTTTTGAAGTACCCGATGACATCGGAGAGATGCAGATAGTTCCCGTCTTTTTTGAGTAGGTAGAAAATCCCGTGGTCGATGCCGGGGTCATCGCCCTTTCCGAGCCGGATATCAAAATAGCGAATGCCTTCGAGCAACTGCGTGGGAATGTAATCCTGCTGGCATTTTACTTGCGAGGATTGGGGCTCAGTGTCGTTGTCCACGCTGCAGGTGCCCGAATCGTGCGTACCCGGGATGCTCAGCTCGTCGAGGAACTTGTTGTCGTCGACGTATTTCATCCAACATGGTCCGTCGACGTAGCTGCTGTACGTGATCCAGTCGAGGCTGCTAACCGTGGCATCGTTCTTTTTCATGTCGTAACCGATAAGTTCGAGCTCCCACGGAATGCTCTTACTCTTATGGCAGATCTTATTGTTGTCCTGGTCTTCGCCGTTCGATTCTATTGCCAGGTACTTAATGTCTTTTTTCTCGGTTTCTTTCTCGACCGTGCGGTCTCGGATGATATAGGTTCCGTTTGATTGACGCTCGAACGCAAAAGCGCGGCTGGGCTTGTTGTCATACTCGCCGCCCCATACGTGGATGACCTTTCCATCTTTGTCAGAGTCGTCGTCGACCGACCAAATGCTGTAGCCCGTCTTTTTATGCTCTTCGAAATTGAGCAAGGTGCGGATAGCATACCAGTTTGTATCGTCATTCTTGGTCGTTACGTTCTCAAGGATGAGCTTGCTGGACGTGCCGTCGTTAAACAGGTGGCAGACGTTGCCGCGAACGTTGCCGTCTTGGTTGACGCTCGCGGTGCGAAAATAGCCCGCGGGGCGAAGGCGAATGACGAAATTGTCGAGGCTGTCCGACGGTGCGGGTGTGTTGTCTGCAAATGCCGCTCGCAGGGGAATGCCCGGCGCTGCGGTTTCGGGCAGGCTTGCAAGTGGTGACAACGCCGCAAGCCCTAGGCCCAGCGTAAATGCTCGGCGGCTGATGGCATGGTGTTCGGTCATAACTTCTCCATTCGCAGAGTGCGGTTATGCGATAGTTTTGGTCACTATACTGCCCAGATGTTTAAAGATGCTGGTTTAATTGTCTGCGCGGCGCAATAAATCGGTGGGCGGACGTGTTGGGGTGTTTGTCGTTTTCGTACTGTTGCCACATTTGGGGCGGTTCCGGCGTCCGGCATCCTCGCGTTCGTCGGCTACAGGCATAAGAAAGGGAGGGTCGGTTTACCGGCCCTCCCTGGGTACGAAGCGCTGGGGTACCGTCGCTTGTTTGCACTGCGACCGTGTTTCCCGTTGCGCTCGCCAGTCGCTTAGCGCTTGATCTCGATATCGTCGAGCTTGACGTCCATGGCCTCGGTCTTGGCCTCGGCGATGTCGTCGGCAAATTCCAGAGACTTCATCATGGTCTCGACGGCGTCCTTGTGTTCCTCGACGTTGTCGATGCGCACATACACACTGCCACCGTCAACGTCGGTGAAGTACTCGGTCGTCACGCCGCCCGAGTGCGTAAAGTAGGCACTGCGCCAGGTCTTGCCGTTGTACTTAACGGGATCGCTCTCGGTCCATCCGGAGTTGGCCTTCCACTTTGCCTCGTAGTCGAACAGCTCGTCGGCGTTCTTGTCAGAGTCGAAGACGGGGATGAAGCGGTCGCTGGCGTGCTCGCTCTCGGTGAACTTAAACTGGGCCCTGTCGGCGGTGTCGCCGGCAACGTCGGTGATCTCGACTCCCTCGGGAACCTCGACCTTAAACCAAATGAAGTCGGTCCTCATATCCACGGCTGGCTTTTCTGCGCCGCCGCCACCGCCACTGCCGGTAGCGCCGCCGCTTCCGCCGCAACCCACCAGGGCAACCGCGGCAAAGAGACTGATGCAGAGGGTGAGAATCGCAAAGGCCTTCTTTTTCATGGTCGTGTCCTCCTCGATCTGTAACCGCCCATGGATTACCTGCCTTTACTGTACGCGTGGACGGCTCCTTCGGGTGGGCCATGTGTCCCATTCTGAGGGCCGGATTTGCGCCGTTAAGTGGCAATATGCGCGGGTCCAAAAGAGGGGAGGGCCGGTGCTGGCTCTCCCCGGGGTGAGGTGTCCGTTGTTTTAAAGGGGCGCGTGTACGCGGGCGTTGCCCCAACAGGTTCCTTGTTTATAGATATGTCCCAGTTTGTGACGTCCGGAAGTCTCGAAAGGTGGGCCATGTGTTCCATGTTTGCGGTGCCGACGCCTATCGTTCGTCATAGAAATCCGCGATGGCCAGGTGCGCTGACGCTTGAGTACTTATGGGCTAGACTTAGCACCATTATGTGATCGATGCGGTCGGTCGGCGGTTGCCACCCGACCGACGCATACGACTTGAAGGTGCATGCGTATGAGCCAAGAGATGATGGACAAGACCTGCCGCGGGTTTGCCGAGGCGCTGGCCGCGCGCGAGCCGGTTCCCGGCGGTGGCAGCGCGAGCGCCTTTGTGGGCGCGCTGGGCGCCTCGCTGTGCGGAATGGTTGCCCGCTACGGTGCGACAAACCCTGCGCTTGCCGATCGCGCAGACGATCTGACGCGCGCGTTTGCCCAGGCAGACGAGTTGGCGCAGGAGCTTGTGGGTCTGGTCGCCGAGGACGTTCGTGCGTACGGCCAGGTGTCCGCTGCGTACGGTATTCCGCGTGAGGACCCGGCCCGACCGGCTGCGATTCAGGATGCGCTGCATGTGGCCGCTATGCCGCCGTATCGCATTATGGATGCCTGCGGGCGCGCACTGGCGCTGCTCGAGGACATGGCCGACAAGGGTTCGCGTCAGCTGCTGTCCGATGTGGCGTGCGGCGCCGTATTCTGCCGCGCCGCCATGCAGGGCGCGAGCTTGACGCTCTTTGCGAACACCACGTCTATGAAGGATCGTGCACGCGCCGAGGAGCTCGAGGCGGCGTGTGATGAGTTGCTCGACACATGGTTGCCGCGCGCCGATGCGCTGGCGCGCCGCGCCTCCGACGCTGCAAGAAAGAGGGGATAGCCATGGCTGAGCTACTGAAGGGTGCTCCCGTCGCCCGCGCTTTGACTGAGGAGCTCGCTGCCCGCTGCGCTGCGCTGCGCGAACGCGGTGTTGTTCCGACGCTTGCTATCGTGCGTGTGGGTGAACGCGAGGACGACCTATCCTACGAGCGCGGCGCCCTTAAACGCTGCGAAAAGGTTGGCATCGAGGCGCGTCGCGTGTTGCTTCCTGCCGGTGTTTCGCAAGACGAGCTGTTGACGGCCATCGAGGACATCAATGCCGACTCGGCCGTTCATGGCTGTCTGATGTTTCGCCCGCTGCCCGCCGGCCTTGACGAGAACGCCGTCGCCGCAGCGCTCGATCCCTCCAAGGACGTTGACTCCATGACGCCGGCTTCGCTGCTCACCACGCTTTCGGGGCGCGGCGAGGGTTTTGCCCCCTGCACAGCTGAAGCCGTGCTTGCTTTGCTGGATCATTACGGCGTTGAGCTGGACGGCGCCAAAGTTGCCGTGGTCGGACGCTCACTGGTAATTGGCCGCCCCGTTGCCGCCATGCTTACGGCGCGCAACGCAACCGTGACGACGTGCCATACGCATACGCGCGATCTTGCCGCCGAGTGCTGTGCTGCCGACATTGTGGTTGCCGCCGTTGGACGCGCGCGCACGATTGGCGCAGATGCGGTCCGCGAGGACCAGGCGATTATCGATGTTGGCATTAATTGGGACGAAGCCGCTGGCAAGCTGGTCGGCGACGTCGATTTTGATGCCGCGGAGCCGGTTGTTGGCGCAATCACCCCCGTGCCGGGTGGCGTGGGCGCCGTGACGACAGCAATTCTCGCCAAGCACGTGATCGAGGCGGCTGAGCGCGCGGTAAAATAGGCGTTTGGAGGCTGTTTAGGGGGTTGGTTAGATACCCCGTGGTCAAAAAATGCCAAATATGAGTACTGTTGCCAAGTTAGTCACATATGTTTGAGATCATTTTGGCTCTTTAGCGATAAGTAATATCGTTAAAGAGCCAATTTTATTGGACGTATGGGGAATTACTAGACTCAGTTTTTGGACAGGTGAGGATTCCCGGCGCCCGGAACAGTGCAATTTGCTGCCACTAAATTTGTGACAGTACTCATATTTGGCATTTTTTGACCACGGCGGCTGCCGAGGCCGTGGTTTCGCCCTTTTTTCGCCGAAGCGATACACTGTTGCCGTTTGATTTCTTCGCTCAAGGAGGATGCGCATGCCGTGCACAACGATTTTGGTTGGTAAGAACGCGAGCTACGACGGGTCGACGCTTGTCGCGCGTAACGAGGACTCGTCCAACGGGGTGTTTGAGCCCAAGCACATGCGCGTAGTGCATCCCGACGAGCAGCCGCGCGTCTACACGAGCGTCCTGAGTCACCTGACCGTTGAACTGCCCGATAATCCCATGCGCTACACGAGCGTCCCCGATGTTATTCCCGGTCACGGCATCTGGGCCGAGGCGGGCTTCAACGAGCTCAATGTTGGCATGTCCGCAACCGAGACGCTCACCACCAACGAGCGCGTTCGCGGCGCCGATCCGCTCGTGGACTACGTGCCCGCCAAGGGCAACGAGGGTGAGGACGGCTATGTGCCGGCGCAGCCTGGTGGCCTGGGCGAGGAGGACATGGTGACCCTGGTCCTGCCGTATGCCAAGTCCGCCCGCGACGGCGTCCGTATCCTGGGCGACCTGCTCGAGCGCTACGGCACCTACGAGAACAACGGCATCGCCTTTAGCGACGTGGACGAGATCTGGTGGCTCGAGACCATCGGCGGCCATCACTGGATCGCCAAGCGCGTGCCCGACGACGCCTATGTGACCATGCCTAACCAGCTGGGTATCGACAGCTTTGACCTGGACGACGCCGAGGGCGACCAGGCCGACCACATGTGCTCCGCCGACCTGCGCGCCTGGATGGCCGAGTGGCATCTGGACTTGACGCTGGGCGTCGAGGGCGACGGCCCGGCGACGGTCTTTAACCCGCGCGAGGCCTTTGGCTCGCACAGCGACAGCGACCACGTCTACAACACGCCGCGCGCCTGGTACATGCAGCGCTGCCTCAACCCCAGCGATGTGTGGGACGGCCCCGACGCCGACTACACGCCCGAGAGCGACGACATCCCCTGGAGCCGTGTGCCCGAGCGCAAGGTGACCATCGAGGACATTAAGTACGTACTCTCGAGCCACTACCAGGGCACGGAGTACGACTGCTACGGCAGTAAGGGCACGCCCGCCACGCGCGGCGCCTATCGCCCCATCGGCATCAACCGCAACAGCCAGCTCGCCGTGTTGCAGCTGCGCCCCTATGCGCAGCCGGCGTATCGCGCCGTGCAGTGGATGGCCTTTGGCTCCAACTCGTTTAACGCGCTGGTCCCGCTGTACGCCAACGTCGAGACCATGCCCGAGTACTATGCCGACACGCAGGCTCGCGTGACGTCCGAAAACTTCTACTGGGCCAACCGCCTGATCGGCGCCCTGGCCGACGTCCGCTTCCATGAGTGCGGTCGCGCGGTCGAGGATTATCAGGAGAAGGTCGGTGGCATGGGCCACAAGCAGATCCATGACGTCGATGCTGCCGTAGCCGCGCTACCCGAGGCCGAGGTGCCTGCCGAGCTTGCACGCGCCAACGAGGCCTTTGCCGAGCGTGTTCGCGTGGAGACCGATGCCCTGCTGGGCAAGGTGCTCTACACCACGAGCTGCGCCATGAAGAACTCTTTCGCGATGAACGACAACGTGAGGTAGGGATTTCCCGTCGATCGAATAGCGCTAAAACGCTTTGTCGCTTTCGCTCAATCTTGGGTACAAGAACGGCAATGCAGTTGTTTGTGATTGGAGACAACCATGGTTATGAAACTCGATCAGCTTGTTAACGGCGCCATTAACGTGGGCTTTGGCGCTGCCGCCGTTGCTGTCGAAGGCGGCAAGAAGGTCCTCGACGACCTTAACACCAAAGGCGAGCAGGTCCGCAAGGACACCGCCACCCCCGATATCGCCCGCAGCGTGTCCGACATGTTCGAGCAGGCCGGCGGCACCATCTCCGACCTGACCGAGCGCTTGGGCATGCAGGGCGAGACCGCGGCCCAGCGCGTGCTTGACGAGCTCATTCTGGCTCGCGTCCGCGTTATGACCGCGCCCGAGCGCACGGCCTTCCTGGCCCATGTGCGCGACATCGTCGATTCGGTCGAGGACAACGTGACCTCGGTGCCCGTCGAGTCCGTTGAGCCCGACGATGCGAAGGATACCGAAGAGGCCGAGTAGCAGCGCAGATGGCAGATTCCACCACCGATTACAACAATCTAGATCCCTTGGGTGACGAGGCGGCGGTTGTCGACGAGGTCGATGCCGCCGTCTCGGGCGCTCGCAAAAAGCCGCGCGCTGTCGATATGGTCCCCGAGGAGCCCGACGCGATGGCGCCGGACGAGGAATACCAGCTCACGCCGGCGGGTCGTCGCGAACGCATTGGGCAGATTGTTCGCCTGGTCAAAAAGTACCGCGTGTGGGATAACCTCACGCCGGTTCGTTTGCGCCGCCTGCTCGAGGAACTCGGCCCCATGTTCGTCAAGATGGGGCAGATTTTGGCCAACCGGTCCGAGATTCTGCCGCAACGCTTTTGCGATGAGCTGCGCCGCTTGCGCTCCGACGTGGAGCCGGTGCCGTACGAGGTAGTGCTCCGCTGCTTGGAAGAGGAATACGGCCTGCGCCTGGGGGAGATGTTCGATGCGATCGACCCCAATCCGCTTGGTAGCGCATCACTCGCGCAGGTGCACCGCGCTCGTCTGGTGACGGGCGAGGACGTGGCCGTTAAGGTGCAGCGCCCCGGTGCGCAGCAGGTTATGGCACAGGACATCGATATCATCCGCTCGGTGGTGCGTATCGTTTCCAAGTTCGTCAACACCGATCAATTCGTTGACCTGCACGGCGTGGTCGAGGAGCTGTGGACCTCGTTTCGCGAGGAGACCAACTTTTTGGCCGAGGCCAAAAACCTCAACGACTTCTACGAGTTCCATAAGAGCGTTCATGGCGTGACGTGCCCTAAATCCTATCTGGACCTGTGCACCGAACACGTGGTGGTTATGGACTACGTCGACGGCATTTCGATCGCCGATCCCGAACGCTTGGTGGCCGAGGGCTATGACTTGGAAAAGATCGGTGCCGCGATTGTCGAGGACTACTCGACGCAGGTGCTCGATGACGGTTTTTTCCATGCCGACCCGCATGCGGGAAACATCATTCTCAAGGACGGCATCGTCTACTTTATCGACTTGGGCATGGTCGGACGTATGTCGAGCCACGACCGTGGCATCGTCAAGGACATGATTTTCGCCGTGGCCGAGGGTGACGTGCCCAAGCTCAAGGATTCGCTCATGCGCTTTGCCGTGACGCGCGGCGACTCGGCCGAGCTCGACCATTCGGCCTTTTTGTCCGACTTGGACTTTATCGTCGCCGACTTTGCGGGTCTTGACCTTAAAGATCTTGATATCGGCGAGTTTTTGACCTCGCTGCTAAACCTGGCGCGCAAAAACGACGTTGAGCTGCCGAGCGTGGTGACGATGTTCGCGCGCGGCATGGTGACGCTTGAGGGCCTGCTGACCGAGTACATGCCCAACGTCAACATGATCCAGATCATCCAGACGCACATCAAAAACGAGAAGAGCACCTATGCACGCGTCCGCGAAATGGGGCGCGATTTTGCCGCGAGCAGCTATCGCGCGGCAAAAGGCTCGCTCGAGGCGGCCGAGTATCTGGGCTTGGCATCGCGCATGCTCACGCGCGGACAGCTTAAGGTAAACACGCAGATCATGAGCAGCGATAAGGCGCTGCGACAGCTGGGCGGAATTATCGACCGCATGTCGATGGCAATTGTGATTGCCGGCCTGTTTATCGGTTCGTCGGTGGTGTACTACGCGCGCATCGAGCCGGTTGTGTTTGGTATCCCAGTCATTGGCTTTATGGGCTACGTGAGCGCGCTGGTGCTGGCGCTTATGCTGGGCCGCAATATCTGGCTCAACAGCCACGGCGGCAAGCACTAGAGTCTGCGACCGTCACCGCATTTTCCTATCGCAAACAATAGCTTTTACCATGGGCTTCGCCTGCGTGCGAGGCCCTTTTGCGTGATACCATTTTGACGGTAATAATCGATGGCCTAGATGGTGGTGCGGAGACGCACGAATGCGCGGTTTTCCTGCGCGTTTGGGAGAATCGGGGTGCAAGTCCCCGGCTGTACCAGTAACCGTAATTCCTCTTGGCTCGGGATGTTCGCGTCGCAGATCGGACGGCGCGCCTGAGCCGTTAAGGTTAAGTCGGATCGCCTCCCATCTTGCACGTTGCCGCGGCGTATGCCGCCGGTGTGCATAGGGCTCTGGAGGGAAGGAGGACCCCGATGGGGGAACTCGAGCGCAACATGCGCGATGACGTGGGGCAGCCTCAAGGCAACGCTCCAAGTACAGACAATGGGGGACAATTGGATATGTTTGAGGACGAGCGCGAGCGCGTCTCGCATCGCCGTGGCGCAATTGCGCGCGGCGTAGCCAAGCGCGGCCTGGTGGCATTCCTGGCATTCGCGATGGCCTTTGGCACCACACCGGCTCAGCTGTGGGCCGAGGGTGCCGAGGGCATTACCGACGCTGTGGCTCAGGCTACGACGCCAGGCGAGGACGCAGCGCTTGCGGGCGGTACCGCTGAGCAGAGCGGCGCCGAGGTTTCGGATTCCGGGAGTGCGCCTGCAGCTAGTGCCGCCACTACAGAGGCAGCAACTGGCGACGAAGGCTCGGCGACGGGGGAGAGCCCTGCCACGAGCGAGCAGTCTTCGACGGCATCCGCTGGCCAAGCAGGATCTGCCGCCGCGGCTGCCGTCCAGACAGAGAACCCGACAGAAACTGGCGATGTCGTCAAGAAGCAAATCGAGGTCTCGTTCTCGATTATCGGCACCGATGCCGACGGCAAGGCTCAGACCTGGGTGGCGCCTACGCAGCTCAAGCTCGACGAGGGCGCGACGGCTGCGGATGCCTTCATTAAGCTGCAGGAGAAGACGGGCTTCAAGGCGAAGTACGATCCGAACACGGCATACGGTTTCTACCTCGAAAGCATCACCTCCCCGAGCGATGGCCGCACGCTTGCCTACGATCCGACGACTCATGCCTACTGGCAGCTGTTCGTCGACGGCGCGTCTTCCTCGGTTGGCGCGAGCAGCGTCAAACTCACCCAGGGGCAGAAGATTGAGTTTGCCTATACGGCTGGTAGCGCGTCCCCTGTCGTTAAGGATCAGCTTGCTGCGAATGTGACCGTCATTGGTCGCGATGCCCAGGGCAAGACTCAGACCTGGGTCGACAACGCGCAGTATGTGGTGACGTCCGGTTCGAGCGCGCTTGATCTTACGAAGGTCGCGCTTGAGGCGAATGATATTGACGCCGTTGCTGCGGGCTCCTTCATTCTGAGCCTTAAGTACAACGGTGTTGAGCTGGGTACGCCCCAAGATTATTCGACCTATTGGCAGCTGTTTATCAACGGCAAGTCGAGTGACTATACGGCGGACAATGTCACCATCCATGCTGGCGATACCGTCACGTGGTTCTACGGTGGCTGGGGAGACCAGTTGCCGTCCGATTCTGTCCATGCTTCCGTTCAGGTGCTTGGCAAGGACAAGGACGGCAAGCAGCAGGTTTGGGCTTCGACGGGCCAGACGAGTCTCAAGGCGGGCTCTACTGCTAAGGATCTCCTTGAGCAGACCGGCCTTACTCTCGATGCTGGCGAATCGCCTTGGGGCTGGTTCCTCAACGGCATTACTTCGCCGTTCGATGGTAAGTCCTATGGCTGGGATGCTGCGACCAATAGCTATTGGCGCTTCTACGTAAATGGCAAGTTCGCCGACGTTGGCGCCGGTGCCTACGAGCTCCAAGAGGGTGACGCCGTCACCTTTATGTATGGTGCTGACGCCGGTGCCCTTCCTGGCCAGGTTCTTGGTTCTGTCGATGTTATCGGTCCCGATGTCAACGGGAACAATACGCGTTGGGGCACGGCAAGCAATGTTTCTCTGCCCGAAGGCTCCACGGCCCAGAACCTTATTGAGGCAGTTCTGAAGGCCAAGGGCGTTGCGTACAACGGCTCCCAGAGTGGTGAGTACTGGTTCCTGAATTCCATTACTTCGCCGTTTGATCACAAACCGTATGGTTGGGATGCTGCGACCAATAAATATTGGCATCTGTATATCAACGGAGAGCCCTCCTTACTTTGCGCCAATCAGATTACGCTCAAGAGCGGCGATAAGGTCACGCTTGCCTATACCACCGAAAATTCGCCCATGCCCGATCCCGACAAGATTGTCGTGGATCCGAGCGCGACGACTCCTGATTGGGATGCCGAGTGGGCCGGCTACGGCAACAGTGGCAACGGTTCGACCGTAACGGATGCCAAGACGCCTGCGCAGGCCGCCGGTCTTAAGTGGGCCTTCGATTGGAAGGCCGAGTCTGGTCAGCAGTATGCCAACTGCAGCGAGCCTGTCATTGCTAACGGCTTTGTGTACATCGCGACCGAGAACGAGCTCATTAAGATCGATTCGTCCACGGGCAAAAAGGTTGCCTCTGCGCCGCTTGCCTCCAAGGTGAGCTATACCTCTCGTCCGATCTATACCAATGGCCTTATCATCGTTCCGCTCAACGGCGGTGCGGTCCAGGCGATTACTGCAGACAAGCTGATCTGCAAGTGGCTGACGCCCGGTTTGACGGACTTGACGCAGAGCTCCTGCACCGTCGTTTCGGACGGCGAGTACGTCTATGTTGGTACGGTCGATATTTCGTATGACGAGAATTACAACGCGACCTACGGCAACGGCTCCCTTTCGCGCATTAAGATTGCCACGGGCGAAGTTTCTTGGCAGAACATCGACCCTGCCGAGGGCTATTACTGGACTGGTGCGGCTTTGACGGATAAGTATGCCATTGTTCCTACGAGCGCGGGCACGCTTAAGTGCATTGATAAGACGACGGGCGATGTCGTTTCGACCATGAAGCTCGGCGCTCTCGCGAACGCCGACTGTGTCGCCGATCCGTCCAATGGTTCGACCTTCTATCAGATGACGCACGATGGAAAGCTCCATGTGATTTCGCTTTCGGCGAAGGGCGTACTGAGCGAGCAGAAGACGGTCGACCTGGGTCTTACGAATAACATGAGCGCACCGGCGGTGGCTGGCGAAAACTTGATTGTCGGCGGACAGACGGCTACTGGCTCTGCTCTGGCTTTCTATAATCTGAAGACCGGTAAAACCACGATGGTCACCGCTGCTGACGGTAAAGAACTGCCGGCCGGATTTAACGGTATTGCTGCTACTCCGCTGGTGAGTGTTCAGGGCGGCAAGACCTATGTGTACTTCACCGTTAACAGCGCGGATAGCAAGGATTACGTTAACTACTCTGCTGGTGGTGGCGTGTATCGCTATACGCTCGGCGATGCAGAGGCGACGCAGATTTATGATGCGGCTGGCCATTACCAGCACTGCGACTCTCCGGTCATTGCCGATGCATCTGGCAGCCTGTACTACATCAATGATTCGGGCACGCTGTTCAAGCTCGGGGCCGTTGAGTCTTGGACGGTTGCCTTTAATTCCAACGGCGGGTCTGCTTGCGACACTAAGTTTGTTGCTACGGACGACGGCAAGCTGGTCAAGCCGGCCGATCCGACGCGCGATGGCTACACTTTCGGCGGTTGGTTCACCGATGAGGCTTGCACGCGGGCGTATGACTTCAGTACGCCGGTGACGGCCGATCTGACGCTGTATGCCAAGTGGACCAAGAATGCTGTTAACCTTGGCGGCAATGGCGGTTCTGGCTCCAATGGCGGCAATGGCGGCGCTGGCAACGGTTCCGGTGCTGGCGCTGGCACGGGCACGGGTTCCGGCTCCGGCACGAAGGGCCAGCAGGCTGGCGGCGCTGTCGCTCCGGGTCATAAGCCGATGACCAAGACGACGGTGTCGACCAAGACCGAGACCAAGGACAACAAGCCCAACAAGAAGGACTCCGATAAGTCCGATAAGAAGGACGAGAAGAAGTCTGACAAGAAGTCTGACAAGAAGTCTGACAAGAAGGACAGCAAGTCCGACAAGAAGTCCGATTCCAAGTCCGATACGGGTGCTGCTTCTACGACCACTGCTAAGAAGCCCTCTAGTGCTTCCGAGCAGGAGACTGGCGCCAACCCGCTCGCCATTGTTGGCGTTGCCGCCGGCGTCATCGGTCTCGCCATCGTCGGCGTGTTCGTGTTCACCAAACGTCGGTAGGTGAGGGCTGTGTCCAATAAATCCAAGGACGCTGACCCCAAGCAACCAAATTCCTCGTTCATTCAGTTCGACGATGCAAAGCAACAGGGCGCCGCTTCGGCGGCGTCCGCCCCTCGACGGAAGGCGCTTACTGGCGTCCTGACCGCCGCGTGCGTTGCGCTAATTGTCATATCGCTGGGCTTCGTCCATCCTTCCGAGAGCGGCGCCTGGTCCATTGACTGGATCGTTCAGACCGTGACGGGGGAGAGCGTCGTCGCGAAGGACGCCAAGGGGTCTGACTCGACCGTCGCTTCGGGTAAAGCTGGCTCCAAGGATTCCAAATCTTCGGATGGTGCGAACGACGAGTCTAAGGGTTCGGATAAATCTGACTCTAAGAAGGAGTCCGAGTCTTCGGACAAGGAATCAAACAAGGGCTCGGATAGCAAAAAGTCCGAAGACAAGGATGGCAAGAAGTCTGGAGAGAAGAACAGCAATAAAAAGACCGACGGCAATCAGTCGACTTCTCAGAACTCGACTTCTTCTGGCGGGGCCGGCTCTACGCCTGGCGCCTCCTCCTCATCCAGCGGGGCATCTTCTGCCCCCGATAACGGCAACGCCTCTACTGGCGACCAGGGCAGCTCGCAGCAGCCTAGCTACGTTACGGTGACGGTTTCGGTCACATCGAGCTCTGTGGGCAATCCTGTGTCCTCTGGTGGCACCTTTACCTTTAACGAAGGCGCTACCGTCTACGATGCCCTGTGCGCGCTGGGCCTTTCTGTCAACGCGCATGGCTCGTCGTACGGTACGTATGTCTCCGCGATTGGTGGTTTGGCCGAGAAACAGTACGGCGGCACGAGCGGCTGGATGTACTCCGTCAACGGCACAACGCCCATGACGGCCTGCAGTAACTACGTTCTCTCCAATGGCGACAACGTTGTTTGGTATTACGTAACGGGCTAGAGGCCTCGACATAGCGCGCCAGACGGGCGGTTCGGACCAACATCCGGACCGCCCGTTTTTCATGCGAATGGGACTGGGTCGCCGGGTCTCTCTGCAAACAAAAAAACCGGTTGGAACGGGAATTCCAACCGGTTATACATTCAAGCAAATGGTGAATCGACTACGACCGTGCGCCCTCGAGGAAGAAGCGACGGCTGAAGTAGTTGTACCAGGTGACAAGGAACGTGGCGATGGCCTTCATGGCTTGGTAGCCGATGCTCAAAAACGTGACGCCCACAAACATATACAGGTCGTTGAGGCCCAGGCCGATCACCGACAGGATGGTGAAGATCGTGAACTCGCGCTTGCGGCTCATGCCTTCGCGGTGGTCGAACACGTACTTCATGCTGAGCCAGTAGTTGACCACGACGGACGTGATAAACGAAACCGTGGTGCTCATCAAAAAGTCGAGGTGGAACAGCTCGACGAGCGCAATGAGCATGCCCCAGTCGATGCCAAAGGAGATAAGACCCACGACAGCAAACTTGAGGAACTGCTTGGTATGAGGTTGTGCCAGCGCCTTGCGCACGTAATCACATCCAATGCGTTGATGAATCGAGCAGAGGATACTTTAGAGCTTTTACAAGGGAAACGTAAGGTCTTTGCCAAGAACTATATGAACTCGCCAAATTTTCAAGAGCTAATCCGCAAACGTTGAAAATTTGCCCGTAAACGAGCGGCACCCACGGACGATACTGCGCTGAGTGCACGTCGTCCGTGGGCGCCGTAATGCTGCAGGGGTTTCGAGCTACTTGGTCTCGTCGCCCTCCAGGAAGATTTTTCGGGTCACAAAGTTGTAGACCATGACAAGCGCGGTGGCGCAGATCTTGGCGATATTGGCCTCGAGTCCCAGGCCGGCGTTGAGCGCCAGCACGATGCCGTCGTTGAGCACCAAACCGATCACGGACAGCACGACAAAGATGATGAACTCGCGGCGGCGGCTCATGCCTTCCTTGTGCGCAAACACGTACTTCATGCTTGCGAGGTAGTTAAAGATGAGTGAGATGATAAAGCCGCTGGTGTTGGCGATTAGGATGTTGAGGCCCAGACCGTAGTGGAGCAGATTCATAATGCCAAAGTCGATAACCGTGGCAATGACACCGACGACGCCAAATTTCATGATCTGCGCAAGGAGCTTTTGCATGGTACCTGCCTTAGGGTGGCGCGGGGACGCCGTGGGGATGACAAACTCAGCAAGTTTAGCCAATCCCCGCGGGTGGGGCTAGACGCGCTCTTCGATAGCACCGTTTCTATATGCATCGAGCAGCTGGCGCAGATCCTGGATCTGGCTGCGAATCTTGGCGCCAGTATCGGTGTCGCTCACCATGCGGCGACGGTCTGCTTGGTCAAAACGGTTGGTCTCGCTTTCGATGTCCACGTTGCGCGTGAGTGCCTCGGCAACCGTCGTAAAGGCCCGGTGCGACTTGAGGCGGCAGCCGCGCGAGCTCGAGATGAGCGTATAGCCGGCGATGCCCGTCTTGGGATGGTAAGCGCGGCAGAAGCCGCCATCGATGACCAGCAGCTTGCCCTCGGCGCGGATGGGCTGCTCGCCCTTGGTAGTTTTAACGGGCGTGTGGCCGTTGATGATGTGGCCGGTCGGCGAGCATGCCATGGGCGCGACGCCAAACTCGCGCATGATGTCATCGCAGACCGAGGGCGACTTGGTAAGCGTAAAGTACGGATCCATTGGCTCGACCCAGGTGCTCTTATCGGCGATATAGGCGCGCTCAAAGGTACGCACCAGGCGTCCGCTGGCGGGTGAGTTAAAGCCAATCCACAGGTACCACATCCAGTCGAGAGCGTCGCGGTCGCCCACGCGCCAGGCGCGGCGGGCGATGTGGTCGCAAAAATCGAGATAATCGCGGCCAGCGTGCCAGGTGCCCAGACAGTTCATGCTGCTAAAGGTGCCGTCTTCGTTGAGCGGAACGCAGCCGTGGAAGAGCAGGTTGCCGTTGGCGACCTTGTACATCGAGCCGTGGGAATAGAGGAAATCGATATGGCGATGCAGGTGATCGGCGGTGACAAACTCGGACACGAGCTTGTCGATGATGTGCTGCTCCTGGGGCGTGAGCGTATAGGGGTCCGCCGGGTCGACGGTGGGGAAGTCGTTGGTCGTGAGCGGCCACACGCTGCCGTCGGCGAGCGTGACCGTGCCGGTGTCGTGTTCGATCTTGTCGAGTAACAGGCGGTTGGTCATATCGAACTCGGGGTGGCGCTGGATAATCTGGCCCTCGAGCTTAAAGAGCAGCACGTTGATGGCCTTGATCAGCGGGGTGATGGACTCACCGGCGGTATAGGTGGCATCGGCAAAGGCGACAAGCTCACGCAGCGAGATGCCGTAGTCGTTCTCTAGAATTTCGTAGTTGTCGTAGCGTAGGTTGTTGCGCAATACCGTGGCGATGCAGGCGGGCTCACCGGCCGCAGCGCCCATCCACAGCAGGTCGTGGTTGCCCCACTGGATGTCGAGCGAATGGTAGGTGAGCAGGCGGTCCATAATCTTGGCCGCGCCGCCGCCGCGGTCGAAGATATCGCCCACCAGGTGCAGGTGGTCGACGGCCAGGCGCTTGATGAGCGAAGCGAGCGACTCGATAAAGTCGTCGGCGCTGGCGGTCTCCAGGATGGACTCCACGATGCGTTCGTGATAGCGCACGCGATAGTTGTTCTCGTCCGGGTGCGTGTGCAACAACTCGTCGATGATATAGGCGTAGTCGCGCGGGATGGCCTTACGCACCTTGGAGCGCGTGTAGCGGCTCGAAAGCGAGCGTGCGACCATGATGAGCTGGTCAAGCATCGTCTTGTACCAAGTTGGCGAGTCCTCGCGCTGGCTGCGGACCAGCTCAATCTTCTCGCGCGGGTAGTAAATGAGCGTGCACAGCTCGCCCTTTTCGTCAAAGGAGAGCGTGTCGCCAAAAATCTCGTCGACATGCTCGCGCACGACGCCCGAGCAGTTGTTGAGGATGTGCATAAAGGCTTCGTACTCGCCGTGCACGTCGCTCATAAAATGCTCGGTGCCCTTGGGTAGGTTGAGGATGGCCGAGAGGTTGATAATCTCGGTAAATGCGGATTGTTCGGTGGGGAACTGTCTCGACAGCAGGCGCAGATACTTGAAGTCTTGCGGGTTGCGATCGAATGCGACCATGAAACACCTTCCGATGGGGCTGGTAAAACTGATAAACGGCGTCAAACGTTTATCAGTATGCGCCGCTTTTGTTTCGATTTTGCGCCAGCGGCTGAATTGTCGGCTGAACGGTTTGGTAAATCGATTTAGTTGAGGTAGATATGGCGGTTGAGTGGAGACGACAGAGGGTGTTTTCTCAGATATTTATGCGTGGGGTCGGTGGAGACGATGGTGGTAAAGATGTTCGCTATTTTTGGTTCGATTTGGTAAATAGTGGACATATGTACCGTATGTAGGCTCACTGTGCGATAATTTGCGCAGCAATACGTAAGGAGCCTCATATGAGTGATTTTGTCCTGACCTGTGAATCTGCCGCCGACCGAACTCGGGAGTTCTTTGACTCGCGCAATATTCCTGTCGCGTATTTTCATTACGAGATCGACGATGTTGTCTATACGGACGATCTGTATCAGTCGATTACGCCGGACAAGTTTTTTGCCCAGATTGCCGCGGGCGCCATGCCCAAGACGTCTCAGGTGAGCGTGGGTGAGTACGAGGAGTTTTGGGAGCCGTTTGTTGCCGAGGGTGAAGACGTGCTGCACCTGACGTTGTCGTCGGGTATTTCGGGCACGTATGGTTCGGCTTGCGTTGCGGCACAGATGCTCGCGGATCGCTATCCCCAGGGCGGCAAGGTGCGTGTCATCGATTCACTGGGGGCGTCTTCGGGCTTTGGCCTATTGCTGGAATATGCCGCCGACGTTCGCGATAGCGGCGCTTCGCTCGATGAGACGGCCGCTTGGATTGAGGAGCATAAACTCAACCTGCACCACTGGTTCTTCTCGACCGATCTGTCGAGCTACCTGCGTGGCGGTCGCATTTCGGCCGCGAGCGCGATCATCGGCACGGCGCTTAAGATTTGCCCACTCATGACGGTAGATTGCGAAGGTGGGCTGTCGCCACGTGAGAAGATCCGCACCAAGAAGCGCGCGATTTCCGAGATGGCTAAGACCATGATGGCACACGTGCAGGACGGTGCGGATTATTCGGGTAAGTGCGTCTTGTCCCATTCGGCGTGCCGCGAGGATGCCGAGGCCGTTGCGGCGCTGATTGAGGAACAGATTCCGCAGCTCAAAGGCAAGATTGAGATCAATGACATCGGTACTCTGATTGGCTCGCATACCGGACCTGGTACGGTGGCGCTCTTCTTTATGGGCGACAAGCGCGTGGATTAATTTGCCCCATCACGTCGCTGCATGATTGCTCAAACGATAACGGCCCGCCTCACGTTTGTGGGGCGGGCCTTGCTGTTGCGGCTAGCGTTTCTTTCCGCGGAAGAAAAAGCCGTGCAGTGACGGCTTGAGGCCGCGGTTGGCGCGATGCTCCTCGACGCGCTCGTGGATCGAAGCGACGCGCTCGATGACTTCGTCGGGAATCGGCACATCGGGATTCATGTTCTCGACTTGGCTGACCTCGGCGGCGGCGACCTGGTCGATAATGGGCACGTCGTCGCGCGAGATGACAGGTGTGGCGTCTTCCTTCATCTTGCGATAACGCTGCATCATGTCGGTCTGTAGCTGCTGGGCCGAAGGCGGTGTCCAGATGATGGCGTTGGCGCCGGCGGCGATGGTCTCGCGAATGCTCTCGGGCGTCTTGCCGCCCGGCGCGATAAGCGGCAGGTTGGGATAGTGCTCGCGCAGCTCGCGTAGGACCTGGGGCGTGTTCTTGCCGGCGGCGATGTTGAGAATCTTGGCTCCAGCGCGCACCTTGGCGTGGGCATCGTCGTCGCAGCGAACGACCGTGGCGATGACGGGGATGTCGGCGATGTTGGTGATGTGCTCGACCATCTCGGCAGTAGCGGGGGAGTTGACCACGCAGCCCGCCGCGCCCTGCATCTCGGAGACGGCTGCCATCTGCACGGAGCGCTTACCGGTCGTAGTTCCGCCACCCACGCCTACAAAGACCGGGCACTCGGCGACGGTCAGCAGCGCTTGCGTAATGGCGGGCTGCGGCGTGAAAGGGTAGACCGCAAAGACGGCGTCGGCGTTGGAGTTGCGGATAACCGCGACATCGGTGGTGTAAATGAGCGACTTGATGCGTCGGCCAAAGAGCGTGAAGCCGCTGGCCTCCTCGATCTCGTCGGGCATGCGAAGGGCAGCCTTGCGCAGGCGTCCGTCGATGGGCAGGGGCTCCATAGGGAGCAGGCCGTTGGGCGTGACGGCTACTTGGGGCTCGGTGAACTCGTCTGCAAGCTCGACCTCGGAAAAATCGACCGAGGCGACGATGTCCTCGTGCACCTCGGCGGGCACATCGATGGGAGCTTGGTCGTTTGCCGCCGCAGGCGTGTCGAAGGAGCTGGTGCCGACGAAGGCGTCGACGCGCTCATTTAGATCGTTGAGGGTATCCATGGAGGCTCGATTCTATGTGATGATGGCCGGCGCGATGCAGCCGGAATTGCGAATGCTAAATCGTTTGACAAGTTGATTTTTCCCCGCCGCGCCATCCGTTAGACCGAAGGGCCGGCGAACGTGAAGGAGCTGTGGTGGCGGGTATCGAGGTGCTATCTTGAAAGCCCCGTTTAAAAGAGAGGTGACGCGGTATGGAATTGACAGCAATGTTTGGCTCGATCGGCCTGTGTGTGGCCGCAATCGTTGCCGCCGCGGTCATCTACTTTGTGGTCACGGCCATTAAGGGCAAAAGGGCCGAACGCAAGGAGCGCGCGATGCTTAAACAACATCGCGACCAGCAGGGCAAACGCGCACAGAGATAGCTTGTTGAGTTTTGGATCCGTGCGCTAGCTGCGTTTTCGGATCAGGGCAATGTAGAAGCCCTCAAAGTCGCGGCTAGGCGGAATGGTGAGCGTGCCGGCCAGGCCGTTGGCGATGGCCGATACCTGACCCGCGGCAATGGCTTCGGTCAGAGCGTTGGACTCGATATGCGGCTCCTCACCAGCTTCCTGGGTGCGTCGTGCTTCACTTTCGCTTGGCGTGCCGTCGAGGGGGATGAGCTCGCAGTCCATATGCTTGTCGAGGGCCTCTTGCAGGGCGTCCTCGTTTTCCTGCGGCAAGATCGAACAGGTCGAATAGACGAGCGTGCCGCCCGGTTTGAGGGCACCCATGGCGCGGTCCAGAAGTGCTCGCTGCGAGCGGGCGCACTTGCTCAGCAACTGCTCGGTGAGGCCGCGCAGGCTTTTCTCGTTGCCACTGATGACGGTGCCCGTGCCGGTGCAGGGAGCGTCGAGCAGGATGCGGTCAAAGCGGAAGAACTCGTCGAGCTCGCGTGCGTCGATGCGCATGACGGGCACGTTTTTGGCACCTTGGCGGTGGAGGTTGGACTCAAGCTTTTCGGCGCGGGGAATGCTCATCTCGCAGGCCGTGAGGTGTGCCTGGCCCTGGGTGAGGGCGGCGATCTGCGTCGTCTTGCCGCCAGGGGCTGCGCACATGTCCAGGATGTCCTCGCCTGCCTGGGCGCCCAGGACCAACGGCGGCATCATGGACGACAGGCTCTGCAGATAGATCTTGCCGTCGCGGTAGATGTCGAGATCCCACAGATCGGAAACCTGGGCCTCGGGCAGGATAAAGGCGTCCGGGTACCAGGTAACGGTTTGGTGCGCGATGCCGGCGGCATCGAGCGCCGCAGCGATGTCCTCGGCGGTTGCCTTGAGCGTGTTGGCGCGCAGTGTGACCGGGCGTGTGACCGCGGCGCCGAAGCCCTCGATCATGAGCTCGGCATCGGCGGGCGCATAGGCGCCGGCGACCGTATCGACCATAAAGCACGGCAGGTCGGCGGCGGAGTGTTGGGCGGCAAGCTGGTCGGAAAGCTCGGTGGAGGCAAACTGCCTAAGCTTGAGCTCGGGCTTAACCTGCTTTTTCTGCTTACGACGACGCGGCTTGGACATCCGTCTTTCCTTCCCGTTCCAAATTGACTACTTTCCGGGCACGCCGCTGCTGGCGTGCTTTAGTACTGGCTCTCGTGCTTGCTAAAGAAGTCGAAGCGCGGGGGCAGCGGCTTCACGCGGTGCTCGCCGGGCTTCTCGCCCAGGCTCTCCACAAACTCATCCGTGGAGGCAAAGATGTTATCCCAGCTAAAGAAGGCGACCGGGTCAACGTCGAAGTACTCGCAGATGAGCTCGCAGCCGGCCGGCACGATGCCGTGCATGAGCACGGTCGCTACGCGCAGCTCGGTAAAGGCGTCGACGAGGGCCTGCGTCATGGCGGCGTTGGCCGGCTCGCCCTCGAGCTTGTTGGCGGCCTTGGAGGCATCGCTCCAGCGCTTGTTGGCGGCGCGCAGGTAGTCGTCGCACACAGCGAGCGCTCGGTGCGTCTCGAACTTGTACATGGCCCGCTCAAAGGCGAGGGCCGCCTGCTGGGCGGCTTCGACCACGGTGTCAGAAGCGGCACCGGCGGGGATGCAACCGTTGCGATAGGGACTCTCGTCGCCCTCCTTGACGGCGACGCCGTAGAAGCAGCTGCGGGCCAGGCGGTTGAACACGCCGGTCAGCAGCGCGCTCTCCTTAAGGGCGGGGTCGATAACGCGCTTGTCGTCGCAGGCGCGCACCTCGTTGCCGTCCTTGTCCTTGCCGGTCACGCGCGTGTCGTATGCCTTGGGGCTAAAGCTCACCGGCTTCTCGGACAGGCCGAGCGACAGCCAATGCGCGCGCATCTGCTCGCAGGTGTAGTGGTTGAGCAGGTCGTCTGCCGGCGGGGGAGGAGTCTGCGAGGACGAGCTGGCCTTTTTGCCCATGTAGAGCAGGTGGTAGCAGGCGCTGACGGTGCTCTGCGTGAGGTTCCAGCCTAGGGCCTCCCACATGGCGGTCTGCGCGATGCAGTAGAAGTAGATGTTGTCCTGACCGATAAACTGGTAGATCTGAGCGTCGTCAGAGCACCACCAGTCGCGCCAGTCGAGCGAGCTGTGCTGGTAGGTGGGCGCGGGCACCTGCGTGGAGTCGGCAGCGGGCTCGCCCATGAGGGCGGCATCCTGGGCGGCGACGCCCTCGGTCACGCCGGCGGCCTTGGCATCGCGCGCGAGCACGGTACGCGTATAGCTGATGGGCGCCCACAGGCTCTCGGGCCAGCACCAGCAGGTGACGTCGGAGACGCCATCGACCTCGGGCACCGGAACGCCCCAGTCGATGTTGCCGGTGATGCGGAAGGGCACGAGCGCCTTGCCGCTGCGGAAGCGCACGCCGCCGTTGGCGAGCACCGCATGGGCGTCGTCGCGCTCCTTCCAGCTGGGGAAGGTGACGGTAAAGCTGCTCTTGTTTCCCTCGGGCTCCAGCACGGTGTGCTCGGGCAGCTGGTCCTCGACGGCGTCGAAGGCCTCGCGGAACTTGTTCTGAATATAGAGCTGTGCCGGCAGCAGCCACTCCTCCATGGTCTTGGAGACCACGGAACGAACCTGCGGGTTCTGGGCGAGCTTGGCGGTGTAGGTCTTCATAAAGTCGAGGTAGGCCGGCAGGTCGAAGTAGAGGTTGTCTACCGGGCGCAGCTCGGGCACCTCGCCGGTGAGCTGGCTCTTGGGCGCGATGAGCTCCTCGGGCTCAAACTGGTGACCCAGGTCGCACTCGTCGGCATAAGCCTTCTCGGACTTGCAGCCCTGGATGGGGCAGCGGCCGATCACCTGGCGGCCGTTGAGGAACGTGCCGGCCTTGGCGTCGTAGAACTGCAGCGTGGAGCGCTTGGAGATGGTGCCCTGTTCGTGCAGACGCTCGATAATCTCGGCGGTCACCTCGTTGTGAATCTGCGCAGCCGGCTCAAGGCCCGAGCCGCCGTAGATATCGCAGCTGATGTTGTAGTTGTTGAGGGTCGCGGCCTGGCGGGAGTGATTGGACTCGACATACTCGGCGATGGACTTGTCGTAGCCCTCGTTCTCCTTGAGCTTGCGGTAGCTCTCCATGATGGGCGAGCCGTAGCAGTCGGTGCCCGAGGTGAAGATGACGTTCTCGCGGCCCAGACGGTCGCGCAGGAAGCGGGCGAAGAAGTCGGCCGGGACAAAGACGCCACCGACGTGGCCAAAGTGAAGGCCCTTGTTGCCGTAGGGCTCGCCGGCGGTAACGATGGCGCGGCGAGGCCAGCTGGGACGGTCGTTCATGGAGTATTTGGATGCCATGGGACTCCTTCGCATATGGTGAGAGCGCGGCCGGGCGCAAGGCCTGGCGACGCGGTGGTCAATTCGTGCATATCGTTCGACATTATCGCACATGCGGACGGGTACGTGGCAGGGGCGCTATCCTAAGATGCTATGAATGAGATTTCCAACATACATGCGTTTGAGGACGAGGATTTTCTGCACGCCTGCTTTGTGTGGGGGATGGCCGTGCTCGGCGCATTTGCCGTGTGCCTGGTGCCGGTGTTTATGCTGCTGGGCGGACCCGCGGACCTGGATGCGGCTGACGCGGGCGGTTGGACGGCGGTCGTGGGCTGGATAGTCGGCTTGGCTGCGGTTTCTGCGGCGTCATTTGCCGTGCACGAGCTGGTGCACGGTGTGTTTTTTAAGCTGCTGGCGCCTGCGGGCGCGCAGGTGACCTTTGGGGCGAATCGCGAGACGGCGATGATCTATGCCTGCGCCGAGGGCGTTGTGTATTCGCGCCGGCGGTACATGGCGGTTTGCCTGGCACCGACGGCTGTTGTGACGACAACGCTTGCCCTGGGGTTTGCGTTTTCGGGCTATCCGCTGCTGTGCTATCTGGCGGCCGGCTTGCATTTGTCAGGCTGTGTGGGCGACTGGTATTACGTGCGGACCATTTTGCGCGACCGCCGCATTGTCGCCTGCGAGGACACGTCCTTCGGCGTGCGCTTTTTCGGGTGAGGAGATGTCGATGAAGCCGTTGTTGTTGCACGCCTGCTGTGCGCCGTGCTCTCTTGAGCCGGTCCGCCTGCTGCGCGAGGAAGGGTTTGAGCCCACAATCTGCTGGACCAACCCCAATATTCAGCCGCACGATGAATGGCAGCGGCGTTTGGACGAGCTGCGCCGGTGGTGTGCCGATGGCGACATCGAGCTTATCGAGGCGGGGGAGGACCGTGAGCGCTGGGAGGCCGGCGTGGCACCGCTGGGTGCCGATCGGCTCCGTCGCTGTCGTGCGTGCTATGCCCTGCGCTTGGCCGAGGCGTGCCGCGTGGCCCAGGAGCGTGGGTTTGAGTTTGTGGGTACGACGCTCGCCGTCTCGCCGTATCAGTTGTTCGAAACCTGCAATGATGTGTTGGAGCGTCTGGCTGCCGCCCGCGGTCTCACTCCGGTGATTCGCGATTTTCGTCCGTATTACCCCGAGGCGACACGCCGTTCGCGCGAGCTGGGCATGTATCGGCAGAACTACTGTGGTTGCCGCTTCTCGGCTGTCGAGGCGGCCATGGACCGCGCCCGCATCCGCGACGAGCGCAAAGCGTCCAAAAAGTAGTTCATTTGGGACGTCAGCCTGCTAGGATGTAGAGCGGACTTTAGCTATATAAGGAGTATCCGACGTGTCTATGCGTACCGATGATTTTGACTACAACCTTCCTGAGGAACTGATCGCCCAGGCTCCAGCCGAGCCGCGCGACTCCTGCCGCCTGCTGGTGGTGGATCGCAAGGGCTCCCAGGCGGGAACGCCGCTGGAGCACGGCGGTACCGTTGAGCACCGCATCTTCCGCGACATCATCGACTATATCGAGCCGGGCGACGTGCTCGTCATCAATCAGACGCGCGTGATGCCGGCCCGTCTGATCGGTCGTAAAACGGGATCGGGCGGCGTGGTCGAGACCCTGCTGCTCAAGCGCCGCGAGGACGTGGATCCGCTGGGCCATGTTTGGGAGTGCTTGGTCAAGCCGGGCAAGCGCCTGAAGCCCGGTGCTCATATTGAGTATCGCGCCGGTGGCGCCCATGCGCCCGAGGGGGCTCCCGTGGTGCTGACGGCCGAGGTTGTCGACTTTGTCACCGATAGCCGCGGCGGCCGCCTGGTACGCTTTGAGCCGGCCGGTTGCAATGCCGCCGGCGAGCCGCGCACGCTCGACGAGGCCATCCATGCTGCCGGCCACGTGCCGCTGCCGCCCTACATTACCGATTACGAGGGCGATCCCGAGAAGTACCAGACCGTCTACGCCATGAAGGAGGAGCACTCGGCCGCTGCTCCCACGGCGGGTCTGCATTTTACTCCCGAGCTCATGGCTGCCATCGAGGCCAAGGGTGCCAAGTTTGCCGCCGTCGAGCTCGAGGTGGGTATCGATACCTTCCGTCTGGTGGAGGAGGACGACCCCGCGCAGCACGTGATGCACACCGAGCGCTACCACGTGTCGCAGGAGGTTGTCGACGCCGTGCATAAGGCGAAGGCCGAGGGCCATCGTGTGATCGCCGTCGGCACTACCGCAGTGCGTTCGCTCGAGAGCGCCTTTGACGCGGACGCGCCGGTGTCCGATCCGGCTGTGACGGCGCGCTATTTTGAGGGCCGCGAGGACGGGGCCGACACGCTCGGCCGCGGCGACATCGTGGTGCGCGAGAACGCGACAACGCAGCTCTACCTTATGCCCGGCTCGACCTATCACGTGGTCGACGCGCTGATCACGAATTTCCACGTGCCGCGCTCCACGCTCATGATGCTCGTGAGCGCACTTGCCACCCGCGACCAGATCATGGATGCCTACGCCGCTGCTATCGAAGAACGCTACCGCTTCTTCAGCTTTGGTGACGCCATGCTCATCTTGTAGGTTACGGCGTTTTACAAACGCCGTAACCGGTCGACGCTGCGCGGGCCGCATTTGGACAATCTGACGTTCAACTTCAAGGGCGCGACCAGAAGGTCAGCGCCCTTTCGTTTCACGTCACCTTGCCTCAAATGCGACCCGCTCGCTGTCGTTGCCAAAACACCGGCATTTCTTTGGTTGTCAACAAAACATCGGTGTAGTCATTGGGGACGTTCTTAAACGACTACCTTGCATCAATCTAAATAAGTTGCGGTGAGATAGTTCTTGAATTGGCCTTTTTGGGCTAAACAGGAACTATCTCACCGCAACTGCGTTGAGCGTTTTTTTGGCGGCTGGTTTACTTGCTCGCGAACAGCCAGACTAGGATGATCACCAGGATTGCGGCGACGATGCAGACGATGGCGCCGGTGAATTTGATACGTGAGTCGCGGGTGCGCTCGCGCACCGCGTCCTCGGTGGCCTCGAGCTGGGCGACTTCTCGCTCGGTCTCGGCGTGTTCGGCTTTGTCTCGGGCCAAGGATCCTGCAAGCGACTCAGTGATCTCTGGATGGTCATGTACCTCGGTCGCCTGCTCGATGATCGACTGTGCATGTGCGGCATCTGCTTGGGCGTTGGCGATGCTTTGCTCTTGGTCGCGGCGTGCCTTGTCCTCGGCGGCGATCTTCTCGCGCAGTTCGCGCTGGCGCGTCGTGGCGGCAGTTTTCGCCGTCTGCAGCTCGTCGCGCGCGGCATCAGCCTCAGTCGTCACGGCTTGGTGCGCGCGTTTGGCTTCGGCAATGGGGGCTTGAGCCTGCTCGACGGCCTGCTCGGCTGCGGCAAGCGAGTGCTCAAGGTCGGCGGTGATGCGCGGGACATCTTCTTCGGCTTTACGCAGGGCATCTGCCGTGTCGGAGATCTGCATCGAGAGCTCGCTGGTGCGCACCGTATAGTTGGCGGGATTTGCCGAGGGATTGCGTTGCAGCTCGGCATACTCATGACGCAGCGTCTCGAGCTGGGCGCGCGTGGCGTCGACGGTTTGTTGTGCGGCGGCAATGCCGGCGTCTCGCTCGGCCTTCACCTTGTCGCGGATGCGCTTGGAATCCTCAAGACGTCGAACGAGGCGGTTGCCGGTCTCGCGCGAGCTTGCCTCGCGGGCCTCCACGGCGTCGAGCGCGGCCTTCAGGCGGAGCTCAGTCGCGTCATCCTCTGTCTTCATTTGTTCGAGCTGACTCTTGAGCTCTGTCGCTTTGGCGGCGTGGGCATCACGGTCAATCTCGGCTGCCGCAGCGGTCTTTTGCGCTGTGGCGATCGCCTGACGCTGGTCGGCGACGATCTGGTCGTAGCGGCCTGCGATATCCTGGCGCGTCTCGAGCTCCTCGGCCTGATCGACAATGCGCTGCTCAAGTTCGGCCAGGTGGGCGCGGGCATCGGCAAGTGCCTTTTTCGCGGCGTTCATCTCGCGCATGGCCGAGGCGCCCTGGGCAATAAAGGTGCCCACGGCGTTCGCGGTGTTCGAGACAGCGGTCCCCAGATCGCGGTTCGCGTCGGGGGAGTGCGGGGCGATCGGGCGAGCGGTGTCGACAGCGTCCGCATCGGCAGCCTGCGGCGCGGCGATATTGCCGGTACCGCCCTCGACCACAGAAAAGCCCGCTGCGTGCGGATCGACCGCATCGGCGCCAATCGTGGGGTGCTCGAGCTGCAGAAACGAGGGCATGGTGCTGCCCTGGTCGGCAACGGGGGTCTCGCCGGGTACAAAGGTCGAGGCCGCCTCGGCGGCCTCCTCTTCCTCGGCATCAATATCGGCATCGGCCACGGCGTCTTTCATCGCTTTGACGGCATCCATCATGGAGTCCATGACGGCATCGAGCTCTTCTTCCGAAGACACCTCGATGGGGCCCGCTGCTTGCGGGGCGGGGTCCGTGTCAGGTTCGGCATCGCTCGGCTCCGGCTGCTCGCTTTCATCATGCTCGACAGTATCGTCTGTGTCTGTTGCCTTATCCGCACCGGCGTGCGCATCTGCGGTGGCGGGCGCATCGGTGGAGGCGTCGACGCAGGTAGGAGTATCGCAGTCGTCGACGGCGTCTTCGGAATGATCAATATGCTGCTGAGTCTGGGGGTCCAGCTCGTCTGTCATAGGCATGTGCTCCTCATCGTTGTTTGTCACCCTATGATAAAGTCTCGCGCCGACATCCCACGCGCTGCAGCAAAGTTTCAAAACGTGTTCGATGGCTCGATCTGATAACGATAACTCGGCCGCTTTATCCAGTTTGTACTTGACAATCCCTTCGCCGAACGACGTGGTGCCGTTCGCCTACCGCGGTCTTTTATTTTCGCTTGAACACGCTAAAGTTGCATCTCAGCTTTTGGCGCGTGAAGTTGGATACGCGCAGTCGGCGGGCGTGCCCGTCGCGATTTGAAAGGACTTTGTATGGGACTTTTCACTGGTAAGACCGTGATCGTCACCGGCGGCGGCAAGGCCACGCTTAAGGACGGTTCCGCTGGCTCCATCGGCTACGGCATCGATATCGCATTTGCCAAGGAGGGCGCGAACCTCGTCATCACCGGCCGCAACGTCGCCAAGCTCGAGGCCGCCAAGGAGTCTCTCGAGGCCGAGTACGGTGTCAAGGTTCTGCCTGTTCAGGCCGATGTCTCGGCTGGCCAGGATAACGAGGCCGTTGTCCAGAACGTCATCGACAAGGCCATTGAGGAGTTCGGCCGCATCGACGCCGTCGTCAACAATGCTCAGGCCAGCGCCTCGGGTGTGACCATCGCCGATCACACCATGGATCAGTTTAACCTGGCCATTTACTCCGGTCTGTATGCTACCTATCTGTACATGCAGAAGGCCTATCCGCACCTGAAGGAGACCAAGGGCTCCGTGGTCAACTTTGCCTCGGGCGCCGGCCTGTTTGGCAACTATGGCCAGTGCAGCTATGCTGCCGCCAAGGAGGGCATCCGCGGCCTGACCCGCGTTGCCGCCAACGAGTGGGGCAAGGACGGCATCAACGTCAATATCGTTTGCCCGCTTGCTTGGACCGCTGCGCTCGAGAACTTCCAGGATGCTTACCCCGAGGCTTTCAAGGCCAACGTCCACATGCCGCCGGCAGGCCACTACGGCGACGTCGAGAAGGAGATCGGCCGCGTGGTCGTTCAGCTCTGCGGTCCCGACTTTAAGTACATGAACGGCGAGACCGTCACCCTCGAGGGTGGCATGGGCCAGCGGCCGTAGGGGTTACGCGGTTTTACCAAACCGCGTAACCAGTTGACGCTGCAAACCCGCCAGAGCGGCAATCTGACGTTCAACTTCAAGGGCGCGACCAGAAGGTCAGCGTCCTTTCATTTCACGTCACCTTGCTCGCTTGGGGCCGTTTTCGCTCATATGACCCAATCCGCTGTCAAGAGCCACAATGGCCCCGCCGACCGCTTGCAATCGGTCGGCGGGGCCTGCCGTTGAACCCGTCCCGGTCCGCCCCCGGCATGTCGTCGACGCCTTCGGCTCAGTCTCATATCCGCGGATACCGCTCCGGCGGCCCGCAATCCTCTCCTTCGGCGGGGCTCCCCAAGTCTGACTACGCGCATGCGGCCGCTGCCGCGCGCCCAGCGAAAGCGGGGGTATCCCCGAAGGCCGCCCGGCTCGCCGGGACGGGGGCTATGTCTATTCGCCGGCCTCCCGGCACATCGCGCCGAGGGCCCACAGCCACCTCACGAGCTCGGCGGCGGTGGCGGCGTTCGCCTTCGCCTGGGGCATGCCCCTGGCGAGCATCTCCTCGCGGCGCCGGAGCAGGCGCTCGGAACCCTTCCTCCCGTGCATCCTCACCTCGAGCGGGACGCCGCTGCCCTTGGGCATCAGCTTCGGTTGGTGGCTCGCCTGGACGTAGCTCCAGGACCCCTCGACGGCCAGCCTCCTGACGAGCGCGTTGCCGGCCCCGCTGATCCCGCCGAGGCGCACGGAGTCCGCGCTCGACCTCTGCTTCGGGGCGAGGCCGAAGTAGGACGTCACCTGCCTGCCGGAGCGGAACCTCGAGAAGTCGCCGACCTCGGACGCGAAGGCGGCGGCGAGCGCGAACCCGCACCCCTTGATCGACTGGAGCGCCTCGACCTCGTTCCTCAGCGCCGCAAGCGCCCGGATGCCGCCGTCGTCGGCGGGGTGTATGCCGTCGAGCCACCTGAGGAAGCCGTACGTCCAGTACCTCCGGGGGTTGCCGGCCGGCGTCGTGCCGCCGTAGACGTAGCCGCGGCGGGCCAGGAACGCCAGGAGCCGCTGCTTCGCCGCCGCGAGCCTGGCGGTCGCGGCGTCGTGGGCGGCGGCGAGGTCCCTGAGCCCCTCGATCTCGGGGGGCGGTACCCATACCGGGGTGACGTCGTGCGACAGTATCGCCTTGGCCATCCTGGCCGCGTCGTTGCGGTCGTTCTTGGACGAGAGGTCTGCCGCCGACCTCGGGACCTTGGAGACGGCCGCGACGACGCAGTCGACGCCGAGGGCCGACAGCTCCCTCTGCGGCGCGAAGCCGAGGTAGCCGCTCTCGTAGACGGCGAGCGACGGGCCCGGGAAGCCCGACATCCACTCCGCGACCTCGCCCCACGGGTTGCCGCGGAACCTCCTCGCCACGGCCTCGCCCGTCTCCGCGTCGAGCGCGCAGACGGTGGTGGACCTGAGGTGTACGTCCATTCCGAAGGCGGTAGAATATCTAGGCACGGGAGCCTCCCAACCTCGTTGCGGCGCGGCTGCGCCTCTGGCACTTCAACAACATTGTCGCAGCCCCGACCCGCGGTCACGAGCGGGGGCTCCTGTCGTTTCCGTGCCCTCGGATTGGGTCATAGTGTCTGACTTATGCTCAACCTGTGGCGCCATTTTGCCTGAAGGCATCTTGCTCGCTCTGGCGGGTTTTCGCTGTCGTTGACAAAGCATCGGCGTTCCCTTGGCTGTTGGAGATGATCCCGTAGTCGTTGGGGACGTTCTTAAATGACTAGTCGTTTAATGCACCAGTTTCTGTCGAGTCGGTGCTTCTCGCGGGTTGCCCGTATAATGTTTTGCGTATGAACCGCAACCAAGGAGTTCCAGTTTATGGACCAGAGCCTTTTTAAATTCGACCTGATCGCCGAGGATCCGACGACGCATGCGCGTGCCGGCGTGCTGCACACCCCGCACGGCGACATCGAGACGCCGATCTTTATGCCCGTGGGCACCAAGGCAAACGTCAAGGGCATCCCCACCGAGACCGTCAAACAGCTCGGCGCCCAGATCGTGCTTGCCAACACCTATCATCTGTCCATGCGTCCCGGCGAGGACACTATCGCCGAGCTGGGCGGCCTGCACAAGTTTATGAACTGGCACGGTCCTATCCTCACCGACTCGGGCGGTTTCCAGGTGTTCAGCCACAACGACGCCGTCAAGCTCACCGACGAGGGCGTGCGCTTTATCGTCAACGATTACGACGGCCGCCACGTGTTCTGGACACCCGAGGACAACATGGAGATCGCCATGAAGCTCGGCTCCGACATCTGCATGCAGCTGGACCAGTGCCCGGGCTATCCCGCCACGCGCGCCTACGTTGAGCGCGCGGTGGAGCTGTCGAGCATGTGGGCCGAGCGCTGCTACAAGGCTCACACCCGCGATGACCAGGCGCTCTTTGGCATCGTCCAGGGCGGCATGCATTTGGATCTGCGCCTGCGCTCTCTGCGCCATCTGGAGGAGTGCGGCGACTTCCCCGGTTACGGCATCGGCGGCTACTCGGTGGGCGAGGACCACGAGACCATGTTCGAGACCCTGGCGCCGCTTGTGAGCGAGTACATGCCCAAGCACAAGCCGCGCTACCTGATGGGCGTCGGCAACCCGACGACGCTCGTGCGCGGCGTGGGCGTGGGCATCGATATGTTCGACTGCGTGCTGCCGACGCGCACCGGCCGCATGGGCACGGCATTCTCCAGTGAAGGTCGCCTTAACTTCCGCAACGCGCGTTTTGCGCACGACGACGGCCCCATCGACCCCACCTGCACCTGCCCGGTGTGCACGGGCGGCTACAGCCGCGCGCTCATTCGCCACATGGTCACGCAGAAGGAGATGCTCGGCGGCATCCTGCTTTCGATGCACAACATCTACTACCTGCTCAACCTTATGCAGCGTGCCCGCCAGGCCATTATCGAGGGCCGCTACGGCGCGTTTGTGAGCGACTGGATGAACAGCCCTGCGGCGGTGGACTACTAAGAGCGGCGCGGGCGCTTGCAGAGCGCGGGCAACGGCAAGGGGCGAGCGACGGCCGGTCGTCACATTTGCTGACACCGGCCGCACGACCGCTGACCGATAGCTTGCAAGCACTTGATGCATCGTGGGTACCATACCGAATAGTTGATGTTCGGGCGGGTGTTTGGCGCATGGCGTCGACCCCGCCCGCTTTTCTTTTTCTCGATAGGAGTGCCCATGATTAAGAATGAGAACGTCGAGGGCGAGCCTGCCTACGACGAGACGTACCGCCGCGGCCCCGTGGTCATGCGCGGCCCCATGATTCCTAAGGACAACACCTACGCCAACCTGCTGGCGCCCGAGGAGTCGACCGACTGGCTGCATGCCGATCCGTGGCGCGTACTGCGCATCCAGGCCGAGTTTGTCGATGGCTTTGGCGCACTTGCCGAGTTAGGGCCTGCGGTGACCATCTTCGGTAGTGCCCGCACGCCCAAGACGGACCCGGCCTACAAGGCGGCGCGCACGGTCGGCCGTAAGATTGCCCAGCGCGGCGTGGCGGTTATCACCGGTGGTGGCCCCGGCATCATGGAAGCGGCCAACAGGGGAGCGGCGAGTGTCAACGGCAAGTCAGTTGGCCTGGGCATTGAATTGCCGCACGAGCATGGGCTCAATAAATACGTGAACCTCGGCATGGACTTCCGTTACTTCTTTGTGCGCAAGACCATGTTCGTCAAATACAGCTCGGGCGCCATCGTGTTTCCCGGCGGCTTTGGCACGCTCGACGAGATGTTCGAGGTGCTCACGCTGGTGCAAACGCACAAGGTCAAGCGCATGCCCCTCGTGCTGGTGGGCACAGAGTACTGGCAGGGCCTGTTCGACTGGCTCAACGGCCCGGTGATGGACGCCGGCATGATCAGCCCGCTCGATCCCGAGCTCGTGCACATCACCGACGACCTCAACGAAGCCGTCGACATCGCCCTGAGCGGGCTGATGTAGATCAATCGTGCCCACGCGACATGAATACGCATGGCAATCTGATGTTATTTAACATCAGATTGCCATTTATATTGGGTATACTGGTGTAAAAGACGAGGGCGAGGAGGTCGCAAATGTCTACAGCAACAGTTAAGCCTACGACGGTTCGAATCGAAGAGGGGCTCAAGGAGCAGGCGACTGAGTTCTTGGATTCGGTCGGCCTCAGCCTCAATTCCTATCTCAATCTTGCCGTTCGGCAGCTGGTAAATCAGCGAAAGATTCCTTTTGAGATTGTAGGAAGGGCGGAGGTGCCCAACGAGGCGACGAGGCGTGCCATGGTGATCGCCGAGGCTCATGAGTTGGGGATTTTGCCGGACGATAGCCCGTCATTCAATAACGCTGATGAGCTTATGTCATTCCTCGATGAGGAATAGCGATGTTCGAGATTAAAGTCGAGGCTCAATTTAAGGTGGACTACAAACGAACGATGCGCATGCATCCGCAGCTAAAAAGTGAGTTTAAAGCGGCGGTTGCAGAGCTTGTGGCTCATGGGTCACTTCCGGCGGAGTATGGCGCCCACGAGCTCTCAAACCCGGGCGGAAACTACAACGGCTACATCGATTTCCACCTATCCGATGGCTTGGTCGATGTGGTCGTTCTTTATCTTCCCCATAAGACTAACCCAATGATTAGGCTGGTGAGAATGGGCACTCATCAGGAGCTGTTTCAGGGTCCGCTGGGCTGATCGCCGATTTCTAACTTGCGGTGAAATAGGGATTGATTGGCGGCTAATAAGCCAAAAACAGTCCCTATTTCACCGCAAGTGATGGAGATGTTCCGTCTGTTGACGCGGCATCTGGCTTTCCCTTGTGGCTGACTTCGTCTAAGAGCTCCGCTGCGATCTCGCTGTTTTTGAACCTTATGCTGCAGTCTTCGTTCTTTGGGAAAGCTAGCAGCGGGATCGTTCCGTACCAGACAGTTTCTTCGTCAATTATCGCTGCACACAAACGTCCTTCTGCTCTGATGGCATACTCGACGTTCATTTCGGCCAAAGTCTCTTTTGCATCTTCACGCGGAGTCGAGGCAAGGTAAATCTCAAGGGCAATCCCTCGGGCAGCGGCGCCTTTGATTGCATCGCCGAGCTTTGCAAGGCAGGCGGCAGATACGTAGGGCGCGGCAATGAAGATGCTCTTGGCGGCGTCGACGATGTCTTCAACCAATGTCTCTACGGCATTCGCCGGCTCTATGAGAATGTTTTGATCGGGCTGCTCGCTGCCTCCGGTCACGTAGACTTCGTACCCAAGCTTGGCGTAGGTCTTGAGTCTCTTCTGGTACATGCGGGCGAGCATGGGTATCGACAGGTCGACGTAGTCGAATATCTCAACCCGCTGTTTGCCGTCGTAGTTTCTATGCAGCCTGCCTGCCTGTTGCGTTACGCTGCCATCCCAGGCTATCGGCGTCGCAATAAACAAGTTGTCGAGATATGCAAGGTCGAACCCCTCGCTCAGGAGGCTTTCGGTGGCAACAATGATTCTGTGCTCGTGCTCAAAGCCGGGAAGCTTGCTCAATATCGCTTTCCTCTCTTTAGCATCGATTTCCCCGGTTAAGAGGATGGGCTCGTGTCCGCGGTCGCGAAGGAGCCTGCAAAGCTCCTCGGCATGCTTTTTCCTTTTTGAAAGCACAAGTGGGTGTCGACCGCTTGATGCGGCTTCGAGGGCATCGTCGACAATTAATTCATTTCTTGCCGTATGCGCGCACAGAAGGTCGAGAATCTGATTGAAGCTTGCACCGGGCTCGTAGGCCGGTAGTCGAATTCCGGTAAAACGAGGCCGTACGATGCGCTGGATGCCCTGCTGGATCGCTTGCGTTTTTGGATCGATGACATAGCGAAGCGGTCCGCAGAGCATGGAGAGTGCCCGCGTAAGACCGTCGGAGCGCTCGGGCGTTGCGGAAAGGCCGTATACGTATTTGGCCGGGGCAGACTTGAGAACAAGCTCGAGCTGCGGCGCGGCGGCATGGTGGCATTCGTCGCAGATAATGAGGCCGTAATTGCGAACAAGGTCCTTAACTATTGGCTCTCCGGTTTGGCGGTCTTTGCCAGACAGCGATTGAAATGAAGCGACGTCGATGAGGCCACTTACGGCGGTCTTGCCTCCTCCAATTTGCCCGATGAGCGGAGGCTGCTTTTTGCTGATTCGTCCTTTTGGGGTTCGGACGGGCTCCCTGTTGTCCGTAATGTCGACAAATCGCTCGAGCTGGGATTTCCATTGGGTTATGAGCGCGGTCTTGGGAACGATGACGAGCGTTGGAAGACCAATGGCGGCAATAAGGTAAGCTCCGATGACGGTTTTACCGAAGCCTGTCGGAGCGGACATGATTCCGTCTTCGTATATGAGCATCTGATCAACGGCGATTTGCTGCTCAGGGCGAAGGGCGCCTTTAAATGTCATCACAATTTGATTGTCAGATTTGCGTTCGTCTGAATAGTGGACAGAGACGCCGGTTTCTTGGAGCAGTCGCTCAAGTTGAGCTTTGCAGCCTCTGGGAATCGCGACGCAGCCGCCTCTAAGCTCGCTGAGGTCTATGAGCCGCGGTTTACCGAATACTGATTGATGCATAGATTGCGCGCGGAAGAATTCCGGGTTGGCGAATGTTGCGAGCCCGCGGATTTCCATTTGAGCCGCTGGACTCAGAGACTTCTCGGGGATGTACAGCATATCGGCTTGTGTGACGGGCAGCGATGAAGGAAAGTCCCGCGATGTGAGCGGTAGCCGTTTGCGGGGCGTTTGGGCATACCGTTTGGTCTTGTTTGCCACCGTAACTGTTGCTAGCCCGTGTGGGTTGTCCCCAGTGGTTTCGATCAGATTTTGCACTGTCGAGCGCGGAATCAGCTGGACTTGCGACAGATAAAGCCATTGGTCGGGAAAGGGCTCGAATTGTTCGTCTACAAATACGCTGTTTCCTTCACGTTGTGCCTTGCCTTGAAAGGGAAGTGCGATGAGGTTTCCAAAGCCTCCATCGGGGATAGTGACCTGAGCGGGGAGCATTCGATCAAAGGCCTCGAACGTGATTGTTTTATTAAGCGCCGCGGCTTCGGTTATGAGGTAACTTCCAAACTCTCTGGCAGCCTTTGCGTCGATTGGCTCGAGGAAGAAAAACCAGATGTGTGCGCCGTTGCCGGACCTTGAGCGCTCAACGGCGGCGTTAATGCTCCGTCGTTTTGCAACAAGCCGTACGGCATTTGTTGCCTCTTTCCAGTCCGCTTTGTCAAAATCGATGACGAGAACTTTCGTGTTGCAGTCCCTGTCGAGAACATATTGCCCAAGGACATCGCGGAACCGGTCATCGTTGCCTTTAAAGTGAGCAATGATTGCGGCATCGCTTAATTCGGGGAAGATGCGATTGCCGCATTCTGCGCATTTGACTCTTTGATGGGCTGCTTTGGGGCAAATTCCCGACTTCCACTCGTTTGCGCAAGCGGGCGTATAGCCGATACCTCCGTCTTTTCTGCGATATCCATGAGCGTAAACATCTTTACGTCCGGTAAAGAGACTGCGAAAGAGCTCGAGTTTGTCACGTGCTGGGCTCGCGCTGGTGACGATGCCCTCGATTCGCGCTCGTTCATCGAACAAAGCGCCAGCTTCTTCCCACTCTTCAAGTGTGGCGTAGCGTACGTCTGAACCGTTGTTGCAAATGACGATTTGTCGGTGTGGGTCCGAGGTGTGCGCGATCGTCTGATCGTATTTAAATTGTGCGGTCCCAAAGAGGGCGTATTGATGCATGGTGTTGCCCATTTGAATGCCGTCCTTGTACTGGAGTTGTTGAGACGAGGGTACGGCATTGCGGCTTTTTGGGATATCTAATTTCGATTCAAGTTCGCTAATGGCGAGGGATTATTCCGCGAGCGGCTTTCGGTCGATGTCAAAGCGCGCGACGGCCCTTGATAACCAGGATTTGCGGTCATGTGGGTAGCCGGAGGCATACAGAGCGGGCTTCATTCGGACCCGGTGGGCAAAAAATGGCAAATATGAGTACTGTTGTTTGGTTAGTACCATATCATTTGGAAAGTATTTAAGACCAATTGGCTGCGATTTGATATATCCAACCCCCTTACCACGACGATTCGGTACTTTATGGCGCTTGAAATCGGTGAAAGCGGGCAATTTCAGCAAGATTTTGCTGTTACTAAAATTGTGACAGTACTCATATTTGCCATTTTTTGCCCACTGGGTATCGTCGGGGGCTAGTCGAAGCTCCCTCAAACAGCTGGGAATGCGCCGATCGCCAGCATATCTTGCATATGGATGGCGCAGCAAAAAAGTTGCGGTGGAATAGGGTTTGATTGGCGGCTGATGAGCTAAAAACAGTCCCTATTCCACCGCAACTGATGTGGGCGTCCCTAGTGAGTTGGCTGGTAGCGGGGGCAGTAGCTGATGGCGATGGCGTCGACGCCTACGTGGGTGGCAATGGTGCAGCCGATGGGGCCGGTGCCGGCGTCTACGTAGTCTTGGCCCGCGAGCGCTTGGTTGACGAGTTCCTGCTCCTCGGCGGCGCCGGTCGTGAGCACGCGCACGCTGGAGCCCGGATGCTCGGCCAAAAATGCGAGGCAATCGGCCATGGTGTTGGCAACGATGCGCTTGGCGCCGCGGCCCTTTTTGATGGCCTTGATCTCGCCCGATTTCCACTCCGGCGAAACGGCCAGGCGAATGTTGAGCATCTGCGTGAGCTGGCCGGCGAGTTTAGGTGCGCGGCCGTTCTTGACCAGGTTCTCGAGCGTGCGGGGAATCAGCAGCAGGTGGGCGTCGGGCAGCGTCGCGCGGATCTGCGCCTCGGTCTCGTCCAGGCTGCGACCGTCCTCGCGCATGGCGAGCGCGTACTCCACCAGCAGGCCTTCGGCACCCGAACCGGTGCGCGAATCGATGCAGCGCACGTCGAGCTCGTGGGTCTCGGCCGTCAGGCTGGCGTTGGCATAGCAGGCGGACCACTCGCTGCATAGCGAGATAAAGATGGCGCTATCGTGGCCGTCGGCGAGCACGCGGTCAAAGAGCGCCTTGAACTCGCCGGCGCTCGGCTGCGAGGTGTGCGGCAACTGCTCGGAGCCAGCCATGCGGGCGACGTATTCCTCGGCGGTAATCTGCACTTGGTCGAGCAGGTCCTCACCCTCGATAATCACATGCAGTGGAATCACGTAAATGCCGAGCTCTTGAGCACGGGCGGGGGAGATGTCCGATGTGGAGTCGGTTATGATGGCAAAAGACATAATTGCACCTTTCGTTGGGGCGCTTGCGCGCCGCCTTCTGAGAGCAAAGTGCGACAAGTATAGTGGAGTCGTTCCACATTTCTAGGTTCAATTGTTGAATAGTCAACAGTTTGAAGTGTCGGTGTGGAAATCATCAACTGGGGAAGAGGGATGCCGATGGCGGCATTACAGCTATGCGAGCGGCCGGTTGTGCTGTTCGATTTTGACGGCACGGTGGCCGATACGGGCCGGGCGGTGATGACCTCGACGCGCAAGACGTTGGCCGCGCGCGGGTTTTCGGAGGCGCAGATGGGTGACCTGCGCCGCATGATCGGGCCGCCCCTGTGGAAGAGCTTTCACGACTTTTATGGCTTCTCCCGCGAGGAGTCGCTTGTGGTGGCTGACGAGTACCGTGCCTTTTTTGATGAGCTGGGACCTGAAGAGTATCCCGTGTTCGACGGAATCCCCGAGCTGCTCGATGGCCTTGCCGCGCAGGGGCATCGCATGGCGGTCGCGACGTCTCGCATGGAGGCGAAGTGCATCGATATGGTGCATGAGCTGGGGATTTGCCAGTTTGAGGCAGTGGTTGGCATGAATCCGCCGCAGGGGCGCGAGACCAAGGCGGATTCGGTCCGCGATGCCCTGGCGGCCCTGGGCGCGACCGCGGACGAGGCCGTGATGATCGGCGACCGCTTTAACGATGTGGAGGGCGCGCACGCGATGGGTGTGCCGTGTATCGGCATCTATTCGGGCGCGGCGGCGCCGGGGGAGCACGAGGCCGCGGGTGCCGATGCGGTGGTGCACTCGGTGGCCGAGCTTGCTAAACTTTTCGCTATATAAGTATGCGATGTGAGGGGCGGGCACGCTCGCCGCTCATTGGTAAGGAGGTCGTCCATGAATCAGGTGGAGCAGAGCGTTGCCGAGTATGTCGACGAGGTCTGGGAAGATGTCGTCGCCGATATCGAGCAGCTGGTGAGCTATCCGTCTGTGGCCGTTGCTGCCGATGCGGAGCCCGGTGCGCCGTTTGGCCGCCCGGTCCGTGATGCGCTCGATTGCGCGCTCGGCATTGCGCAAAAGCTCGGCTATCAGACGAGCGACGACGAGGGCTATGTGGGCATTGCCGATATTCCTGGCCGCGGCGACAAACAGCTCGCGACCATCTGCCACGTGGACGTGGTGCCCGCCGGTCCCGGCTGGAACACCGACCCGTTTGCGATGGAGCGCCGCGAGGGCTGGCTGCTCGGCCGTGGCGTGATCGACGACAAGGGCCCGGCGGTGTTGTCGCTCTACGCCGGCGCTTATCTGCTCAAACACGGCATTGTGCCGCGCTATACCTTCCGCGCGCTGCTGGGCTGCGATGAGGAAGTGGGCATGTCCGACGTTCACCATTATCTGGAGAACCACGCAGTCCCCGACTTTTTGTTTACGCCCGATGCCGAGTTCCCGGTCTGCAATGCCGAGAAGGGCCAGTTTGGGGCGACGTTCGTGAGCTCCAAGATCGACGGCGGGCGCATCGTGTCGTGGAGCGGCGCCGAGACGAGCAATGCCATTCCGTCGCAGTCCATCTGCGAGCTCGCGATTGCCGCCGATGAGCTGCCGCCGCCGGTCGAGAACGCCGATCGCCTTGAGATCACGACACTCGATAACGGGCATGCGCAGATTTTTGCCCACGGCATTGGCGGTCATGCCTCGATGCCTGAGGGCACTATCAACGCTGTCGGCCTGATCGTGGCGTATCTGCGCGAGGCCGAGGACGCGTTTGGCGCCCGTGACAAGCGCCTGTTGACGCCCGCCGAGCACGAGTTTGTCAAGTTTTTGGCCTTTGTGCATGCGGACGCCTATGGCCGCGGCCTGGGTATCGATGCGACGAGTCCGGCGTTTGGCCCGCTTACCTGCAACGCTGGCGTCATCCGCGTGGCGGATGGCCATATCGAGCAGGTCATCGACGTGCGCTTCCCCGACAGCACGAGTGCCGATACCATCCGCGAGCAGCTCGATCCGCTCGTGGGCCGTTTCGGCGTGACGTGCCAGCTGGGTCGCGCGAAGGTGCCGTTCTCGGTCTCTGCCGATGATCCGGCCGTGAAGGCGCTTATCGATACCTATAACGAGTTCACCGGCAAGCATGCTGAACCCTTTGCCATGGGCGGCGGCACGTACGCGCGCAACTTTGCCCGCGCCGTCTCGTTTGGCCCCGAGGAGACCGGCCTGGAGCTGCCCTCGTGGGGCGGCCAGATGCACGGCCCCAACGAGTGCGCCAACGAGGAACAGCTCAAGCAGGCGCTCAAGATCTATATTGTTGCGATCCTCCGTTTGAATGAATTAGAGCTTTAAGGTCTCGCGGTTTCCCAATCTAAGTTGCGGTGGAATAGTTCCTAGAATGGGCCATTTGATGGCCAAGCAGGAACTATTTCACCGCAACTTTGTTTTTATTGGTGTAAAAGGCGGGTCATGCTTGGTGGCGGGTTTGTTATTCGTTTGTAAAGGCCGTGCTGCGCTTGCGGTAAGGGTCTATCAAATGCCCGTAAGAAACCGTAGTTGGCGCGGACGCTGCCCGGTCGGGGCCGTATCTTTCCAAACAGCAAAGCGGGTGGGGTGCCCGCGAGTCGCATGTATGAAAGGAAGATCATGCTCGATCAGGCTTATTCTCGTCGTCAGTTCCTCGGCCTCGCTGGTGGTTTTGCCAGCATCGTCGGTCTCGGTCTCGTTGGTTGCGGCGGCTCCGGCGCATCCGATGCCGCCGACAAGGGTAGCGCCGCTGCTGCCGAGTCCGTCTCCGGCGAGGTGACTTACGACGGTGCCTCTTCGTTCCAGGCTCTCGTCGAGGCCGCTGCCGAGAAGTTCATGGACGCCAACCCCGATGTCTCCGTCTCCGGCTCGGGTAACGGTTCGGGCAAGGGCCTGACCGCTGTTGCCGCCGGCACCGTCACCATCGGCAACTCCGACGTCTTCGCCGAGACCAAGCTCGAGGCCGACCAGGTCAAGAACCTCGTCGACCACGAGGTTGCCGTCGTGGGCATGGGCCCCGTCGTTTCCAAGAACGTGACGGTCGACGACCTGTCCCTCGAGCAGCTCAAGGGTATCTTCTCCGGTCAGATTACCAACTGGAAGGAGGTCGGCGGCGACGACGCCACCATCGTCGTCCTCAACCGCAAGGCCGGCTCCGGCACCCGCGCCACCTTCGAGGCCGCCGTCTTTGGCGACGAGGCCGTCGACTTTAAGGGCGATGCCGAGCTCGACAAGTCCGGCGACGTCCAGACTCAGATGGGCAGTACCGACAACGCCATCTCCTACCTCGACTTCTCGCACTTCGATGACTCCAAGTTCAACGCCATCAAAGTCGAGGGCGTCGAGCCCAAGAGCAAGAACGTCACCGACGACTCTTTCAAGATCTGGGCTACCGAGCACATGTACTGCTCCAAGGACGCCGACGAGGCCACCAAGGCCTTCCTGGAGTTTATGCTCTCCGACGACGTTCAGGGCAAGCTCGTCGAGGAGCAGGGCTTTATCCCCGTCTCTGCCATGAAGGTCGTCAAGGACGCCAGCGGCAAGGTCTCTGCTAAATAAGTAATCGCCCCCGGAAAGGTTTGCAATGGCAAAACAGCTGCCAAAGCGCGACCTTGAGAACGTGGGCCTGGGCGTCACGGGCGCGTGCGTAGCGCTCGTGACGCTTGTCGTTGCCGCGCTCATCTTTATGGTCGCCCAAAAGGGCCTCTCGGCTTTTGTCAAGGACGGCGTCTCGGTCGTCGAGTTTTTCACCGGCACCAAGTGGGACCTGGCCAACACAGCCGAAAACGGCCTGCCCTATACCGGCGCCCTGCCCCTGATCGTCACCTCGTTTGCGGTCATGGTGCTCTCCACGCTTATCGCGCTGCCCATCGCCATCGGCTCTGCCATCTTTGCGGTCGAGATTAGCCCTAAGTTTGGCTCTAAGATCTTTCAGCCGCTCATTGAGCTTTTGACCGGCATCCCCTCGGTCGTCTTTGGCCTGATCGGTTTTCACGTGGTCGTCGGTCTTATGAAGAGCGTTTTCCACGTGAGCACGGGCCTGGGCATCTTGCCCGGCGCCATCGTGCTGGCGGTCATGACTCTGCCGACGATGACCACGCTTTCGGTCGATGGCTTGCGCGCCGTGCCCGACGGCTACCGCCAGGGCTCGCTCGCGCTGGGCTACACCCGCTGGCAGACCATCTGGCACGTGGTGCTCAAGTCCGCCATGCCGTCGCTCATGACCGCGGTTATCTTGGGCATGACCCGCGCCTTTGGCGAGACGCTCGCCGTGCGCATGGTCATCGGCGGCATCGAGGCCATGCCGACGTCGCTGCTGTCGCCGGCGTCCACCATCACCACCACGCTCACCACGTCCATGGCAGTCTATGCCGAGGGCTCGGCCCAAGACGATGTTCTGTGGGCGCTCGGCCTGCTGCTGATGGGCATGAGTCTCATCTTCATCCTGATCATCCACCTTATCGGCCGCAAGGGGGCGAAGGCTCGTGGCTAGCACGCGTATCCACGTCGACGAGGCGAGGCTCGGGCGTGTCCAAAAGCAGGACCGCTTCGCCACGGGCGTGTTGACGGCGATCGTCGCCATCGTCATGCTCATCGTCGTCTCCATGGTGGCCTATATCCTGTTCGAGGGCATCTCGACGCTGTTCCAGCCGGGCTTTCTCACGGAGCCGTCGCGCGCCAACGGAACGCAGGGCGGCGTGCTCTACCAGCTGTTCGACTCGTTCTACCTGCTGCTGATCACCCTGATCATCTCGGTGCCCATCAGCCTGGGTGGCGCGGTCTTTTTGGTTGAGTACGCGCCGGACGGACCCATCCGCGACATCGCCTCCACCGCCATCGAGACGTTGTCCTCGCTGCCTTCCATCGTCGTCGGCATGTTCGGTTTTCTGGTGTTCTCGGTGCAGCTGGGCTGGAAGTACTCCATCATCTCCGGCGCCGTCGCGCTCACCATGTTCAACATCCCCATCCTGGTGCGCGTGATCCAGCAGGCGCTCGAGGACGTGCCGCAGGCCCAGCGCGATGCGTGCCTGGCCATGGGCCTCACTCGCTGGGAGGCCACGCTGCACATCCTGATCCCCGAGGCCATGCCTGCCATCGTGACGGGCATCGTGCTTTCGGCCGGTCGCGTGTTTGGCGAGGCCGCAGCACTGCTTTTTACCTCGGGTATGAGCTCGCCGGTTCGCCTGAACTTCTTGAGCTTTAACCTGTCGAGCCCCACCTGCGCTTGGAACGTGTTCCGTCCCGGCGAGTCGCTCGCCGTGCACATCTACAAGATCTATGGCGAGGGCAGCCCCGAGGCCCAGCAGATTGTCTGGGGCACCGCTGCACTGCTGATGATTTGCGTGCTGCTGTTTAACGTAATCGCCCGCATTGTGGGCAAGCAACTGGCAAGGAAGATGACGGCCGAATGAGCGAGATGAATGTAACGCCCGCAACCGAAGCGGCATCGTCCGACACCCGGGACTTCCTGTCGAGCGTGGGGGAGAGCGAGAAGCGCGTGCGCGTGAGCGGCAAGGCCGTGAGCGACGAGGTTGTGCTCTCCACCAAGGACGTCAACGTGTACTATGGCGACCACCATGCACTGCACAATACGTCGCTCGACTTCCACAAGGGCGAGATCACGGCGCTCATCGGGCCTTCGGGCTGCGGTAAGTCGACCTTCTTACGCAGCCTCAACCTGATGAATCGCGAGATTCGCGGCTGCCGCGTGGAGGGCGAGATCAACTATCGCGGGCGCAATGTAAACACCAAGACCGAAAACACCTACGAGCTGCGCCGTTCCATTGGCATGGTGTTCCAGCAGCCCAACCCGTTCCGCAAGTCCATTCGCGACAACATCACGTTTGCGCCTAAGCGCCACGGCATCACCGACCGCGACGAGCTCGACCGCATGGTCGAGGAAAGCCTGCGCGGCGCGGCGCTTTGGGACGAGGTCAAGGACAAGCTCGACAAGAGCGCCTACGCGCTTTCGGGCGGCCAGCAGCAGCGTCTGTGCATTGCGCGCACGCTGGCGCTCAACCCCGACGTGATCCTGTTTGACGAGCCCTGCTCGGCGCTCGACCCCATCTCGACGTTGGCGATCGAGGACCTTATGTCGTCGATTGTGGCCGAGCGCGCCATCGTCATCGTGACGCACAACATGGAGCAGGCGTCGCGTGTGTCCAACCGCACGGCGTTCTTCTACATGGGCGATATGGTCGAGTACGACGAGACTGACGAGATTTTCCAACGGCCCAAGGATAAGCGGCTGAATGATTACCTCACCGGCATGTTCTCCTAGTCCGGGACATGCTTGAGGCCCGCGGCGGCCACGGTTGCCGCGGGACTGATTGGAGAGGCGGGTCATCTCTTGTGGGAGATGGCCCGCCTTTTGCTCTGCGACCGAAACGACCACCACAAAGGGGACAGGCGCCTTCGTGGTGGTTTGGGGTGGGGCTCGCTGCTATCATGGACAACGTTGAATTTCTAAGAAGGAGCAGGGCATATGGCGATTCTTTTGGGATGCGATTCCGTCAGCCTAGAGTTTCCCACCAAGCATATTTTCGATAGCGTGACGCTCGGCGTGGGCGAGGGCGACCGCATTGGTATTGTCGGCAAAAACGGCGACGGCAAGTCGACGCTGCTGAGCGTGCTCGCCGGCACGCTGGAGCCCGACGACGGCCGCGTGACGCACCGTCGCGGCACCACGATTGGTCTGCTCGGCCAAAAGGACCAGCTTGTCGACACCGATACCGTGCATCATGCCGTTGTGGGCGACGCGCCTGAGTACGAGTGGGCGTCGAGCCCCCGCACGCGCCAGATTCTCGCCGGTCTTATTAGCGATGTGCCCTGGGAGGGCACGGTTGGCGAGCTTTCGGGCGGCCAGCGCCGTCGCGTGGACCTCGCGCGCCTGCTGATTGGTGACTACGACGTGCTCATGCTCGACGAGCCCACCAACCACCTGGACATGCGCACCATCAACTGGCTCGCGCGTCACCTTAAGGCCCGCTGGCAGCGCGGTCAGGGCGCCATGCTCGTGGTCACGCACGACCGCTGGTTCTTGGACGAGGTCTGCACCAGCATGTGGGAGGTCCACGACGGCCAGGTCGATCCCTTCGAGGGCGGCTATTCGGCCTACATCCTGCAGCGCGTAGAGCGCGACCGCATGGCCGCGGTTACCGAGGAGCGCCGTCGCAACATGGCGCGCAAGGAGCTCGCGTGGCTGAGCCGCGGTGCCCAGGCTCGTTCCACCAAGCCCAAGTTTCGCGTGGATGCCGCTCGTGAGCTGATCGCCGACGTGCCGCCCGTGCGTGACGAGCTGGAGCTCAAGCGCTTGGCCGTGAGCCGCTTGGGCAAGCAGGTTATCGATGTGGTCGACGTGGATGCCGGCTATGCCGATACCGACGGCGCGTCCAAGCAGGTGCTCACCGATGTGACCTGGCTCATTGGTGCGGGCGACCGCTATGGCCTTTTGGGCGAGAACGGCGCCGGTAAGTCGACGCTGCTCGACGTGATCCAGGGCAAGATTGAACCCACGCGCGGCCGCGTGAAGATTGGCCAGACAGTGCGCTTTGGCGTGCTGTCGCAGCAGCTCGAGGAGCTCAAGCCCTACATGGGCGACACGATCCGCGAGGTGCTCGGCAACTATAAGAAGTACTACGTCATCGACGGCAAGGAGACTTCGCCCGAGAAGCTCTGCGAGCGTCTGGGCTTTACGACGCAGCAGCTCTGGAGCCGCATCGGCGATCTTTCGGGCGGCCAGCGCCGTCGCCTGTCGCTGTTGCTGACGATTCTGGACGAGCCCAACGTGCTCATCCTGGACGAGCCGGGCAACGACCTGGATACCGACATGCTCGCGATTGTCGAGGACCTGCTGGACGGCTGGCCCGGCACGCTGATCCTGGTGACGCACGACCGCTTTTTGATGGAGCGCGTGACCGACCAGCAGTGGGCGCTGCTCGACGGCCACCTGACGCATATGCCCGGTGGCGTGGACCAGTACCTGCGCCTGTGCAACGCTACCGCCGAGGGCGAGCCCGTGGGCGCGCCGAGCGCCAAGACCGGCACGTTCGACACCGGTGCCGCGGCAGCTGCGGCCGAAAAGCCCAAGTCGAGCGGTCAGCCCAACGGCCTGTCCAACGCCGAGCGCCAGAAGCTCCGCCGCGAGGTGAGTTCGCTCGAGCGCAAGATGGAGACGCAGCGCACCCGCGTTGAGGAGGCCGAGGCAGCAATGGCCCAAGTCGATCCCACCAACTACACGGCGCTCGGCGAGCAGCAGGCAAAGATCGACGAGGCTCACGCTGCCATGGACGAGCTGGAGATGACGTGGCTCGAGGCGAGCGAAAAGCTCGAGGGCGAGGAGTAGGCGAGAATGATCAAAGCCGCGTTTTTCGATATCGACGGCACGCTGCTGAGCTTTAAGACCCACCGGATTCCGGCGTCGGCGCAGCAGGTGCTCGACAGCTTTCACGAGCAGGGGATTGCGTGCGTGATCGCCACGGGCCGTCCGACCTACCAGATGCCGGACTGGCTGTTCGACCTGGGCTGGGATGCGTACATTACGCTCTCGGGCCAGCACTGCTTTGATGCCGAGGGGGTTTATCGCAGCTGCCCGATCGATTCGGACGACGTCGCGGTGATTGTGGACCAGGTGGCGCAGGGGCGCTACGACTCGCTGTGCATGCAGGGCGAGAACTCGTTTGTGAACCGCCTGTCCGAGCGCGTGGTGACGGCTGGCAGCAACGCGGGAATCGTCTACCACGAGGAGCCGTTTGAGCACGCCTTTGACGCACCGGTCTACCAGTTTTGCGCCTTTGTGGACCCGGTCGACGAGCATATCGTGACCGACGCCGTGTCGCATTCGCTCACCACGCGCTGGTGCGACCTGTTCTGCGACATTATTCCCGCTAACGGCGGCAAGGACCTGGGCGTGGCGGCGACGCTCGAGCGCCTGGGCATCGACGCGAGTGAAGCGATTGCCTTTGGCGACGGCGAGAACGACCTGTCGATGTTCTCGGCCGTGGGCACAAGTGTGGCCATGGGCAACGCGCAGGACACGGTGAAAGCTGCGGCGACCTACGTGACGACCGCCGTGGACGACGATGGGATCTACAACGCCGCGAAGTACTTTGGACTGCTATAGCTGCGGCTCGGCACTTGGGGTCACTCCTTGCGGGGCGTGTTCCCATTTTGTTTTCGTCCCGCACGTTTTGTGAAACACGGCTAACTTTTAGACAAAGTAGTAAGACATGGGCAACTTTTGCGGTAAAGTTAGCCGTGGAAAGTATCCAAAGGCTAACTAGCAATCATCGCGAAAGGCGGCCCATGGCCCTACGTGAATCCGGAGAAGACTATCTCGAATCGATCTACGTTCTGTCGGAACGTCAGGGCATCGTGCGCTCGATCGACGTTGCGGAGCACCTCGGCGTAACCAAGGCGAGCGTTTCCAAGGCCATGGCGACGTTGGAAAGCAACGGCTATGTCGAAATGGGCAAGCGCGACGTTCATCTGACGGAGCGTGGTCTGGAGGTCGCGCGCCAAATGTGGGAGCGTCACTGCTTTTTCGTGGGGCTGCTAGAGGATGCGGGTGTTTCGGCTGAGGTCGCGTCGCAAGAGGGCTGCCACATGGAGCACTGCCTGAGTGAGGAGAGCTTTGAAAAGCTAAGGGCGATGCTGGGACGGGAAGATGCGGCGGGCCCAACAACGGAAGCCTAACTGACTTACAGTGGCGCGGAGTTCGCGCAAAGCGCGAACCAGCGACCGGGACCAGTAGCCCCGCCAACCAAGTCCAACTCAGACAAGGAACCCCGCCAGCAAGCGATGCCCAAGAACCTTCAGCTGTGTCAATGCAGGCCGGGACCGGGCTTGGTTTTGAAAACACTCCGCAGCGCGAGGCCCGTCTTTCCGTTGCTCCGCAGGAGCAGGAAAGACGGGCCTCATGCGCGAGGACGTTTTCAAAACCAAGCCCGGCCCCGACCGGAGGGACCACGAGTGCTACAGGTTCTTGACACCCATCGCGCGCATGGCGTTCAGGATGGCGATGATCGCCACGCCTACGTCGCCGAACACGGCAAGCCACATGTTGGCGATGCCCAGCGCTGCCAGCACAAGGATCAGCAGCTTAACGCCCAGCGCAAAGATGATGTTCTGCCAGACGATCGTCATGGTCTTGCGTGCCACGCGGATCGCGCGGGAAATGTTGGACGGCTTGTCGTCCATGAGCACGACATCGGCGGCCTCGATCGCAGCGTCAGAACCCATAGCGCCCATGGCAATGCCCACATCGGCGCGCGTAAGCACGGGCGCATCGTTGATGCCGTCGCCCACAAAGGCGAGCTTGCCCTTGCCACTCTCGGTTGCAAGCAGCGCCTCGACGCGCTCGACCTTATCGCCCGGCAGCAGCTGCGCGTGGAACTCGTCGAGACTGAGTTGCTTGGCCACAGACGCCGCAACCTCCTCGCGGTCGCCCGTGAGCATGACGGTGCGCTTGACACCGGCGGCGTGCAGGTCGCGAATCGTTTGCTCAGCATCGGCCTTGACGGTGTCTGCAATCACGATGTGGCCGGCGTACACGCCGTCAACGAGCACATGCAGAATCGTTCCGACGACCTCGCAATCGGGCGCTTCGACTCCGGCCGCGGCGAGCATCTTTGCGTTGCCAACGACGACGTGCTTGCCGTCGATGGTTGCCGTCACGCCATGGCCCGCGTCGTTGGCGGAGTTGCTAACGCGCTTGGGGTCGACCTCGCCCTGGTAGGCGACACGTACGGACTGCGCGATGGGGTGATCGGAGAACGACTCAGCAAGGGCTGCGACTTCGAGCAACGACTGCTCGGTATAGCCGGCCTCGGGGTGTACCGCGACCACCGAGAACGTGCCGTTGGTGAGGGTGCCCGTCTTGTCAAAGACGACGGTGTCCACGTCGGCGAGCGTCTCGAGGTAGTTAGAACCCTTGATGAGAACGCCCAGCTTGGATGCGCCGCCGATGCCGCCAAAGAAACTAAGCGGCACGCTGATCACCAACGCGCACGGGCAGCTGACGACCAAGAAGGTCAGGCCGCGCAGAATCCAGTCGGACCAGGCACCGGTGACCAGGCCACCGCCGAGCGCGAGCACCGCGGCAGCGCCGGTGACGGCGGGCGTGTAGATGCGGGCAAAGCGCGTGATGAAGTTCTCGGTGCGTGCCTTCTTTTCGCTGGCATTCTCCACGAGCTCCAGGACGCGTGCGACGGTGGACTCGCCAAAGGGCTTGGTGGTGCGCACGTGGATGAGCCCCGTCATGTTGATGCAGCCGCTGATGATATCGTCTCCGGTTTTGGCCGGGCGGGGGACCGACTCACCGGTAAGGGCGGCGGTGTCGAGCTGGGTTTCGCCCTCGACGATGATGCCGTCGATAGGCACGCGCTCGCCGGGCTTGACCACGATCACGGTGCCGACCGCGATGTCATCGGGGAAGACCTGCTCGAGTGTGCCGTCGGGCTGCTCGACGTTAGCGTAGTCGGGCGCGATGTCCATCATGGCACTGATCGACTTGCGGCTCTTGCCCACGGCGTACGCCTGAAACAGCTCGCCGACCTGGTAGAACAGCATGACGGCGGCGCCTTCGGCCATGTGCGGGTCGGTATCGGGGAAGAGCACCATGGCAAACGCGCCGATGGTCGCGACGGCCATGAGGAAGCTCTCGTCGAAGGCCTTGCCGCGGCGGATGTTGTTGAACGCCTTCTGGAGCACGTCGTAGCCGGCAATCAAAAACGGCACGAGGAACAGCACGAAGCTGGCGTAGATGTCACCCGGGGTACCGAATGCGGCGGTAAGGGCATCGAGTTCGTCGAGGGCATACACCACCGCAAAAATGCCCAGTGCTACCAGGATGCGGTTGCGCTTATGCTCGAGTGATTCTTTTTTCTTGCGCTTCTTCTTTTTCTTTTTGGGGTCGGCGGTGGCCATGACTCGTATCCTCCCATTTGAATGTATGAACACCCGCTCATATAATTTCGCGAGCAAAGGCCGCGGCAAGCGCGGCCTTGCGGGTTGGCGTAAACTTGGGCTAGAGAATGATCTCGCAGTCCGGCTCGGCGTCGGCGGTGAACTCCACAACGCGGTCGAGGACCTCGTCGAACTCGGCTTCATCGGCCTCGAGCGTCAGCTTCTGGGTCATAAAGTTGACGGACACGGATTTGACGCCCTCGAGCTTGGCCAGCTCGTCCTGAAGCTCGCGCGCACAGTTGGCGCAGTCGATCTCATCGAGCTTAAACTGCTTTTTCATGGTGGGTTCCTTTCCCTGTATTTGCGGCTTGGGTGCAGGCCGCGCTGGTACCGTGGTTGGCTGCTATTCGCAGATGTGGCTCATGCCCTGGTTGAGCATGGTGTAGACGTGGTCGTCGGCGAGCGAGTAGAGGATATTGCGCCCGTCGCGCCGGAATTTAACCAGGTGCGACTGCTTGAGTGTGCGCAGCTGGTGCGATACTGCCGACTGCGAGGTTTCGGTCGCTTCGGCGATGTCTGCCACGCAGAGCTCGCGGCCCATGAGGGCGTAAAGGATCTTGATACGCGTGGTGTCGCTGAAGACCTTGAACAGGTCGGCGAGGTCGTAGAGAAGTTCCTCGTCGGGAAGGTCCTCGGGCGAGCAGGTGGTGGGGATCGCGGGTTCGGTGGCCTCGATGTCGGGTTTCGTTTCATCAACGCGGATGCTCATTGCAATATCCTTTCATATGAACATGCGCTCATATAACTTGCTTTCGATTATATGAGTGTATGTTCATATGTCAATACAATTTGCGTTAATTTCGATGACTGCTTGCCGCTTCTGCGATTTTCTGTGGGTTGGGAGACATCGACGCAATGCTCGCCAACATATTTCGAGATGTTCGGCTAGCATGCTAAGAAAGCCACCTTGAGAAGCATTAGAACTGTTCATATTTGTACTTTATCGTGTCAAATACCGCGAGAATCAGTTCTTCCTCTACGGGAGTTTCTGCAGAATCAGTTTTATCTAAAGTTATATTGAGCATTGCTGCAGCCAATCTGGCACATCGGTGGCCGAATAAGTCGAAAAATGTAGGTGGACATCCGCAGAGATCGCCTTTAGAAGAGCGAATTCTCAATTAGATCAATAATCGTGTCGTCTTCCGTGCGGTTTTCATCGATTTTTGCGAACATGTCGCATTCCCAAGCCCCATTGATTTCCTCAGCAAGGGCCCCGACGTGTTGCATGTCGTCGGGTTCGGGCACATCGTTGATGCTCGGGTCATCAGCTTGCGGATATTGGCTTGCAATTTCGCGCTTGGCGGCCTCTTCTTCTTTGAGTGTCTCCAGGACGCGGCGACCGTATTCGAAGTAGCGCCGCAAGACAAATTGACGAAGAGTTTCTTGCAGGATGGCGAAGTTATCCGGGAGTCGACCGGGCCATATCTTCTCGCGAATGCGAATCGCTTCCATGACCCGTTTAAAAGCGGACTGCTTGAAAAACGAATGACGATTAACCGTGATAACGGCATATCCCATGTTTCGCAGCGTGTTTCGGCGCTCCTCGTCAATTGATTGCTGCTCGGGTTCGTCGTGGTAAAAGCCGTTGTATTCGATATCGGTCATCGAATTTTCGAGCAGCGCGTCGAGGTAGAAAACCGTCCGTCGCGTTAGGGCGGCGTATCTTTTGGGGACTGGGATCGGATAATCCGTTTTGATAGCGCGTATGGCTAAGCCACCCATTGACTTGGGCATTGTCAGCATCATGACAAACGCCGTTTCGAGTGGGGAGCGACAGCCTTCGTGTACATAAGAAAGTGCCTTAAGTGCTTTATTAGATCCACGATACCCCGGTGCCTCTGAAAAGAAGGCTCTGAGCTCTTCAACGCTGGTTAGGGCTGGGCGCTCGCGATATTGAGTTTCGTCGGACGTTCCAAGCGCGTAGGAGCCGCAGATTTCAAAGTAATACTCAACGAGCTCCGAAAGGTTGAGGTCGGCTGTTGCTTCTAACGCGCACAGCTTGATATCGACGATGTAGACGTTCGGCTCGAGTTCTAGGTAGCTTTCTGCATCAAACGTATAGCGCGTGCAGTGGCAGATGCAGCCCTTGCGGTGCCTTTTGGCATTATTGGAAAACGTCAGCACATGGATACGTTCAGAATCGACATTCTTTCTGTTGAGCCATGCTCGTGCCGCTTCCAGGTCGGACGTGGTCGGCGCAGACACCCTGATCTTTTCCATAGGTATGGGACAGGTCGCGTAGCTTGCGAGCGAGTTGGCTGTTTGGTATACAGCGCGTGCCGTGGTATGTGACAGAATGATTCCCATACGCGCATGATGGCATAGCGGACGCCGCATACGCCCGAAACTTCGGGCAACGGTATTGGGGCGCGGCTTATCTTCTGCGAACGGTGGGTTTTTGAGCTGTCGTATTGAGGGAGCAGCTTTGGCTGGGGAGGTTTCTGCCGGCTGCCCCTTTTTGATGAACTTTAGTTGCGGATTCGTAGCTTCTAAGCGTTTTTGCCGACCGCTCAGATGCCTCACCAACATAATTTGAGTTATTCGGCCTTATCCTATACAAATGGTGCGATCGCAACGTCCTATTCGAATTGATTCAGGTAGATTTATGGGGCTTGGTTGCGAAATTAAGGCGATTTTAGCTTCGATTGCGGTTCAAGGGGCCTTGACTAGTGGTTCAGCTGGCCGAACAACTCGAAAAATGTAGGTGGGCCAACCTGCCGACTATGTGAAGCACGCGTATTTGCTCGTTTTGATGAAAACTAGGGTGCAGCCATAAGGCTGCGCCCTAGTTTACTGCGTGTCGGTGTGCCCAGACGGATTGCGCTGTGCCTGGCAGGCGCTCCCGCAGATGGATCGGTTATTTCGCGAATAGGTTCTTGAGGTTGAACTCGGCCTGAACCGTGCGGAGCATGAGGTCGGTGTCGTCGAGGCCCAGGTGCTGCTCGTTGGCGTCGGCGGCGAGGGTTCCACGGCGGCGCGCCCAGTTCTCGAGCGCGGCGGGCGCGGATTCGCGGGGGAGCGAGCGGACGTCGGCATCCAGGCTGCGGCAGATCTGGCGCGAGTCGATGACGATGATCTTGCCGGCGCGGCGTGCCTCGGCGTAACCGTCCAGGTGGATCTTGAACCAACTGTCCTCAAAGGCGGCGTTGTGCGCCATGTACGGGTACTTCTTCATAAGCTTGAGCAGCTGCTTCTGCAGTTCCTTGTTCTCGCGGAACGGCTTTTTGCCGTCGATGTCGTCCCAGGTGATGTGGTGGATATTCGACAACGGCACATCCTCGCCGCGGTAGATGTCGGGCAGACCGCAGTAGTGTGCCTCGGCGTCGTGCGGGACGGCGTCGCTCGTGAGGTCCATGATCTCCCAGCCCACGTTGATGATATAGCCGCGCTCGGGTGCACGGCCGGTGGTCTCGATGTCGATACCGAGCACGGTGCCCTGGATGGGCTTGCGGGCGTAGGCCACGCCGAGCGCGTCGCGGTCGCCGCGGATCTCGCGCATGACCGACGCGGCGGTGCGCTTTTGCATCTTACCGATGGCGGCGCAGGTGTCGGCATCGGACAGGCCGCGCGAAAGCGTCGCGGGCGTCACGTTGCGCAGGCGTGCCTCGCCAATCTGGTCGCACAGGTCGCGGTTGCGGTCAGCCAGGTCGCGCACGGTGGCAAAGTCGAAGCTGGGGTCGCCCTCGGCGGTAAAGTACTCGGTTTCGAGCACCTTAAGGGCCTCCTCGCCCTTCTGGCGCTCGGACTCCATGGCGCCGTGATCGCCATAGATAAACATGGGAATAAACGGCTGGCGCTCGTATTCGAGTGCTTGTGAAACGTTCATAGGCTGCTCCTTGGACGGGCCGCACCGCGCGGCTCGGGTTCATTGAGATGTGGCGAGATGATAGTTTACCATGGGCAACTATTGGCATCACGCCTAGGTCAACTACAATACCCTAGTTGACCGCTAGGACTTTTACAATGCTGCCGAAAGACACGAAAGGTTCCATCCTTCATGGATTTGCTGATTGATATTTTGTTCGACGCCGGCAAGGACACGCTGTCGCTGGTGCCGTTTTTGTTGGTGACGTATCTTGCTCTCGAGACACTTGAGCACGTTGCGGGCGACCGCGTCAACGGCGCTATCAAGCGCGCCGGCGCTGCGGGTCCCGTGGTTGGCTCGCTGCTGGGCATTGTGCCGCAGTGCGGATTTTCGGCCATGGCAGCAACGCTGTACGCCGGCCGTGTCGTGACGCTGGGCACGCTGGTCGCCGTGTTCCTCTCGACCTCCGACGAGATGTTGCCGCTGTTGCTCGCCGAGCAAGTTCCCGTGCAGACCATGGCGATGTTGCTCGCCTCGAAGGCGCTGATCGCGCTGGTCACGGGCTTTATCGTGGATGCGGCTATCCGCGGCCTGCGTCGTAACGCTCGCGCGCATGCGGCGATTCGTCGTACCGTGTTGGGGACTACTGTCAATCCGGCGCACGTTAACTGCGCGCATGACGACCACAGCGGCGGTGACATCATCGACGAGGTGGCCGAGGCGGGCGTGAGCGCCGACCACATCCACGAGCTGTGCGAGCGCGATCATTGCGGTTGCGATGAAGACGAGGACGAGTATGAACACGGACATGGCCACGATCACGGTCATGAGGGCGAGCATGAACACCATGATGGCCACGGTCACTCCCACTCCCACGAAGGGACGCCTGTCCTGTCGATCATCCGCAGCGCGATCTCGCACACCGTGCAGGTCTCGGTATTCATTTTTCTGGTGACGCTGGTCCTGGTCGCCGTGCTCGAGACCTTCGGCGAGTCCGCGATCGAGCAGTTTCTGCGTGGCAACGAGACGCTCGCCGTCCTGGGTTCGGCGCTTGTCGGCCTGATCCCCAACTGCTCGGCCAGCGTCGTCATCACGCAACTGTACCTGGAAGGCGCGCTGCAGCTGGCCCCGATGCTCGCCGGCACGCTCATCTCTGCCGGTGTGGGCTACCTGGTGCTGTTCCGCACCAACCGCAGCGCCCGCGAAAACGTCCTGTTCCTGATCATGATGTACGTCATCGGTGCTGGCTGGGGCCTCATCCTCTCCGCCGTTGGCCTTTAAGTAGATTATTGGGACATGTCTTACGATCTACCCCTGTGACCAGGGCATTTCCGCTGCCAAAACAAAAAGGTAGATTTTTAGGCATATCCCAAAAATCTACCTTGTTTAGCGTAACAGCTCGGTGAGGTTGCGCTTAAAGCGGGCCCGGTCTTCGCTGGTAAATGCCGCCGGACCGCGAGTGCGACCGCCGGCGCGGCGCACCTTCTTTTCCTCGTGGCGAATAAACAGTTGCATGTCGATGGTCGCCTTATCGTAGACGCGCCCGCGCACGCCGATGGCGGCGGCATCGCGCCCGAGCACCATGCTCGCCAAGCCAATGTCCTGCGTCACGACTACGTCGCCCGCCTGCAGGCGTTCGACAATGGCAAAGTCGGCGCTGTCGGCGCCCACGCTCACATCGAGCGTCGTGACCCAAAATCCGCGTCGCGCATGCTCGACGTCGCGCGGATCGTCGCGGCGAATGTGGCGTTCCAGGTTCTGTGTGCTGTTGCCGGCGATAACGACGGCGACGCCCGCCCGCCGCGCGCAGTCAATCGACTCGCGCGTGACCGGGCAGGCGTCTGCATCAATAAAGAGCGTTCGCGGCATCTAGTGCACCAGTTTGCCAAATTGAATAGCGCGAACAATCAGCGTTACGCCAAACACCAGCAGTGCGGCGCCGCTAAAGATGACGAGCATCTTGGCCGACCACAGCGGATAGATAAACACGAACATGCCGGCGATGATGGAGAGCGCGCCGCTCAGGATGGCGAGGGCACGGTTGGACGAAAGCTCGGACTCCAGAATGGACATGACACCTTCGACGATCCAGCCAAAGCCGGCCACGATAACCACCATCGTGGTGAGCGTCGCGGTCGAGAAGGCCTGGTTGCGCAGGATTATGACGCCGCCCAAGATAATGAGTAGGTTGGAGATGATGCTCGTCACGCGCCAGCCGGTGGGCAGCAGTGGCTCGAAAACAGCGGTAAACAGCCTGATCGCGGCCGTGATCACAAAGTAGAAGCCCAAGACGGTCGTTAGGAAGACGAGGGACTTGGCGGGCGCAAACAGCAGTGCGATGCCGGCGACGAGCGCCAAGACGCCCGTGATGGCGTAAATCCAGCGCACGGCCTTGACGGCCTTGCCTGCCATGCTTTTCTCGTCAAATCCAAACTGGCTCGATTTTTGGTCATCGTTCTTAAAGATGCCCATAATGTCTCCTTTCCGTGCGGCGTAAGCCTTGATCGTTGCAACCAGTATCGCCTAAAGGCGCTGGCGTATGGGTCGGGGAGGGCGAAACGTAACCCAAAGGCCCCGAATTGTTTCCGTTGTTCCCCACGTCGCGATTTTCTATTCAACAGGTGTAGAACATTGCAGCCCTGTTCGCTATTGCCTACGTTTTAGGTTAGATTTTCCTAAGAACAATTGCCCGAAATTGGGGGTCCCTATGAACGAAACAGTTCCCGCGGCGCCGTCGAGCGCGGAGTCGATGGCAAAGCAAGGTTGCGAAAAGCTCGGCCTGGACACGTTTGACGCGCTGGTCCGCCGCGCCCGCACGTGCCGCCGATTTGACGAGTCCATGCGCGTGCCGCGCGAGTTTTTGCTCGAGCTGGCGGAACTGGCGCACCTGGCTCCGTGTGGTGCCAATGCTCAGCGTCTTCGTTTTCATGCGGTAAGCGGTGCAGGGGACTGCGCGCGCGTATTTGATGAGCTTGCGTGGGCCGGCGCGCTTAAGGATTGGCCGGGTCCTGCCGAGGGCGAGCGCCCGACCGGCTACATCGCGATTCTGGCCGAGCGCGCCGTTCCGGGCAAGCCCGCCGCTCCCATTACCGAGGTCGACACGGGCATTGCCGCGCAGACGATGATGCTCGCCGCCCGCAGCGCCACGCCCGAGGTGGCAGCCTGCATGTTCAAGGCTTTTACGCCCCACGCGATCGATGCCATGGGGCTCGATAACGACAAGTATGAGCTCAAGCTGATCATGGCCTTTGGCGTTCCGGCCGAGACGCAGGTGATCGATGCGATCGATTCCAGCCCCGACGGCTCCATCAATTATTGGCGTGACGAGGCGCAGGTGCACCACGTACCTAAGCGCCCGCTCGCCGACGTACTGGTGTAGTTGGGTGTCGCCGCGGTGTGATCCGGCGGTAAACCACCACAAAGGTACCTGTCCCCTTTGTGGTGGTACGAGGGGAGGGCGTGTGGCAGATCTGTATTTGGTGCGGCATGGGCAGACTGAGCTCAATGTGCAGAACATTTTGCAGGGTGGGCACGATTCGCCGCTTACGGCGCGCGGGCGCGAGCAGGCGCTGGCGACGCGCGCGGCGTTTGAGGCGCGTGGCGTGACCTTTGACCGTGTGTATTCCTCCCCGTTGGGCCGGGCGCGGCGTACGGCTGAGCTAATTGCTGGTGAGGGCTGCTCGATAGAGCTGGTCGATGACCTACGCGAGTGGCATTTGGGCTCGCTGGAGGGCACATCAAATCGCGATATGCCGCCGCAGCCCTGGGGTGATTATCCGGTGGCCTTTGGTGGCGAGTCTGAAGTGCAGCTCCAGTCGCGTATGGTCGCGGTGCTGTCGCGCATCATGGCCAGGCCGCAGCACGACTGTGTGCTGGCAGTCTCCCACGGCTCTTCCTGCCAGGAGTTTCTTGAGTATGTGACTGGCAGGGGAGAGCTACCCGACAACGGTGCCGTGCTTCATTTTGACTATTGCGACGGTGCGTTTTCGCTCCTTGATTGGTAACGAACGAAAGGACCCCTATGAATAAAGACCTGTATCTGGTTCGTCATGGGCAGACAATATTCAACCTTAAGCGCATTATTCAGGGTTGGAGTGACTCGCCGCTCACGCAGCTGGGATGCGACCAGGCGGCACGTGCCGGCATGTTCTTACGTGCGCGCGGCATTGAACCCGATCATGCCTACACCTCCACACTTCATCGCACCGAGCAGACTATCGCCAACTTGTGGCCGGGCTTGGCGTACGAGCGCCTGGACGGCCTGCGCGAATGGTTCTTTGGCGACTTTGAGGCCGAGCGCGTGATGCTTATGCCCGAGCGCCCGTGGCGCGATTTCTATCGTCAGTTTGGCGGCGAGGGCCAGATGCAGGTGCGTAAGCGCATGGTGGCGACGCTGACCGAGCTCATGCAGAAGCCTGATCACACCTGCGTACTTGTGGTGAGCCACGGATCGGCCATCAAGGAGTTTTTGGACCACGTGAGGGGAGCGGCGGCCGACGAGCGCGAGCGCGTGCCGGGCAACTGTTCGGTGCTGCATTTCGTGTTTGACGATACGACCGATACGTTTGAACTGGTTGAGATCTTTACGCAGGAAGACTACGCGCGCGAGCTGGGGCTTGAGCCGCTCGTGGCGGCAGCCGGCCCGCAGCGCGGGTAGCGCGAGCGCGGCGGCACGGGTCGTCGGCATAACTTCTCGACGCAAAAGGGGCGGAGATGCATGTACCTGCTGCATCTCCGCCCCCTGTTTGTTGGGCTGCCGATTTTTGTGCTGGACGGTCTGGTCTTGCTAGAACCGCGCGACCTGGTGCGTGAGCAGACCCGTCGGAACCTGCGCCGCGCCGCCGCTGACCTGCGCGGCGGGGAAGAGCGCAGCTACGGCAAAGTTGAACGGCTCTTTGCCCGTGTAGGTGCCGGCGACACGTGCATCGTCGGCCAGGAGCTGTGATGCCTCGACTAGTGCGACAGCGTAGGCAGGGTCGTCGGCCAGTGCCGGCTCCGGCGCCTGGTCGAGCATGGCGCGGATGGCCCCGACGGCGTCCTCGCGCTTGACCTCCCACACGCGGTGCGTAATGCCGGCGGGGTCGGTGACGGCATAGAGTGAAGCGCCCTCTTTTGCGGCGCCGAGGATGATATCCATGACGGGAGAGGCTTCGTAGACAAGCGTTACGGGACGGGGCTGTACCTTGAGGTCGGCGATTGCGCGCGCAGCGGCGGTCGTATCGGCGGCAACCGCGTCGCCGCCCGCCAGCGCACCAACCGGGCAGATCGCCACGACACCCGTCACACGTCCCGGCTCGCCCGAGCATTCGTACACGTAATACGCCGCACCCGGGTCCTTGAGCATCAGACCATCGGCAAGGGCTCCGCGCAGAGCATCGTTGCCGCTCAGGATGCTGCCCATTGCAGGCAGCGCCTCGAGCACGCGGTCCTGAGCCGGGCGGATGCAGGGAAACGGAAGTGCTTTCATGGGCGGTCCTAACGCACGAGTCGGTTTGTTCGCGGCTTATTATGCCCCAACTTGGCCGCTCGCGTCCCAGAGCACGTTATCGGCGAGCGCGATTAGCACCTGCTGACAACGAACGATATCGGCGTGGGGCACATATTCGTTGGGCTTGTGCGCGAGCGCGAGCGACCCGGGACCGTAGCTCATGCAATTGCGGTTACCTGTCTTGCCGGCAATGACGGCGGTGTCGGTGTAGCCGGTAAAGAAGCCGACGGTCGTGTCCGCGTCCGTCACGTCATCGGCGGCACGCTTGAGCGCTGCTAGAAGGGGAGAGTTCGGGTCGCGCTCGATGGCGGGGCGGTCGCCCGTCACGGTGTAGCTGCCATGGCAACCGGGGACCGCGGCTTCGGCGCCGGCGATGGCCAGCTCTACCATGCGCTTCGCGGCGGCCGTATCGGTCGGAGGCGTCAGACGCATGTCGACCCAGACTTTGGCGCGGTCGGGCACGACATAGGGGCGATATCCGCCCTCGATTTGGCCAAACGTGATGGTCGAAGGCCCCAGCTCATCGTGCGCGGGCAGCGCCATAAACGCGCGACGGAGCGAACACACGACCTCGGCCATGGCAGCGACGGCATCCGCGCCCTTCCAGGGCTGGCTCGCATGCGCCGTCACGCCAGTCATTTCAATCTCGAACCACGTACGCCCCTTGTGCGCCACCTGGATCTGTCCGTCGGTGGGCTCGGTGTCCAGCACCCATTCACGCGAGCCGACCCAGCCAGCATCGATCGTGGCCTCTGAGCCGCGCATAAAGTCCTCCTCGTCGACCGAGCAAATGAGTGAGAAGCCACGGCGGGGCAGCTTGCCTTCTGCCGCCACGCGCTCGAGCGTATGGACCAGTGCGGCAATGGCGCAGGCCAGGCCACCCTTCATATCGCAGGCACCGCGGCCATAGAGTTTATCGTTGCGCACGATCGCTCCGAGCGGCGGAATGTCCGCGTCCCAGCCATCGCCCAGTGTAACGGTATCCATATGGCAGATATAGACGAGCCGTGGCTCGTCGCTCAGTCCCGGCACGGTGACCATAAGGTTGCGGCGCCCGGGCAGCACCTCGAGTTCCTCAACCTGCACGGCATCGAGTACCGGATGGCTCAGCTGCGCCAACCGTTCCTCAACCAACGCTTTGATATAGCGTTCAATCTCGCCCTCATACGCACCTGGGTCGGAACTGTCGATCCGCACGAGCCCTTGCGTAAGCCACCAGGCAAAATCTGTATCAACCATAGGCACCTCACAGATAGTTAGGTCAACATACAGATTGTATGCCAAGAAGCGGCTCGGTGCATTTAATGGAGCGCTCACAAAAACGGGGGCGCCTCTCGTGCGAAAGGCACCCCCGCGGGCATTCAATGTCAGTGACGGGCAGGCCACATGGGGAGCTGCCCGTCAGGTCAGTCGGCGCTACTTGATCACGCGCACGCGATACATCGACGGAATCTGCTTGAGCGCCTCGATGGTGCTGCTGTCTAGGTGTTCGTCGGTGTCGAACATGGTGTAGGCGTTCTCGCCGGCGGACTCGTTGGTCATACGCTGCACGTTGGCGTTGTCCTTGGCCAGGATGGCCGTGATCTGGCCGATCATGTTGGGCACGTTGGCATGCAGGCAGGCAATGCGGCTTGCAGCGCGCGCCTTGCCCATGCTGCAGGCGGGGTAGTTGACGCTGTGTGCGATGTTGCCGTTCTCCAGGTAATCCTTGAGCTCGCTGATGGCCATGTCGGCGCAGTTGGCCTCGGCCTCGCCAGTGCCGGCGCCCGAGTGCGTGGTGATAAACGTGTTGGGCATCTTGACGGTCTTGGGCGTGGCAAAGTCGCAGCTAAACCAGCTCAGCTTGCCCTCGCGCAGGGCAGCGTCGACGGCGTCTTCGTCAATGATGGTTTCGCGTGCGTAGTTGATGAGCACGGCGTCGGGTGCCAGCAGGTTAATCTGCTCGGTGCTGATCATGCCGATGGTGTCGGCCTTGCTGGGCACGTGCACGGTGAGGTAGTCGCAGCCGCGGCAGAGGTCCTCGAGCGTGCCCACGCGCTGCACCTCGCGGCTCAGCACCCACGCGTGCTCGACGGAAATGAACGGATCGTAGCCGTAGACATCCATGCCCAGGTCGACGCAGGCGTTGGCGACCTTGGAGCCTACGTTGCCCAGGCCGATGACGCCGATGCGCTTGCCCTTGAGCTCGCGGCCCACAAAGGCCTTCTTGGCCTTCTCGGCGTCGACCTGAATCTCGGGATCGTCGGCGTTGTCGCGCACCCAGTCCATCGACTGCACTACGCCGCGGCTCGAAAGCACTAGCATGCCCAGGACGAGCTCCTTAACGGCGTTGCTGTTGGCGCCGGGGGAGTTAAAGACGACGACGCCCTTCTTGGCGTACTCCTCGACGGGGATGTTGTTGACGCCGGCGCCGCAGCGGGCGATGGCGCGGATGCCCTCGGGCAGCTCGTAGCCGTGCAGGTCGGTCGAGCGCATCAGGATGGCGTCGGCCTCTTCGGCGGTGCTCACAAATTCGTAGCCCTCGCCAAACTCGACTTTGCCGTCTTTGGTAATGTCATCGATGGTTTTGATCTTGCGCATGGAAAACTCCTTAGCAGGTTTGTCTAAAAGAAGTGGTTTGAAGTGGCTGGTCGGCCCGCGGATTGCGGGCTAGTTAGATCGCGGACTCAAACTATGCTGTGCTTCGAAGTCCTTCATGTACGAGGCCAGTGCCTGCACGTCTTCCATGGTTACGGCGTTGTAGACGCTCGCGCGCATGCCGCCCACCAGACGATGGCCCTTGACGTTTTGAATCTGGTGCTCGCCCGCACCTGCGACAAAGGCCGCATCGAGCTCGGCGTCGCCGGTGCGGAAGGTGACGTTGGCGATGGAGCGGCTGTCGGCCTGCGTGGTGCCATGGAACAGCTCGCTGTGCTCGAGCAGGTCATAGAGCAGATTGGCCTTGGCCCAGTTGCGCTCGGCCATGGCGGCAAGTCCGCCGGTCTGCTCAACCCAATGGAACACCTTGCCGCACACGTAGATGCCAAAGGTGTTGGGCGTGTTGAGCATGGAACCCTTGGCGGCCTGGGTCTTAAGGTCCATGTACTGCGGCGTCTGCGCAAAGGCGGGGCCGTCTGCGATGAGGTCGTCGCGCACGATGACCACGGTCACGCCCGCGGCACCGGCGTTTTTCTGCGCGCCGGCGTAGATGAGCCCGTAGCGTTCGACGTCGAGCGGCTGCGACAAAAAGCAGCTCGAGACATCAGCGACCAGCGGTACGTCGCCGCAGTTGGGCAGCTCGTGGTACATGGTGCCAAAGATGGTGTTGTTCTGGCAGATGTAGACGTAGTCGAGCCCGTCGCCTGCGGCCTCGGTGGCAATGCGCGCGTTGATGTCGGCCATGTCGGGGATGCGGTCGAAGTTGGTGTCCTCGGAGCTCGCGAGCAGCACAGCCTCACCGTACTTGGCGGCTTCTTTGTATGCCTTGTTGGCAAAGTTGCCGGTCACGATGTAGCCGGCGCGGCCGCGGCGCATGAGGTTCATGGGGATGCCCGCAAACTGCAGTGTGGCGCCGCCCTGCAAAAACAGGACGCGGTAGTTGTCGGGGATGCTCAGCAGGCGACGCAGGGTTGCCTCGGCGTCGTCGATGATCTGCTGGTACATACTAGATCGATGGCTCATCTCGAGCACGGACATGCCGCAACCGCGGTAGTCCATCATCTCGTCGGCGATCTCGGCGAGCACGCTTGTAGGCAGTGCGGCCGGGCCAGCTGAGAAGTTGTGCACACGTGCCATCTTCTAGTCCCCCTCGTAGTCGTTTGAACGTTCGGGATACTTTAGCACAGTGGAGCGCCAGACGCGACCGCATCACGGTAAAACTCGAGTGCGTCGCTATGATTTACAGGGTTGTTACATGGGGGGAGGGTTTATCTCGAGGCTCGCATCCGATCCGCCTCGGCCTTCGCTTGTTTCCAGGGGCGCACGCGACCGTTGGTGAGGTCGTCATAACCATGAGCGATGGTACGTTGAATGTGATCTTCGCGTTCCTGAATGGTAGTTAGCGCGCGCGTCTGATCAGAAATAGGCTTTACGACAGGCATATGAAACTCCTTACATAGAATCATATGTAGAACTCTATGTTGAGTGTAGCGGAGGGTGGCGTTGTGCGTATGCGTGCCTGCATTCGTAAGCGCGGTTGTCTGGCAAGTGTGATTTGGGGCGACCTCGTTAAAGATTCTAAGCTGCGAAAATGACCGTTAACCGGATTAAATTTTGTTGCTCAACATTTGACACTCTGGGCGTGGTAACTTTTTTACCAACAGGTATGATTATTGTCATGTGCGCCGCGCCTGCCTGCCGGGTTGCGGCGCACTTGTGACAGCCTTTGACACCCTTGGAGCGTGTACTGTGGATGTAACCACAAAAAGCGTTCGGGGGGGGGGTGCTCACCCGCGAGCAATTCCTCCCGCATGAGATGCGCATCGTCGCTGCCCTGCGTATGCAGGGCGCAAGTGACGAGCAGGTCATTGTACGCGTAAAGAGCGAGAACCTCTTTCAATATCCCACGGAACGCATGGTCGCCAACCGTGCAACCGTGTGCCTTCGCCGCCTCGACGCCATGGTGCCCACGGACGCCGCATGCGCCGCACGCGGCATCGACCCCAATACCGCCGTCGAGGCTGCGTTATCCCTAACCGGCCTCATAGCATCCGGCACCCCCACGCAGGCGGATCAGGCCATCTTCTACAGCATGATCTGCCGCTACGATATCGTGCGCGAGCTCGTGCTCGTCGAGGTAGGGGAGCGCCTACAAAACTTCGATTATGCCTTTACGGTGGTTGACCTCAACGCCTTTATGACACGCTTTACCACGGAGTATCCGGACGCGGCCCGCTGGACTGAGGCCACGGTCAAGCGCATTAAGGGCTCGCTCCGCCAGACGCTCCGCCATGCCGGCCTTATCGGCGAGGGCCAGGGCCCGGAGTCCGAGCGCCTGTCACCACTCTTCCTCGATTCCGATGTCGAGCGAGCCTTGGTTCAGCTGGGCGAGCAGTCGCTTATCGCGGCCCTTACCGGCAGGGCAGTGATGTAGCGTGGCTCCCGTCAAAAGCGCCGTCGGCCCTGTTATCACCCCGGCGACCGATCTCACCACCAATATCGGCATCCATTCCCGCAAGAGCGTCGTGGCGGCGCATGCCCGCTCCGAGCGCGCCCGTCAGGAATTTGAGCGCCGCGCGCAGCTTCTGCGCGAGTGCCTGTGCAGCGAGGACTTTTTGGCCAACAAGGGCATAGGCAATGAGATCGGCTTCCACACCTTTTGCTATGACCCCGCGCTGGAGTTTGAAGCGCGTGCATTATTTGACGCCCTTTCACGCGATGCCGAGGCCGACAAGCTTCCGTGCACGCTCAAGGTCGTGAACCTCTACGACGCCGTGCTGGCAATTCTCGAAAAGCGCCGTGTCCTTAAGGCCATCCCACGCCAAGAGGAGCGCCGCGGTACCCAGCGCGTGCTCGAGGACGTGGCCAAGTTCGCCTCGCCCGAGAAAGTCGCCGCGTACATCCTTGAGCAGACCGAGCCGCACGCGCCTGGAGACGTCGTTCTCCTCACCGGCGCGGGCGAGGTCTTCCCATTCTTTCGCATGCACACGCTTCTCCATTGCATGCTTGCGGATTTTGATGAGGTGCCTGTGGTCGCCGCCTATCCGGGCAGTTTCAACGGCTCTTCTTTCCAGCTCTTTAACCGTCTGCCGGCCGACAACTACTACCGCGCCATCGATATCTCGTAAGCACGGCTCCCCGCAGGCAAGTCCCTGCCGCCGGTAACAACCCTTTGCCATAACGTTCCCAAACCCAAAGGAGCACCCATGGACAACACGATCATTCGCGACCTCTTTGCAAAAGACATCAACCGCTCCATCAACGGCGTGGTCAAGGTCCAGGATTCAAAAGATGGGTCCATCCGCCAGGAGCTTGACGAGTACGTGGTGACGCGCGAGTTGCAGAGGCACTTTGCCACGTTCTTCAAGGCCTACGGCGATGCCATCGATGCGCGCACCGACAAGATCGGCGTGTGGATCAGTGGTTTCTTCGGTTCCGGTAAATCGCACTTCCTCAAGATGCTGAGCTACCTGCTCGAGAATCGCCAGATCGGCGGCAAGAGCGCCATCCGCTACTTTGACGGCAAGATCGTCGACCCCATGGTCGCGGCTGCCATGGAGCGCGCGTGCTCGGTGCCCACGCAGGCCATCCTCTTTAACATCGATAGCAAGGCGGGCCAGTGGAAGCAGGGTGATACGGCTCCCACGGCGCTGCTTCGCGGCTTTGAGCGCATGTTCTACGAGGCGCGCGGCTTCTACGGCGAGGACCTCAAGCTTGCAAAGCTCGAGGACTACATCGATTCCCTGGGCAAGACCCGGGAGTTCCGCGAGGCCTTTGAGCGCGTCAACGGCGAGTCTTGGCTCCAGACCCGCGATACCTACAGCTACTTTGAGGACGACGTCGTCGAGGTGCTGCAGAGCGTGCTCGGCATGAGCGAAAAGGCCGCATGGAACTGGCTTGAGGGTTCTGAGGACGAGGTTTTGGCCCCTGATGTCTTTGCCAAAAAGGTCAAGGACTACGTAGACGCTCAGGCAGCGGCCCACGGCGGCAACTTCCGTTTGCTCTTTATGGTCGACGAGGTGGGTCAGTTTATTACAAACGACAAGGACCCAAGCCTTATGCTGAGCCTTCAGACCATCGCCGAGGAGCTGGGTGCCGCCTGCGGTGGCCGCGTGTGGGTGATGGTTACGAGCCAGGAGGCCATCGACAACCTGAGCCTGCCCGTGGGCAACGACTTTTCAAAGATCCAGGGCCGCTTCAATACCCGCCTTTCGCTCTCCAGCTCCAGCGTGGACGAGGTCATCCAGCGCCGTGTGCTCGAGAAGACCGCGCCGGCGGCCGATATGCTTGCACAGGTCTACGAGCAAGACGCCGCCGTGCTTAAAAACAACTTTACCTTTGAGGGTGGCTCGCGCTCCGACCTTGCCGGCTACGCCAACTCCAAGGATTTTGTGGCCAGCTACCCGTTTGTGGGCTACCAGTTTAAGCTCCTGCCCGACGTGATGACCGAGGTGCGCAAGCACGGTGTCAAGGCCAAGCACATGTCAACGGGCGAGCGCTCCATGCTGAGCGCGTTCCAGGAGAGCGCTCAGGCCATCCAGTATGACCAGACCGGTGCACTCGTGCCGTTCTGGTGCTTCTTCGACACTATCTCCAAAGACCTTGAGCACGGCATCAACCAGGTGGTCGACCGCGCGGTCCGTGCGGCCGAGGACGCAAAGGGCCTTGAACCCTATGACGTTCAGGTGCTCAAGCTCCTGTACCTGATTCGTTACATCGGCTACGTTAAGGCCACGGTCGAGAACATCTCCATCTTCATGATCGACGGCCTCGACGTGGACATGCGCGCCCTCAAGGACCGCGTCAAGGAGTCCCTTGCCCGTCTGGAGCGCGAGAACTACGTGGCGCGCCAGGGCGATTCCTATAGCTTCCTCACCGACGAGGAGCAGGAGATAGCGCAGGAGATCGCACACACCCCGATCGATAACGCGCAGGTGATCGAGTCTATCAAAAAGCGTCTGTTCGACAGCATCTATACCGCGCGCAAACTCAACCGCGGGGCCAACGACTTTCCGTTTGACCGCTATGTGGACGGCTCAATCCACGGTACCAGCATGGGCGGCATGGAGCTTTACGTGGCGACTATGGCGAGCGACCTGGGCCGTGCGGACGATACCGAGCTGGCCTTGGCTTCTTCGGGTAAAGCCATCGTGGTCTTGAGCGACGAGGCGGATTATTGGGAGACGCTCGTCAACGCTGCCAAGATCCGTAAGTACGCCAAGACGCGAAATCTCCAGGAGCTTCAGCCGAGTACGCGCCAGATCGTCGAGTCCAAGATGCGCGAGGCGGCCTATAACGAGAAGGAGGCCGATACCCTTTTGAGCGAGGCTGTGCTCCACGCACGTTGCGCAGTCGACAGCCGCATGGTTGAGGTCCGCGCGGCCAAGCCCGCCCAGGTCTTTGAGCAGGTGCTGGCACAGCTGTGCGATGTGGTCTTTGAAAAGGCCGACTATATCGGCGCGCCGGTCACGAGCGATTCCGATATTCGCTCTACTCTGGTGGGCAACGTTCAAGTGGGGCTCGCTGGCATGGATGCAGGTAACACGCGTGCGCTCAAAGAGGTCGAGGACTACCTCAAAGTGCAGCACCAGCGCCACCTGGATACCGCTATGGGCGATATCCAGCGCCAGTACCAGCAAAGGCCCTTTGGCTGGCGCGAGGTCGACATCGCAAATGTGGTGGCGCAGCTTGTGGTGGAGCAGCGCGCGCAGGTGCTGTTTGGCGGTCAGACGGTTCAAGCTAACGACAGCCGCATGGTGGCGCTCCTGCGCAAGGATGCCGATAAGGCCCAGGTGCGCTTGCGCATGCGCATGAGCGACCGGTTGCTGCGCGCCACGGGCGAACTCATGTGTGACCTGTTTGATCTCAAGACCGTACCCTCCAACGAGGATAGGCTCGTGGTCGAGCTCAAGGAGCGCCTTGAGGACTTGCGCGAGTCGTGCCTCGCCATAGCACGCGACTACTATACGGGCATCAAACCGCTCTATCCGTATCCTGGCGAGAGCGAGTGCGAGAAGATGCGCTCGGAGGCGGCCGACGTCCTTAAGGACCAGAACGAGTCCGAGGCGTTCTTGACCACGTTCACCAAGCATGAGGAGCGCTTGCTCGATGCCAAGGAAGACTTTGACAAGGTGGTTGAGTTCTTCGAGTCCAACCAACGAACAGCGTTTGACCACGCCAAGGATTTCTTGAGCCGCACCGAGGGTATCGAGTATGCCTCCGATGACATTCCCGGTGCGGTGGAGAACGTGGCAAAGGTTCGTGAGATCCTCAAAGATCCCAAGCCCTACGGCCGTATTAAAGACCTGCAGCCGCTTATGGATCCCGTCGAGGATGACATGAAAAAGCTGTTGGGCATCCGCCGCAATGAGTTTTTGTGTCGCATCGAGAGCGATCTGCAAGACCTGCGGACGCAGGCCGAGAGTCAAAAGGGCTTTGTCAATCAGGCCAAGGATGCCATAGCAGACGCCGGCACCAAATACGAGTCGTTCAAAAACCGTGCCCACAGCGCTCAAAGTCTCAACGAACTGAGCGTTGTTGCAACTAACTGGGGCGACTGGCTCAGTGCGGCGGCCAACGAGATGTACGACGCTGTGGATGAGGCCCGCGTGCGTATGGACAACGAGCGCCGCACCACCGAGGTCATGAGTACGGGCGAGGTGGTCAAGAAGGTCTCCAACAAGGGCGCCGCATCGTCTGCTCCCGTGCCCGCGCCCAAGCCCCAGCGCAAGATCAAGACTGTGCGCCGCGCTGATCTGGCCAAGCCGAGTCGTCTCTTGTCCGCAGAGGACGTGGAGCGCTACGTGGACGACCTGCGCTCCCGCCTTATGCAGGCGCTCGCTGCAAACGACGAGATCCGTATCAACTAACCCGCGGAGCCACCGGTGCCAAAGCGCGCACCGGTGGCTTATGGCGTTTAGAAAGGCTCATCAACCATGAACGATTCTGCTCTTAAGAGCTTCTGCACCTGGGCCCGTACGGAGCTCATCAAAGGCGTGGAGGCGCAGATGGTGCGCTACGGCATCACCGAACCTGCACCCGCGCCCGTTGGGTCCGAGACCGTCAGCGGCCTGCCCCTAAGTCCGGCTGAGATTGAGCAACGCGACGAACTGCTGCGCATGCAGGCAGAGGTGGGTCACGAGGCGCTGCGCGACCGTGCGGCCTACACCTGGTTCAACCGCATCGTGGCCATTCGCTTCATGGATGCACGCGGATGGCTTCCCAGCCGTATGCGCATGCTAAGTCGTGCGGACGGCAGCCATGGCAGCGAGGCCGTGGAGAACGCACTGGACGTGGAAATAACGACGGCCGATACCGATCGCATAGCCGAGCTCAAGATGGCGGGCTTGGATGAACCGTTGTGGCGCTACCTGTTTGTTGCTCAGTGCGAGGAGCTTGCCGATTGCCTGCCGGGCGTCTTTGAACGCGTGGGCGGAGCCATGGAGCTGCTGTTGCCCCAGGGCCTCATGATGGCTGACAGTGTGGTGGGCAAACTCAATGCCGTCCTCGCTGACGAGGACTGGCGCGAGGGCGTGACCGTTCTGGGCTGGATGTATCAGTACTACAATGCCGACGTTAAAGACGAGTTCTTCAAGTCCAAGCGCAAGGCAGCGGCGGCGGACATCGCGCCCGCCACGCAGCTCTTCACCCCCGAGTGGATCGTGCGCTATATGGTCGAGAACTCGCTCGGCCGTCTGTGGATGCTCAACAATCCGGGGAGTTCGCTACGCGAGCGCATGGAGTATTACATCGAGCCCGATGCTGAGCACGAGGACTTCATCCGCATTTCGAGTCCCGAGGAGATAACCCTCTGCGACCCCGCATGCGGCTCGGGCCATATCTTGGTCTATGCGTTTGAGCTGCTCTTCCATATGTACGAGGAGCGCGGCTATCGTGAGCGCGAGATTCCCGAGCTCATTCTTACTAAAAACCTTGCAGGTATGGAAATCGATTCCCGCGCGGCACAGATCGCGGAGCTGGCGCTTGCCATGTGCGCCCGCGAGCACGACCGTCGCTTCTTTAGGCGTGACGTTCGCGCCGACATTACCGTGTCCTCGAGCATCCCGCTAGGGGAGGACGAGCTGCCGGGTAACAAGAAGCTCGCCGAGGAGCTGAGTCATTTGGGCGAGATCGGTTCGCTGCTCAATCCCTCAGAGGACGAGATCGACGAGCTCAAGGCTGCCGCCGCGAGTTGTTCCGAGGACCTTTTTGCTTCTGCGACCAAAACTAAGCTCGAAAGCGCCGTCGCCATTTGCGAGAAACTGTCCCGTCGTTTTATCTGCGTCGTGGCGAATCCTCCGTATATGGGCAGCAGCAGCTTTAACCCCTTCATGAGCAAGTGGGTCAAGAAGAACTACCCCGACGTGAAGAGTGACCTCTTCTCCAGCTTTGTCGTTCGCATGTTCAGTCTCGCCAAGGACCACGGCGAGTGCGGAGTCATGTCGCCTTTCGTCTGGATGTTCATCGGAAGCTATGAGAAGCTCCGCAACGAGATTATCGACAACAGAACGCTGACCTCTCTCATCCAGCTTGAGTACTCGGGCTTCGCTGGCGCGACCGTGCCCATCTGTACCTATACGTTCCACAATTCGTTCGTCAAGGGCTACAAGGGCGGCTATGTGCGCCTTTCGGACTTCGTTGGTGCTGCTGTCCAGGCCCCCAAGGCCCTCGAGGCAATCCAAAACCCCGACTGCGGCTGGTTCTACCGCCGCGACGCCGACACCTTCAAGCAAATCCCCGGCACCCCCATGGCCTACTGGGCCAGTGACGGGTTACTCTCTGCTTTCTCTTTGGGCCACTCCATTGGCGATTACTCGGACTATACAGGGTCTCAAAATAAAACAGGCGACAACAATTTATATTTGCGCTTGTTTTGGGAGGTCGGCGCGCGTTCGGTTGGGCGAAAAGGCTCATGGGCTACTTACTCAAAGGGCGGCGACTTTCGTCGATGGTTTGGCAATCTTCATTGGTTGGTTTCGATCAAAAAGGACGCAATTGAGTTTTACCAGAGTAATCCGACCTCCAATTTACTGTCGTCAAATTATTGGTTCAGTGAAGGCGTTTGTTACACAATGCTGACATCAGGCAAGCCGAGTTTCAGGCTATTGCCGCCGACGGGCGGATTTGACATGGCCGGCCCATGTATCTGTAATCTGGACCAAAACAAGAACTGGGCTCTAGGCTTCCTCAATTGTTCCATCGCTGCCGATGTCCTCAGCATGCTTAACCCCACTCTTAACATGCAAGCGAGAGACATCAAAGCTCTTCCCGTGCTTATTTCCGCCGAGCATCAACCGGCAATTAATAGTCTGGTCGACAACAATGTCTCCATTTCAAAAACTGATTGGGACTCGTTTGAGACTTCTTGGGATTTCAAGCGCCATCCATTGTTGTAGGGGTAGAAATGCTAATGAAAAAGTATTCACTTGTTTCTAATGGACCTTCTGCAGTGTCTGAGGATCAGTACTTTGATTACTGCTGCATGGAATATTCAAAAATGCTTGAGAACCAGTATTTATTAGAACGTAATTACCAGTCTTTTTTCGAGCATAATCCATGCATGCTGCCAGGTGCCTTAGAGGGCAACCCGTCTCACGGTCCTTTATTTTGGGCTGTGATTAGCCAGCCGGAAATAGGCAGAGATATAGTTCGTCGACCTGATTTTATGTGGATAACTATGACTAGCTTAGAGCTAATTCCTGTATTGATTGAAATTGAGAGGCCTGACAAGACCGAGTTCCGTGTTTCAGATAATGTGCAGAATTCTAAGTTCACTCAAGCTTTGGAACAAATAAAGGAATGGAAAGCGCTTTTAAAGAAGCATGATGTCCTTAAAGCATTCTTTGAGCGTTATTCGATTCCTGATAGGCTTGCCAGACCAGAATGTGTCAAGCCTGTTTTTAAATTGATATATGGAAGACGCAAAGAGTTTGAAAACGATCCATGGCTTCAGGATAAGCGTAGGGCCGCGCAAGAGAATAATTTCGACATTATATCTTTCGATCGACTTTCCCCTAATCGTGGTTCGATGTCTTATGGCTGTATCAGAATCGATGGTAAGGGCTGCCAATATGCGGTTTCGGTCCCTCCAACGTTTCGATTGGGACCTGTCGTTGCGGAAGTCTGCTCAAAGTGGTCCGGATTTCCAAATGCTGTTCGTGAATCCGGTTGCGATGACGATCGAAAACAATTTTTAATTTCAAGATATGAGTATTGGTCAAAGTGGGCTTTAGACGCCAATCACGGGTTGTATTGCACATCCGATTGGGAGTAAGTGGAGTGCGATTGCCTTATTGCTTGAAAATGTTTCAACTAACCAACGGAAGGACTGTGCACCATGTCCACGCTACTCAAAGATAAATACGAGGCTCGCAAGGCCGAGGTCAATGCTCGCTTTGAGCAGCTTCGCGCTAACGAGGAAGAGCTCAATCGAATCTTTGCCAAGATCTACAACATGGAGGGCGAGGTGCCCATCGAGGTCGAGGATAAGTACGTTTCGGTGGCGCGCATCTTTGATACCGTCGATGAGATCCCCGAGAGCTATAAGGGCAACAAATACGTGCGCACTAAGCGCGATGAGATCACCTCGCTCCTAAGCTATGCCGTGGGCTGCATGTTTGGCCGCTATTCGCTGGATGTGGATGGCCTGGTCCTGGCCGATCAGGGCACCACGGTCGACGACTATCTGGCCAAGATGCCCGATCCCACCCATGTGACCTTTATGCCCGATGCCGACAACGTGCTGCCCATCACCGACGACGAGTACTTTGACGACGACATCGTGCGTTACTTTATCGACTTTGTGCGCACCGTGTACGGCGAGGAGACACTCGAACAGAACCTGGCCTTTATTGCCGAGGCGCTCGGCGGCAAGGGCACCTCGCGCGAGGTTATCCGCACCTACTTTTTGAAGGACTTCTATAAGGACCACTGCCAGACCTATAAGAAGCGCCCCATCTACTGGCTGTTCGACAGCGGCAAGAAGAACGGCTTCAAGTGCCTTGTTTACATGCATCGCTACCAGCCTGACCTGTTGGCTCGCATCCGCACCGACTATGTGCATGAGCAGCAGGAGCGCTACCGTGCCCAGATCGGGTATGCCAACGATGCCCTTGTCAGTGCCGAGCGCGGCGAGCGCGTGCGCTTGGATAAGCGCATCAAAAAGCTCAACGACCAGCTCAAAGAGACCATTGCCTACGAGGAGAATCTGCACCACTTGGCAGACCAGATGATTAAGATCGACCTGGATGACGGCGTCAAGGTCAACTACGCCAAGTTTCAGGATGTGCTGGCGAAGATTAAGTAACTGCAGATACGGTAAGGATATTCATGCCCAAGATCGATGTAGAAGAACAGCTCAAGCTGCGATTTTTGCAGCCGTTGTCCTCATGCGCGCCGCGCCGTGTTGTGGTTTGGCACGATGCGGACGGCGAGTTTGCTCCTGAGTTTGAGCGATTGGCTGCCGAGGGTTTCGACGGCGTGGGGGCCGATGCCGGCGTAATGCCTGCTCACGGTGACTTTGAGCGCCCGGTGCGCTTTGTTGAGGCCTGCGAGGGCCGTATGTTTGCCGTCAAGAAGCTCATCAACCGCGATGACCTTGCGAGCGATATCTTGCTGTATCGCCGTTGCCCGCGCGGCAGGCTTGAGGGTGATTGGCTTGCCGATGTTGAGCTGTATGCCGATCAGTTCCAGGCTGACTATCTTTCGCTTTTGGCCGATCAGCTGGGCATCGAGAATATCGACGCCGTGCGCGAGAGCCTGCGCGAGCACAAGACGTTTTTTGATGCCAAGACCCGCTGCGCTAAGTTTGCCGCGTGTGTTCCGCATGCCTCGGGCGCATCCGATATCGAGCTTGGAATCCTTACGGTTATCTTTGGCGGCAAGGAGCCGGGCGACGCGCGGCCCGCGTTTGTGCTGCGCGGCTGCATGACCATGCTGCTGCACGAGGGCCCCGTGGCGCTGGCCGCGCTGGTGGATAAGTACAGCGTGCGTGATGTTCTCTCTGCCTTTATGCTGCGCTGCTATGGGTTTGATGGGCCGCTTTACGAGCGTGACTCATTGCTTATGCTTGCATCCCATGTGCTCCTTACGGCGGCATCCACCGCGCTTCCCGAGGGAGCGCTCAAGGGGCTTGAGAGCCATGTGGCTCCCGCCTACGGGCCCTATTGCCTTGAGGCGGTGCGTACGTGGGACCAGACCGCCGATACCCAGGCATCGAGCGAGGACCTATTTGAGATTTGCCGTTTGGTTGAGGACGCCCGCGGACTCTTTGCACGGTTCGAGACCTTGCCGATCGATGTACTGACCTCGCTTGATGTGTTTCCGTGCGTCAATGAGGCTGTGCTCTCGCAGCTGTTCTGCTCGTTTGTGCAAGGTGCAGACCGTGTTGAGGATGCGCGTGCCTTTGCTGCGCGCCGTTGCGACCTAAGCTGGTACCGTCGTGTCGAGAGCTACTTTGACCTGCTTGCCGCTGTGGCCGATATGTGTGCGTTTAGGCAGGCGCACGCGGGCGGGTTCCATCTGGCGCAGCCCCAGCAGGTGTGGGATGCCTACACGTCCGATTGGTATGCCATGGATGCCGCCTATCGTCATATGTGCACCGCGTATCTGCGGGCGCGCTCCGTCGAGTGCGATGTGCTCGAGGAGCCCACCCGCGCTGTGGCGGACTGGGCGGAGAATCTCTACAGCAACTGGTTCTTGGCGGATGCCAATGCCTGCTGGACATCCGCTGCGCAAGGGGAGTGGGCCGATTGCGGCTACATCGAGGGTCCCGAACGGCAGGATGAGTTCTACTGGCATGTGCTGCCCACCTTTGTGGGCTCTGCTAAAACGACGGTCGTTATCGTGAGCGACGCGCTGCGCTATGAGGTGGCCTGCGACGTCGCGGCGCTGCTCGAGCGCGAGCGCGGCGGCAACGTCAAGGTTTCTAGCATGCAGGCGGTCTTTCCCTCCATTACAGAGGTGGGCATGCCCGCGCTGCTGCCGCATCAGGCGCTTGGGCTTGCAGCGGATGGTTCGTTTGTGCTGGCTGACGGCAAGCCCACCGCAACGACTCCGCAACGCGAGGCCGTGCTTACCCATGTTGAGCCTACGGCCCGCGCTTTGCGCTCGAGCGCATACCTCAACATGGCGGGAACCGAGCGTAAGGCGCTGCTCAAGGACTCAAGACTTGTTTACCTCTACCACAACAAGATCGATGCCACGGGCGAGAAGGCCGCTACGCAGGATGACGTCTTCGGTGCCTGTGCGGACACCGTGGAGGAACTTGCTGCGTTGGCGCGCCGCGTGTGCACCGACGCCCCGGGCGCGCGTGTTGTTATGACGGCGGATCACGGCTTCATCTACACGCGTCGTGAGCTCAACGAGTGCCAGATGCTCGGCAAGCCAGATCTTCCCTTCCTTGACGCTCCTGTCATGCACGGCAAGCGTCATCTGGTGGTGCCCAACGAGGCCGTGGCCAAGCTTTCGGAAGAGGCATGTGAGGTGTTTGTTAATGTTAACATGGAACGTTTTGGCGCCGGTTTTGAGGGGTTTGCCCCGCGCGAGAACGTGCACTTCAAGCGTCCCGGCGGCACTAACAACTACGTCCACGGCGGCATGAGCCTGCAGGAGCTCTGCGTGCCCGTTATCGGATTTTGGCGTGCGCGCTCGGGTTCCAAGGACTTTGTCGATACGCGCGTGGCGACGCTGCGCGTGCTAAGCGAGGGACGCCGAGTGACCAACTCGCTCTTCTCGGTCAACTTGATCCAGGAAGAACCCGCCCAAGGCAAGGTCTTGCCGTGCGAGTATGAGCTGGTGTTTACCGACGCAAGCGGCAACGAGGTGAGCGATACAGTCAAGGCGCATGCCAACAAGATTTCTGTTAACTCGCAGGAGCGCGTGGTGCATGCCAAGTTTGCGTTGCATGCAGCGGATGGATTCTCGGCCAAGGGTCCGTACTATCTGGTCTGCCGCGAGCGCGAGACGGGCAAGATCGTTTGGCGCGAGACGTACACCATCGCTGTTTCGTTTGCACCTGTTGCTGACTTTGGTTTTTAGGAGTGTGCCCTATGTTTGATAGCCATGACGACGGTCTGTGGGAAGTTCCCTCGATTGATGTGGATGTGCCCGCGGAGGCTGCGGTGCCTGAGGCCGCGCCCGTGAAGACCCCGGAGGTCGAGACCGCTGCGCCTGCCCCGGAGCCGGTTGCTGCCGCGCCCGTTGAGGCTGCGGTGAACGCCGAGGCTGCGGTAAACGCCGAGGACGAATCTTCGACCGATGGCTATGACCCGGCCGTGGACGAGGCTCCCGAGGACGACGGCTACGACATGGATGGGTTGGACGGCAAGCTGCTCGAGCACTTTGCCGGCAAGATCGTGCGCAAGGACCTGACGGCCCTTATGAAGCGTGGCGCCAACGTGCCCACCTTTGTGCTGGAGTACCTGCTGGGCATGTACTGCTCAACCGACGACGAGGATGCCGTGGCAGAGGGCCTGGACCGCATCCGCAGGATCCTCACCGATAACTACGTGCGCCCCGACGAGTCCGAGCGTATTAAGTCCAAGATTCGCGAACTGGGCCGCTTTACCATCATCGATAAGGTGACGGCCAAGCTCGACGAGTACAAGGATATCTACGTGGCATCGTTTGCCAATCTGACTATTGAGCCGTTTGTGATGCCGGCCGAGTACGTGCGCGACTATTCCAAGATTCTGCAGGGCGGCATTTGGTGCATTATGAGCATCGAGTATCGTCACCCCTTGGATGAGGAAGACGAGTTTGGCATGGAGGTCTTTGGCGACGATGCGCCGCGTCGCTCCAAGGCCAAGCGCAAAAAGCGCGGACCCGAGGACTCTCCGTTTAGCGTGGCGTCGCTCACGCCCATCCAGATGCCCAACCTGGACCTGGATGCCATGGTCGAAGAGCGCCAGTATTTCTCGCGCGACGAATGGCTCAACATGCTGCTGCGCTCCGCTGGCTATGAGCCCAGTGAGCTTTCCGAGAAAGAGCGCCTACACTTTATCGAGCGCATGGTGCCGCTGATCGAGCGCAACTACAACCTGTGCGAGTTGGGTCCCCGCGGCACCGGCAAGAGCCATATCTACAAAGAGGTCTCGCCATACGCCATTTTGCTCTCTGGCGGCCAGACCACCACGGCCAACCTGTTCGGCCGCATGAACTCCATGCGCGCCGACCGTGTGGGCCTGGTGGGCCACTGGGACTGCGTGACGTTCGACGAGGTCGCCGGCATGCGCTTTAAGGACACCAACGCCGTGCAGATCATGAAGGACTACATGGCGAGTGGCAGCTACGCGCGCGGCCGCGACCAGATTAACGCCGATGCCTCCATGGTCTTTGAGGGCAACATCAACGACACCGTGCAAAATGTCCTTAAGACCACGCACCTGTTTGATCCGTTCCCGCCGGAGTTTAACAACGATTCGGCCTTCTTCGACCGTATCCACTATTACCTGCCGGGCTGGGAGATTCCCAAGATGCGCTCGAGCCTGTTGACCGGGCATTATGGCCTGATCACCGACTGCCTGTCGGAGTTTTGCAAGGAGATGCGCCGCAAGGACTTTACACATCATATCGACCGTTACTTCCGCTTTAACAGCGACTTTAACAAGCGCGACGAGATCGCCGTGCGCAAGACCTTTAGCGGTCTGGCCAAGCTGCTGTTCCCCGACGAGGCCATGGACAAGGACGACGTGCGCTGGCTGCTGGACTACGCTATCGAGGGCCGTCGCCGCGTAAAGGAGCAGCTCAAGATTATGGCGGGCGTCGAGTTTATCGACGTCAACCTGGGCTACATGGATGCCGACAACCCGCAGGACGTGCACGTGGTGCGCGTGCCCGAGCAGTCCGAGGACACGCTGATTCCCGACGGGCCGCTGCTGTCCGGTCACGTGTTTGGCGTGGGCAGGTCGCAGGGCGGCGAGGTTGCCGTGTACAAGCTGGAGAACAAGGCCGTTGCCGGCGAGTGCAAGTTTAAGCACGAGGGCGTGGCCTTTAACAAGCCGGTGCGCGATACGCTGGAGGCCGCGTTCGACAACTTTGTGAACCTGGCGAACCGCGTAGCGCCGGGCATGCACATTGGCTCCAAGGACTACCTGCTGTTTTATAACGACTTGCAGAGCAAGGGCCTGTCCGAAGAAGTTTCGCTCGCCGAGTTTGTGGGCCTGTGCTCCGCGGCCTGTAACCGCCCGGTGATGCCCGCGCTGGCGATTCCTGGAATCTTGCGCATGTCGGGCTCCATGGATGAAATCCGCGGGCTCGAGGACATTATGCGCGTGGCCAAAAATGCCGGCGCCAAGCGCGTGATTTTGCCGCTGAGCGCCATCGCGGGCCTGCAGAGTGTTTCTTCCGAGATTATCTCGGGGTTGAGCCCGGTGTTCTACATGGATGGCGACCCGGTCGACGCCGCGAAGAAGGCGCTAGATCTGTAGGGGTGCGGGCGAGCGGGCTTGCGTACGCGTGGGCCCGCGAGCGTGTTGACGTGTTCGGGTAAGGAGGCCTTGCCATGGCGGACGAGCGTTGCGTTGGCGAGTTGCTCGACGAGCTGTTTGGCTTTGAGTCGATGGCCAGGCGTCAGGCGGCGCTTGAGCAGTACGATCGCGGAGAGCTGGTGCGCAAGGCGCGCTCTCGCGAGCTGCTGGGCGTGCTTAGGGGCGTCGAGGCTGCCGAGCACGCTGCGCGCGAGTCCGCCGTGGGGGCTGTTGACGGGTATGTTCGCCGTGTTGAGGGCGCCGCGCTTGCACGCGCCCGCAAGCAGGCGGGCATTGTTGGACCGCTGCGGATTGAGCGCCGATATGCTGCCTTTTTGCGCATGGAGGACAAGGCCGAGTTGCTGACGCGACTGGAGCAGACACTTGCGTTTATCGAGGTAAAGCTGCGGGCCAATACTGCGGCCAGGGTTCGCGTGGCGTACGATGCCGCGGGGGCTTTGGTGTTGCAGGGCGTGGCGCGCCTGAGTGACGTGCGCGTTGCGGATGCCGTGCCCCTGGATGCCGACTTGCTGTGCACGCAGCTGGAGCAACTTCGTTGTGCCGCCGACGCAACGGACCTTGCGGGCATGATCGCAGCGACGTTTGAGTCCGAGCTGAGCGCGACTGGGCCGCAGCACGCTGATGGTTTTACGGGTGATTTGGCTGGCGATGTTGCTGGTGATGTGGCGCTGGAGCGTGAGCTTACTAACGTGCGCGGCGCTGCGCAGCGAGCGCGCTTGGCGGCGCAGGCGTATCGGGCCGAGCGTGCCGCCCGCGTCGCGGGGAGCACGGTGCGGCCGGTATCGTTGCCCGAGCCTGCGTGCGTTACGTGCGAGACGGCGTGTGATGCCGGGGAGCTTTCCGAGTTGCTTGCTCAGGTTAAGAAGTCGTTTGAGACCTACCGTCGTGTTGTTGCCGACGGCGGGTTGTTCTCTGCGTTTGGCTCTGGCTCGCCGCATGGGATTTGCCAGGGCAGTAGTTATTTCGACTATGATTCTCGGCTTGACGAAGATGTGTTGGTGGGCGAGTACGACGGCGCTACCAGGCATGATGTTCGGCGCGAGGTTCCGATTCCCGAGCTTGTTGATGAGGCTTCGGCCGAGGGCGGCGACTCGCTCGAGGTTGCCGTGGCGCGCATGCGTGAGTTTAATGGGCGTCGCTACGATGGTGTGCTGGATGAGGAGCCCGCGCGCCATGTGAATGCGTTTTGGTATGGACTCAAAAAGCTCAGCCAATATTGCGAGGCCGCCGTGCGTGTGGACGAGCGTGCCTGGGATTGCTTTATCGATAAGGTTCAGTATGCCTACGACGAGCCCGTGGGGCGCCTGGCCACGCGGATGGACGATAAGCAGGTGGCAGCTTTTGTTGCTGCCGTGGAAGTGCTTGGCGCTGACGAGTAAGGGCTTGGTTTGGCGGGAGGTTTCACCATGAAAATCGAAGTCGATGTAGACCAGCTGCGCGAGGGCTTGCTCGACTACGCGGGGAGCGCGGCTGGCGTGGGCTTTCCCGCTGCCATGCTCGACGTGATGGATATCGAGGACGAGTCGCCCCAAGAGCTCCTAGCCCGAGCCGAACGCGAAGGCCTCGACCTCCGCGACTTTGCCGTCGACGATGAGGGCGACGGCTATGACACGGACGAGGACTGGTAGCCGCGATTGAGCTTCAACCCCATCCCCTCAATAAGTTGCGGCGAAATAGGGACCGTTTAGGCTGCTAAAAGGCCTATTCAGTCCCTATTTCTCCGCAACTTATGGGTGGGGATGGCTACGACGCCAGTGTGGCGATGACGGCTTCGTCGCCGGCATATATTAGGGTGTTGCCATCGGGGATGATCGTCTGGCCTTCGCGCTTGAGCATCACCACAATAAACGGGTGCTTGCCCTGCGGCACGTCGCGTAGGCGCTGACCGGCCAGGCGACCGTGGGGCGTCACGGTGACCTCGCGCAGCGTAACCTCGGCACGCTCTTCGAACGTTGGGGCTGCCATCACCAGCAGATCGCCTTCCTGGATCACGGTGTCGCCATTGGGCAGTACCGGATGCGCACCGTCGCGCAGCACCAGGACCACGAGCATGTCCGTCGCGCTGCCAATATCGGCGAGCGAGCGCCCGGCAAACGGATGGCCAGCGCCCACCTTGAGCTTGACGAACGACATGCCGTCCTCGTCGCGGTAATCGTTAAACGTACGGCGCACGTCGCCTTCCGCATCGATCATGTCGAGCTTCTTCGCCACCGCCGGCAGCAGCGAGCCCTGCACCACAATGCTCGACACGGCAATCACAAACACCAGGTCAAATAGGTCGTGTCCGCCGGGAACGCCGGCCACCACGGCAAAGAGGCTAAACACGACCGAAGCTGCTCCGCGCAGGCCCGCCCAGCTTACGAGCGCGACCTGGCGGGGGTTCGTCTTAAAGGGCGCCAGGAGCACGCCGACGGCGATGGGACGGCTCACGTAGAGCATAAACGCCATGAGCGCCAGGCCCGGCAGCAGCATTTGCGGCAGGCGTGCGGGCGTGACGAGCAGGCCGAGCAAGAAGAAGATCGTCATCTCGGCCATCTCGGTGAGGGTGTCAAAGAAGTGCGCCATCTCGACCTTGCCGGTGATGTCGCTCGCACCCAGCACAATGCCGGCCAGGTATACGGCCAAAAAGCCGTTGCCGCCCAGATAGCTTGGTAGCGCGTAGGCGACGATCGCCACGGCGAACAAGAAGATGGTCTGCGCGCCCTCGGCCGTTGCGTGTGCGCGTTCAATCAGACGGCCCGCCGCCCAGCCGATGGCAAGGCCCAGGCCCGCGCCCAGGATAATCTGCTTGGCCAGCAGTGCGGGAATGTTGATGTCGCCGCCGGCCGCGAGTGTGGCGAGCACGGCGGTGAGCATGTAGGCGACGGGGTCGTTGGAGCCCGATTCGACCTCGAGCAGCGAGTCGGTGCCGCCCTTCAGCGACAGGCTGTGCTCGCGCAGAACGCTAAAGACGCTGGCCGCGTCGGTGGATGCCACGACTGATCCCAGCAGCAGGCCGCCGATCCAGTCGAAGCCCAGCACGAAGTGGGCGAACACGCCGGTGATGCCTGCGGTGATGACGACGCCGAGCGTGCTCAGCAGCACCGCGGGCACGGCGACGGGCTTGGCGCGGTCGATGTTGGTGTTAAAGCCGCCGTAGAACATGATGAACAGCAGCGCCGTGCTGCAGACGGTTTCGGTGAGCGCGTAGTCGCTAAAGTCGATATGCGCCGGGCCGTTGACGCCCAACAGCATGCCGAGCGCGATAAAGATGAGCAGGGTGGGGAAGGGGAGTTTTTTGCCGACGGGTTTGATGGTCAGGCACAAAATGATGACGAGGCCGATAAAGAGAAGGATCTGGTTCATAGATGGTGTCCGCTCCTGGGTGGTTGGCGTGGCACGGTCAGTTGCCTGCGGTTATTTGTACCCAAAGATGGTGGGTTTATGGGGTTGGATTGCGGGCGTGCGCGATATCGTCATAGACGGCTGCCGTCTTTGCCTCTGCTCGGAAACCCTTTCCAGCTTTATTGCAACGGAGTACAATGGGTAACGTTTAAGTTCAACTTGAAGTTTTAGTTGCGGCACCGGGCTTCGGCCGCAATGCAAGGAGAGGCGTACCATGGCGATCTATGTGACATCTGATGCTCACGGGCACGTGCGTGCGCTTGACGAGGCCCTGTCTAAGATATCGTTGACGTCCGACGACACGCTGTACGTGCTGGGCGACATGATCGATCGCGGGCCCGATCCGGTCGGCGTTATTAAGCTCGTGCGCTCGCTGCCCAACGCCCGCGTGCTCAAGGGCAATCACGAGCAGATCATGCTCGATGCCATCATTGGCCAGGATCCGCTCGATGCCGAGACCTGGGATATCAACGGTGGCTGGACGACGCGCGAGCAGCTCAACGACATGGAATTTGAGGCATACGAGGAGCTCGTGCGATGGATGGCCGCGCTGCCGCTCTACGCGGTGGTCGAGACTGCCGAGCGGCCGTACCTGCTGGTGCACGCCGGCATTCAGACCGAGGCGGCGCGTGCGTTTTTGCTTGAGCATGGTGTCGATTGCGGCGACGGCGTCGGAGCGGTGGGTGCCGATCGCGAGCTGCTGCAGCAGATGCTCGCGGTGCAGTCGTCCGATGACCTGCTATGGATTCGTCACGGCTATTGGGATGTGCCGACCGGGCTGCTTTCTGCCGAGGGCAAGGGCCCGGTCGTGGTGAGCGGCCACACGCCCACGGTATCGCTTGGGCGCTATTGCGAGGTCGGTGGTCTGGCGGGGCTCGATGAGGAATCGGGACGCGGGCAGATCGTGCGCTTGGGCGGCGAGGACACTGCCGGTGTGCCCGATCGTATCGATATCGACTGCGCCGCCGCCACCGGCTCCGAGTTCGGTCGCGTGGGCATCCTGCGGCTCGATGATGGGGCGGAGTTCTACGCGAACATCAACCCGGGCGAATAATCGGTGCAAGTGGTAGCTAATTTGGGACGGGGCTTTTTTGGCTACTTTTGCCCTTCTGCCCGCTAATTGATTTCTCTGGGACGGGGATTAAATAAGGCTCTGTTAGACCAGGATTGACATACATGTGTCCCCACGGTGCCATATCTT
>CAUFMG010000013.1 GCA_959026725.1 uncultured Collinsella sp.
GCCGCGCGGCAAGGAGATATATTGCCAGACCGGAGGGGCCCCGTGGGCGGGAATCTGGGCGTACACATTTCCTACACATCTTGGGATCCGACTAACGTTTGCCAGCCGTTACCTACCGCTCGCCGAGCATCTCTTTATATAAGGCAGTCTCATGGTTAAAGCGGATACGTCCCCCTAGCTAAAGCACAGCCAGCATCGAGCAACTCATCACGTTCTTCCACCGAGAACCCCTCGGCGTAGACGCGCACCACTGGTTCGGTCCCGCTAGGACGGACCAGCAGCCATGTGTCATCCTCGAATGCCAAACGCAATCCATCCATATGACTAACGTTTTGCGGTACCTTGCCACAAATCGACTTGGGGTTTACGCCCGGCAGCAGGGTTCGTAACGTTTCGGCATCTTCGGCCTCAAGGCGTAAATCGCGTCGACCGTAACTCGTCTTACCAAAACTGTCCTCGAGTTGGTCGACCAGAACGCCCAAAGGCGCGTCCGTCTTTGCCATAAGCTCACACAGAATCAGACAGGCGAGGATTCCATCGCGCTCGGGCATATGTGCGGCGATGCCGATACCACCGGCTTCTTCGCCGCCTATGAGGACGCCGCCCTTCTTCATCTCCGCCGCTATATATTTGAAACCGACTGGTTTGACGGTCACGCGGCAGCCAAGCGCCTCGGCAATGCGACGCACGAGCGTCGAGCACGAAAGATTGACGACGACGCGCCCCTCCAAATTACGAAATTGAACCAAGTCGCCCAAAACGAGCGCCATGATCTGATGCGGATGTATATATCTGCCGCGCTCGTCAACCGCGCCGATGCGGTCGGCGTCGCCGTCGGTCACCAGGCCAGCGCAAGCTCCGTCCTCGATAACCGTGCGCTCGCAAGCGTCCACCCACGGCTCAACGGGGTCGGGGCAGATATCTTCTTGGTCAGACGCCTGCCCGGCGTGAATCTCGTGCACCTCAACGCCAAGCTCGCGCAGCAAGTCGGCTAGATAGCCCTGGGCTGCGCCGCCCATGGGATCGACAACCACGCGCAGGTGCGCGGCGCGGATGGCTTCGGCATCGACAAACGATGCCACCGCCTGCATATAGTCAGGAATGATATCCGCGGTGCGATATTGCCCCTCGATCCCCATTGGCTCGGGAGCCATAGTCTCTTCGAGCTCTTCGATGACATCCTGGTTGGCGGTCGAGCCGTCACCCATGCGAATCTTGAGGCACAGATAGCCCTGCGGATGATGGGACCCCGTCACCATGAGCGCGCCGCACGCTTCACCGTCATAAGCCGCCGCCCACGTAAGGGCAGGGGTCGGGACAGGTCGCGAAGCGAGCACGGCGTCTAGCCCGTGCGCTGCTAGCACGCCCGCCGCAAGCTCAGCGAACTCGCGCGCCAGGGGCCGGGTGTCGAACCCTATATATACCGTTTTGCCCGGATTGATCTTTTGCCACAACTCGCCGACGGCATCGGCGATACGGGCAACGTTATCGGCAGTGAAGTCCTCATCGACGCGAGCGCGCCAACCGTCAGTTCCAAAATGAATTATCGCGCACACGCGCAGACACCTCACAGTGTTTGGATCATGGTACGCATGGGGTATACCCGCAACATGCACTCGGCAACCTGCCGGCACCAGCATTCACCATTTGGGCAAATGCTGCCGAGGACATGCAAGCAATAAAAAAACCGCCCCGTATGGAGCGGTTTGCCCTTTATATATCGAGCGCCTCGGCCATCGCGGCCGTAGTGATTGCCGTGGTTCCACAGCAACTGCCCACCATTGCGGCACCGGCATGTCTCCATTCGATGCATGCGCGCGCGAAAGCTTCGGGGTTCTCGTGCCATACGGGGCCATCCTGAGTCTGGACCGGATCGCCTACGTTGGGACGCACCGTGACGGGAGTAGTCGCCGATGCAACCATCCTGGGCACCGCCGCGTTCGCGGCCGCAAGCGAACAGCAATTAACACCAACCGAATTTGCGCCGTGTTTTTCGGCGTACAAAACGGCTGCCTCGATGTTGAGGCCATCGCCCAGCAGGTCGCCTTTATCGTCAACGACAAAACTCACCAGAACAGGCATGCCGTCGGCGGCATCTCGGGCGCCGGCAAGCATGGGCTGCAGATTACGGATAGACGTCACCGTCTCGATCAGCAGACCGTCAACACCAGCATTGAACAAGGCGTGCGCCTGTTCGCGCGCAATGCCGCGGATTTCACGATACTCGACAGAGTCCTCGGCAAACCACTCAATACCGATCGGGCCCATTGAGCCCAGCAGTAGCTGAGGGTGCGCCTGGCGGGCATCGTCGACGGCCCCGCGATTGACCTCCGCCACGGACGGCGCAATCTGGTCGTGCTTGAGGGCATAGCTCGATGCCTGAAAGGTATTGGTAATGAGCACCTGCGCGCCGGCGGCGACATACAAGCGATGGATACGAGAAACGGTCTGCGGCTCTGCCAGATTCCAAAACGCCGGTGGAATGTCGGCGGCATCGTACTCACTCAACAGAACACTGCCCATGGGGCCCTGCGCCAACAAGGTCTCGCTCGACAAGCGGCGCGTAAGTTCCTCGGCACCAAAGCGGTTGTAATAACTCGTATCCATATATATCCCGCTATTCCTCGACGCTGATTCCCTGCTTTTCGAGATAGGCGAGCCAGCGGCTCATCGTGTCCTCGGATAGCGCATGCTCCATCATGCAGGCCTCGGAATCGGCTCGCTCAAATTCGACACCGAGCTCCTGAACCAAAAACGTGCGGATGAGGCGATGACGGTACCAGATAGCCGTGCCAACCTCGCGGCCGCGATCGGTCAGGATCACCTTGCCGTAGTGCGATTGCTCGACAAGCTCGGATGCCTTGAGCGCCGAAACCGCTTTATTGACCGATGCCTTGGAGACGCCAAGGCGCTGCGCGATGTCGACCGATCGCACGCCGTTGGTTTCCCCCTCTTCGCTTTCAATGCGAACCATGCACTCCAAGTAGTCTTCGTTCGCCACCGTCAGATGTAGTTCGCGCGAGCTATTTGTCGTATCCATGATCTTCCGTCCCTTCTGCATTCAATGGCTGATTCTACCCCATCCAAGCGTCGTGGTATGCCGTGGCATACCGTGCTAGAGTTCTTGTTGCACACGACGACCAAGATTGGAGCGGTCTTTATGGAAAACACCACCACGAGCCCCGATGTCCTCGAACGCTTTTTGCGCTACGTCCAGATCAACACGCAGTCCGAGGATGCAAACTGCGACCAGGTACCCTCGAGCGCCGTTCAGTTTGACCTTGCCAACGTGCTGGCTGAAGAGCTGCGCGAGCTTGGTGCGGAAGATGCCCACGTGACCGAGCACGCCTATGTCTGCGCGCATATCCCCGCAAGTGCGGGCGCTGAGGACAAGCCCGCCCTGGGCCTGATCGCCCATCTCGACACCACCGAAGTTGCACCGGGCGCCGGCGTGAAGCCGCACATCGTACACTACGAAGGCGGCGACCTGGTCTGCGGCACGGTTGACGGTAAGCCCGTTGCCATGGGTACCGCCAAGCTTCCCGCCCTGAATGACCTCGCGGGTGAGGACCTGGTCTGCAGCGATGGCACCACGCTGCTGGGCGCGGACGACAAGGCGGGCGTCGCCGAGATCATGTCGCTTGTCGCGCGTATCGCTCAGGACCCTTCTCTGCCCCATCCCGCACTCGGCATTTGCTTCTGCCCTGACGAGGAGATCGGCCACGGAGCCGAGCTGTTGGATATCGATACCTTTGGCTGCAAGTACGCCTACACGGTCGACGGCGGCCCCATCGGCGAGCTGGAGTGGGAGTGCTTTAACGCCGCCGAGGCGACCGTCCGCTTTGAGGGCCAGTCCATCCACCCGGGCGACGCTAAGGGCCGTATGGTCAACGCAGGCAATCTGTTCTGCGACTTCAACGCGTTGCTCCCCTACGTGCAGCGCCCGGAGTATACGGAAGGCTACGAGGGCTTTTATCACCTTGAGGGTGTATCTGCGACCGTCGATCACGCCACAGCGCGCTATATCGTCCGCGACCATGACGCCGCCAAGTTCCAGCAGAAACTCGACCTTATTGATGCCGCCGCCTCGATACTCAACCAGCGTCTGGGTGAGGAGCGCGTGACAGTCGAGATTAAGCAACAGTATCGAAATATGGCCGAGATCGTTCGTGACTATCCCGAGCTTATTGATGTTGCCAAGGAAGCCTACCTTGCCTGCGGCGTTGAGCCCCAAGTGCTGCCGATTCGTGGCGGCACCGACGGCGCCCAGCTGTCGTTCCGCGGTCTGCCCTGCCCCAACCTTTCCACCGGCGGCTATTGCTACCACGGCGTCAACGAGTTCGTCCCGGTCAGCTCGCTCGTCAAGATGACCGACGTGCTCCAGGAGCTCGTCGCCCGCTTTGCATAGGGAACTCGAACAATCTAGGTAAGCAAAACCGCCCCGTCCTCAAAACCGAGAACGGGGCGGTTTTTGGTGCAAGGGGAGTAGTCAGCACCGCAGGTTGAGCCAACGTCAGCGAGCGACGTCCAAGGCGAACAAGTTGGCATGAAAAAGGCAGGGCATTGACCTTCTGGTCATGCCCTGCCTTTTGAATGACAAATTGTCGCCTTGGGCGGCGCGCAGCGTCAAGCCGTTACGGCGTTTGGTAAAACGCCGTAACTTAGTAGTTGGCTTCGTAGCCGTTGCCGTCGCCGGTGGGCTCTTCGTAGTAGTCCGAATCGCTCGAATCGCTTGAGTCATCGGAATCGTCAGAGCTGACCGATGAGGTTGCGGTACCGTTTGCGTAGTCGTCAGACGTGTTGTTGTTCAGGTCGCCGATCGTAGAGCTGGAACCGTCGGAAAGACCCATGGTGTTGGGACCCTTGGGATCCTTGCCGGCATCGACGCGCTCCATCATTTCCTTGAGCTCGTCCTCGTAGACAAAGACGTAGCTCACACCGTCGATCATGGTGCTGTCGTCGGCATACGAGGGCAGGTTGGCCGAGTAGATACCGTCGACATCCATACCGCGCATGACGTTGACCGTAGCCACGATATCCTGAACGCTCATATCGGTTACGAGCATATCGGACAGCGAATTAACCAGGCCAAAGATCTTCGTGGCATCGAAGTTATTGAGAATCTGGTTGGCAAGGGCGCCAAGCACCTGACGCTGGTGGCGCATGCGCGTGTAATCGCCGTCGGCATAGGTGTAGCGGCAGCGGGCATAGGTAAGGGCGGTGGCACCGTCCATATGCTGCTGGCCAGCGGTAATCTTAATATCCAGGTGCTCGGGGTCGTCAACATCATCGGTTGCGTTAATGTCGATACCGCCAACCGAATCAATCAGCGCCTGCATACCGTCGAAGCTGACCTCGGCATAGTGGGAAATCTGAACACCGCACAGCTCGTTGACCGCCTCGACCATGGCCTCGGCGCCGCCCACGGTATGGCAGGCGTTGATCTTCATGGTCTCGCCCTTGTACTCGACCTTGGTGTCGCGCGGAACGGAAATGAGCGTCGCCTGCTTTTGCGTGGGGTCGATGCGTGCCAGGATAATCGAGTCGGCGCGATACGTATCCTCGCCCGGACGGCCGTCGGTGCCAAGAAGCAGCACGTAGAACGGATCCTTTGCCTCATCGGTGTCAACCAGAACCCGACGCAGATTGTCGGTAATGACATTAGAATCGCCGAGCTTGCCCATAATGGTGGCAAACCACAGGCCGGCAGCGGTAGTAGCACTCAGCAGCACGCCAAGCACGACAATGAGCGCGACGTGACGAATCGTGTGGCTACGACGACGTTGGCGAGCGCGCTCGGAATAGCGAGCCACGTTATCGCGACTGTAGATCTTGGCCTGTGCACCAGTTGAGGGTCTTCGGGCGGTGGTATCCGCGAGGGGCTTTTTATTAAACATAGGCAACCTGTATTAGTAGATGACGGGATCGGGGACGGAAGCATGCTCGACATGCGCGCCGAGCGCCTGCAGCTTTTCGACAAACTGCTCGTAGCCGCGCTTGATGTGATGGATGGCCGAAACCTCGGTCGTCCCGTCGGCGATCAAGCCCGCTACGACGAGGGCCGCTCCGCCACGCAGATCGGGCGAGGTAACCTGTGCACCCGAGAAGCCCTTGACGCCATGAATCATGGCATGATGGCTCTCGATACGAATGTCGGCACCCATGCGCACCAGCTCAGAGGCAAACATAAAGCGATTCTCGAAGATGTTCTCGGTAATAACGGAACTGCCGTCGGCGAGAGCGGAGAGCACCATAATCTGCGCCTGCATGTCCGTCGGGAAACCGGGGAACGGAAGCGTCTGGATGTCGACCGGCTTGATACGCTCGGCACGGTTTACATGGACGCCATCCTCGACGCGCTCGCAGTCGATACCCATGAGCTCCATCTTCTTGAGCACCATGCCCAAGTGAATGGGGCAAAAGCCCGTGACATCGACACCGCGATCGTCGGCCATCAACGCACCGGCAACGATAAAGGTACCGGCCTCGATGCGGTCGCCCACCACGCGATGGGTAACGGGATGGAGCTCTTCCACGCCTTCGATAGTCACGACGGGCGTACCCGCGCCGACAATCTTGGCGCCCATCTCGTTGAGCATGTTAGCGAGATCGACGATCTCGGGCTCGCGGGCGGCATTGTCGATAACCGTGGTACCCTGCGCGCGCACGGATGCCATAATGAGGTTCTCGGTCGCACCGACGCTGGCGAACTCGAGCGTGACGGTGGTACCGCGCAGACCTTGGGGCGCATTAGCGTTGATGTAACCGTGGGCGGTATCGAACTCAACGCCCAGGGCCTCAAGACCAAGAATGTGCATATCGATCTTGCGAGCACCCAGGTTGCAGCCGCCGGGCATGGCTATCTTGGCACGATGGAAACGGCCCAGCAGGGGTCCCATCACGGCTGTGGAAGCACGCATCTTGGCAACGAGCTCGTAGGGGGCCTCCCAAGAATCGACCTGAGAGGTATCAATCTCGAGCGTATGCTCGTCGAGAACATCGATCGTAGCGCCCATGCCCTTGAGCACCTTGCCCATCACGTGGACATCGGAAATATCGGGCACGTTCTGCAGCGTCGTCTTGCCCGGCGCCAGAAGCGTTGCCGCCATGAGTTTGAGTGCGGAGTTCTTGGCGCCCGAAACGGGCACGGAGCCTCCGATGGCGTGGCCACCCTCAACGCGGATAATATCCAAGGTCTACCCTTTCAAAAAGCATGCCCGGGATGGCTGGGCCATCCCGGGCATGATGTGTTCGCAAATGGTCGAACGCTAAATCGTTTGACTATTGGGCAAGCTTGAGCTTACACCATGCGATTTCATTATAGAGGTAGGCGCGGCGTGCATCATCCTCCGACAAATTACCCAGCTTCTCTTCAAAACCTTGAATATCAGCTTTAAGCTTGTCGGCATCGACGGTCGCCAAATCGCAAGCGCGCTCGGCGAGAACGGTCACGACATCGTCCGCAACCTGGGCATAGCCGCCGGCCACGGCAAACGTGTGGTCGACAGTGCCCATGGCCTTATCGGAAACGCGAACGTAACCGCGGTCGATCGTGCAGATCTCGCTGGAGTGAGCAGGCAGAACGCCAAACTCGCCATCCGTGGACGGAATCGACACAAACGCAGCGTCGCCCTCATAGGCGCAGCTCACGGGGCACACGATGCGGATACGCATAACCTACTTCTCCCCCATCTTGCGGGCGCGCTCGCGCACGTCCTCAATCGTGGAAGCATAGCGGAAAGCCTGCTCGGGCAGGTCATCGGCCTTGCCGTCGACAATCTCGGCGAAAGAGCGGACGGTATCCTCGACGCGGACGTAGACACCGGGGTTGCCGGTGAACTTCTCGGCGACGTGGAAGGACTGCGAGAGGAACTGCTGGATCTTACGGGCACGGTTGACCGTAAGGCGCTGCTCCTCGGACAGCTCGTCCATACCCAGAATGGCGATGATGTCCTGAAGGTCGGAGTACTCCTGCAGGAGCTCCTGGACCTTGACGGCGACACGGTAGTGCTCCTCGCCGACGATCGAGGGATCGAGAGCGTCGGAGGAAGACGCGAGCGGGTCGATAGCCGGGAACAGGCCGAGCGACGAAATGCTACGCGAAAGAACCGTGGTGGCGTCGAGGTGCGTAAACGTCGTGGCAGGCGCCGGGTCGGTCAGGTCGTCTGCGGGGACGTAGACAGCCTGGACGGAGGTAATGGAGCCCGTCTTGGTCGAGGTAATGCGCTCCTGGAGGTCGCCCATCTCGGTTGCCAGCGTGGGCTGGTAACCAACGGCGGACGGCATACGGCCCAGCAGTGCGGAAACCTCGGAACCTGCCTGGGAGAAGCGGAAGATGTTGTCGATGAACAGCAGAACGTCCTGGCCACGATCACGGAAATACTCAGCGGTGGTAAGGCCGGCCAGACCGATGCGCAGACGCGCTCCGGGCGGCTCGTTCATCTGACCATAGACCAAGCAGGTCTTGTCAATAACGCCAGACTCGCTCATCTCGAGGAACAGGTCGGTGCCCTCGCGGGTACGCTCGCCGACGCCGGTGAACACCGAGGTGCCGCCGTGCTCCTGGGCGAGGTTGTTGATGAGCTCCTGAATCAGAACGGTCTTGCCAACGCCGGCGCCGCCGAACAGGCCTGTCTTGCCGCCACGGATGTAGGGCTCGAGCAGGTCGACGGCCTTGATGCCGGTCTCGAAGATCTCGGTCTTGGTGGTGAGCTCGTCGAAACGGGGCGCTGCATGGTGGATGGGGTAGAACTCCTCCACCTCGGGCATGGGCTTGCCGTCGACGGGCTTGCCCATGACGTTCCAAATGCGGCCGAGCGTCTTGGGGCCAACGGGCATCTTCATGGGCTCACCGGTATCGGTGGCGATGAGGCCGCGCTGCAGGCCGTCGGTCGAGGACATGGCGACCGTGCGGACGACGCCGCCCGGAAGCTGGCTCTCGACCTCGAGGATCGTGCTCAGATGACCGATCGGGGTCTCGGCCTCGACCGTGAGCGCGTTGTAGATCGGGGGCACCGCGCCGTCAAACTTGACGTCGACGACAGGGCCGATGATTCGCACGATGCGACCATCACCGGCAGTCGTCTTCTTGGTGGCTTCCTCGACCGCAAGCTTTACGGTGTTATTAGCCATTACTGTTCCTCCAATGCTGAGGCTCCGCCGACGATCTCGTTAATCTCGGTCGTGATCGAAGCCTGGCGCACGCGACTATACGTGCGGGTAAGGGTCGAGATGATCGCGGTGGCGTTTTCCGTCGCGGAGTGCATGGCCTTGCGGCGTGCACCCTGCTCGGCAGCCGCCGAATCGATCAGGGCCTGGTAGATGACCGTCAGGATATAAGACGGCACAAGCTTGCCGAGAACATGCTCGGGAGAGGGCACGAACTCGAACGTGGACGAGATGCGCTTAGGGGCGTCGGTCTCGTTCTTACGCGGACCGTGGGCCATAGCGATCATCTCGGGGTCGAGCGGCAACAGATGCTCGACGCGAAGCTCCTGATCCACGCGGTTCTTGGCGTGGTGGTAGACAAGCTCGACACGGTCAAGCTCACCGGCACGATACGCATCGCAGATATGAGAGGAGATCATGCGGGCCTGATTGAAATCGGGCTCAGAGGAGTTGCCCTCAAAGTGCATGACGACGTTTTCGCGGTCACGGAAATACGTGGCCGGTTTGCGCCCACACGCGATGATCTCGCACTCGATGCCGTCGTTCGCCCAAGAAGCGGCGAGCTTTTCGGCCGTGCGCTCCACCGTCGTATTGAAACCGCCGGCAAGGCCGCGGTCCGAGGCAATAACGACAATCAGGCCATGCTTGACGCTCTCATGCTTCTGCAGCATGGGATCGGTGCCCGAACAGGAGGCGTCGCCGGCGACCGTCAACATGACGTCGGTCAGCGCCTCCTTATAGGGCTCGGCCTGCTTGGAGCGATCGAGAGCACGACGGATCTTGGCCGTAGAGACCATCTCCATCGTGCGCGTGATCTGCTTGGTCGTGGTAACCGAGGAGATTCGCTTCTTAATGTCGCGAAGGTTGGCCATGGGGCTTAGTTCTCCTCTGATCCAGAAACATCCGAATGGTGCTTGGCCATGAACTGCTGCTTGAAGTCGCCGATGACGCGCAAGAGCTCAGCCTTGGTGTCATCATCGATCTTCTTGGCGCGAACCTTGTCGAGCAGCGAGCCAAAGCCATTGTCCATGTACTCGATGAGCTCGGCACGGAAAGGCAGCACGTCGGCAATCTCCAGGTCATCCAGGAAGCCCTCGTTGCCAGCGAACAGCGTAACGATCTGCTCGCCAACCTCAAACGGCTTGTAGCGCGGCTGCTTCAGGAGCTCGGTCATGCGGGCACCATGGGTCAGCTGCTTCTGAGTAGCCTCGTCAAGGTCGGAGCCAAACTGCGTAAAGCCAGCGAGCTCCTGATAGGAAGCGAGGTCCAGACGGAGGTTGCCGGCGACCTGCTTCATGGCCTTGGTCTGCGCATCGCCACCGACGCGGGACACGGAAATGCCCACGTCGACTGCCGGGCGCTGGCCCTGGAAGAAGAGCTCGGACTGCAGGTAGATCTGACCATCGGTAATGGAAATGACGTTGGTCGGAATGTAGGCCGAGACGTCGCCGTCCTGGGTCTCGATGATCGGCAGAGCTGTCATGGAGCCGTAACCGTTCTTCTTGGACATCTTGACAGCACGCTCGAGCAGACGAGAGTGCAGGTAGAAGATGTCACCAGGATAGGCCTCGCGTCCGGGCGGACGATGCAGCGTCAACGACATCTGACGGTAGGCCACAGCCTGCTTGGACAGGTCATCGTAGATGACGAGCACGTGGCCGCCGGGGTTGGTCTCGCTGGCGGGCTTGCCGTCCTCGCCGTTGTACATGAAGAACTCGCCGATAGCGGCACCGGCCATAGGCGCGATGTACTGCATAGGGGCGGAATCGGCAGCGGTGGCCGAAACGATGATGGTGTAGTCGAGCGCACCGTGCTGAGCGAGGGTCTCGCGGATGTTGGCAACCGTGGAGGCCTTCTGGCCGATGGCGACATAGATGCAGACCATGCCCTTGCCGCGCTGGTTGAGGATAGCGTCGATGGCAATGGCGGTCTTACCGGTCTTACGGTCGCCGATGATGAGCTCTCGCTGACCGCGACCAATAGGCACCATGGAGTCGATGGCCAACAGGCCGGTCTGAACCGGCTCGCACACCGGGGTACGGTCGATGACGCCGGGGGCCTTGAACTCAATGGGACGACGGTGCGTGGCGACGATGTCGCCCAGGCCGTCGATGGGCTGGCCGAGCGGATTGACGACGCGGCCGAGCATGGCGCGGCTCACGGGGATATCCATAATGCGGCCAGTGGTGCGGCACTCGTCGCCTTCCTTGATGGAGTCGACGGCACCAAACAGAACGGCGCCGACCTCGTCACGGTCAAGGTTCTGGGCAAGGCCGAAGACGGTCTCACCGGTATCGGAGCTCTTGAACTCCAGAAGCTCGCCTGCCATGGCGCTCTTGAGGCCGGAGACGCGCGCGATGCCGTCGCCTACCTCGTCGACCGTTGAAACCTCATGCGTATCGACCGTCGCGGAGAGGCTCGTGAGCTGCTCCTGCAGTTTCTTGGCGATATCCTGGGCATTGAGGGTTTCGGACATTAGGCTTCACCTCCGTACGAATTAGCAGAGTTTGCGAGGGTCTCCTGCGCGATGCGCAGCTGCGTCTTGACGGAAATGTCACGACGCTCGCCGCGGGCCTCGAGCACCAGGCCGCCCACGATAGACGGGTCGACCTGCTCGATAAGGAATACCTTGCGGCCGAAGTCCTGCTCGCATTTCTTAGTGATGGTTTGACGCAGCTCGTCGTCGAGCGGGATCGCCGTGGTGACGGTCACGCCCACTACATCCTCGTCTTCCTCGGCAACATACTTAAAGGCAGCTGCCACCTTGGGAAGAAGGTCGAGCTGGTCGCGCTTGGACATGGTGTCGAGCACGGCGATGATCTCGGGGCTGGCAGAAGCCAAGCGCTCGACCATCTCGAGGTCCTCGAACACATGGTTCTCGGCCTTGGCGGCTTCCAAAAGGGAACGCGCGTAGGTCTCGAGCACCTTGTCCTGATAGCGGCTAGTCGGCATTCAGGCTACCTGCTTCCTGGATGTAGCGCTCGATGAGCTTCTTCTGCTCGGCATCGTCCTCGAGTGCCTCGCCCACGATCTTGGTGGCAACGGCAACGGACAGGTCGGCGATGGAGCTCGCGGCACCGGCGTAGATGGTCTTGCGCTCGTCCTCGACGGTCGTATGGGCCTTGGCGATGATCTCCTCGGCCTCCTTGTGAGCAGCCTCGATGATACGGGCGCGCTCGGACTCGGCGTCCTTACGGGCCTCGAGAACGATGTCGGCAGCCTGACGACGGGCGTCGGTGACGATCGAGTCGGACTCAGCGCGCTTGGCGATAGCCTCCTGCTTGGTCTTCTCGGCCTCGTCGAGGCTCTCCTCGATCTTCTTGCCGCGCTCCTCCATGGTTTTCATGATGCCCGGCAGGGCGACCTTGGCCAGCACGATCCAGATAATCAGGAAGGCGATAAGCGCCGGGATGAACTCCGCCATCTTAGGGATGAGGATGTCCGCACCGGCAGCGCCGTCCTCGGCGAACGCGGAAACCGGCATGAGCAGCGCGGCCGCGGACGCGGAGAGTGCGATCGCGCTCTTCTGGGATGAAAGATTCATACTTGACGCTCCGTGCTATTTAACGATCAGCGCGACAACGAAGCCGATCAGAGCCAGAGCCTCGCCGAAGGCGGAGCCCATGATGAAGACGGTGAACACGCGGCCCTGGACCTCAGGCTGACGGGCCATAGCACCCGTAGCACCCAGAGCAGACAGGCCGATAGCAAGACCAGCGCCGATAACACCGAGACCGTAACCGATAACTCCCACGATTCCTCCTTTGTCGTGCGTGTCTTATTTCACGCAGGATAACCTTTTTATAACTGCCGGGCTCCATGGGTACGGGCACCGGCGGTTTAACGAACTACCTTACCTTTAAGGCGCGAGCGGAAGACTACTCCTCCTCCGCGACCTCCTCTGCCTCGGAGACATACACGGCGGTAAGGACCGTGAAGACGTAAGCCTGGATGGCGCCGACCACAAGCTCGATCGCATAGATCAGGATGAGGATGGCAAGCCAGGCCAGCGAAGGCAGGGCGCCGACGGCGTGGGCCGCGGAAACCTGCTGAAGCAGCGGCTGCATGAACATGCTCGCCATGATGGCGAACGAGCCCATGACCACGTGTCCTGCGAACATGTTGCAGAACAGACGGACGGCAAGCGTGATGAGGCGCAGGAAGGTCGAGAAAAGCTCGACGACCCACACGAGCACGTTCATCGGGAAGCTCACGCCCTGCGGGGCGAGGCTCTTGATGTAGCCGATCACGCCGTGAGCCTTGCATCCGTAGTAGATGAAGTACACGAAGGCGAAAATGGCGAGTGCGGCGGTGGAGCCGATTGCGCCGGTGCCGGGCTTCATTCCCGGGATCAGGCCGATCATGTTATTGATCAGGATGAACAGGAAAAGCGAGCACAGGAACGGGAAGTGCTTCTTCCAGTTCTCACCCACGACACCCTTGCCGATATCGTTCTCGACGTACTCGATGATGTACTCGAAACCGTTGACGAAGAAGCCCTTGGGAACCAGGGTCTGCTTCTTCTTGAACACGGCTAGGACGATCAGGAGCACGATCGTGGAGACGATCAGCCAAAACGAGTACTGCGTGATGCCGCAGCTCAGATCGCCCACGACAGGGGTGGAGCTGAACTCGCTGACCAGATGATTAATCTCATCAGGCAGCTTTTCAAAAATTTCCACGACTTACCTTTCGACCTCATGAGGATCTCGCAGCGCCTTGGCGACGCGAACCGCGCAGGCGGCCATAAAGGCCACGAAGCCGATCGCCTCGCCCAGGAGGAACATGCGAAATGCCTCTCCGAACAACACAAACACAACCAAGGTAAAGACAAGCAACGCGATTGCCGAGACCGCGAGACTCACCATACCCTTGAGCATGTCCGCATTCTGCTTATCGTCAAGAACCGGCTTGAGCGTAAAGACAAAGGGAAGGAAGGCAATCGCGCCCGCGATGGCACCTGCAACGATAGCGAGCAGATCGGCTATCTGAAACACTGGCGTCCTCACTTTCCTTTTTTATCGCCTCACAGGACAGTTCCCGCCAAACATTGGTGACTATTGTACGAGCCAATCGCTAAAGTACAACCGAAAAAGCATCGGTTAATACGCACCTGTTCGTTTTCTTAAGACCTTCTTTATGCCGCAGGTACGGTAATACGTTTTTCTCGAACCCTGCGGGGCAAAACGTCCGTTAACAGGAGTGCGCGCGGTCGTCTTTTGTTCGACCGCGCGCACCATTTCTTCGTATTTTCGACGTTAGCCGGTATGGCCCAGAGATTACAGCGTGCCGTAGATGCGGTCGCCGGCGTCGCCCAGGCCGGGAACGATGTAGGCAGCTTCGTTGAGATGGTCGTCGATGGCGCAGGTATAGATATGCACATCGGGGTCCTTCTCAGTCAGCGACTTGAGGCCCTCGGGCGCGGCGACGATGCACAGCATGCGGATGTCCTTGACACCGCGCTCGCGCAGGTAGCTGATGGCCATCTCGGCCGAACCGCCCGTGGCGAGCATGGGGTCGACGACCAGGCAGATGCGCTGGTCGATATCCTTGGGCATCTTGCAGTAATACTCATGCGGCTCGTGGGTAACCTCGTCGCGCTCCATACCGATGTGGCCCACGCGAGCGGAGGGTACCAAGTCGAGGATGCCATCGACCATGCCAAGGCCCGCACGCAGAATGGGAACGATGGCGAGCTTTTTGCCGGCGAGCTGCTTAAACGTTGCGGTGGTGATGGGGGTCTCGACTTCGACGTCTTCCATGGGCAGGTCGCGCATGGCCTCGTAGCCGTCAAAAAGTGCGAGTTCGCGCACGAGCTGGCGGAACTGGTTGGTGCCGGTGTTTTTGTCGCGCAGGATCGACAGCTTATGCTGGACGAGCGGGTGATCGACAAGGGTCACACGGGACGTATCGTAGGTGACGGTCATGGGTTGATTGCCCCTTTCGTTGCGGCCGGAAGATGGCCTTGCTGACAAGGCGCATGGCGATGTTGTTGCCGCGCGCCGTGCATAAGTTTAACGGTTTGTTGTATCGAGCAGCTCGTCGCAACCCTACTGAGCGGTGTTGAGCGAACGCTTGACGGCATCACGCCAACCAGCGAGATTGCTCTCACGGCGCTCGGCGGACATATGGGGAAGGAAGGTCTTAACGATCTGAGCGTTTTGCTCCAGCTCCTCCAGGTCCTCCCAATAGCCGACGGCAAGGCCCGCCAAGTACGCGGCACCGATCGCCGTGGTCTCCACCGTCTCGCACTGCAGCACGGGGATATCCAGCAGATCGGCCTGGAATTGCATGATGAACTCGTTGCGCGAGGCACCGCCATCGACGGACAGGCGCTCAATCGAAAGTCCCACGTCCTGCTCCATGGCGCGCAGCACGTCGTAGCTCTGATATGCCATGGATTCGCAGGCGGCACGTACGATGGTCGCACGGCTCGAGGCGCCGGTCAGACCGCACACGATACCGCGGGCATGCGGGTCCCACCAGGGAGCACCCAAACCCGCAAAGGCGGGAACGAAGTAGCAGCCCTCGTTGTCGCTAATCGAAGCGGCGAGTTGTGCCGACTCGCTCACGCTCGAGATGATGCCCATGTTGTTGCGAAGCCAGTTCATCGTTGAGCCGGCGGCAAAAATAGAGCCCTCGAGCGCATAGCTGACTTTGCCGTCCGCAGCGATACCGATGGTGGAGACCAGGCCATTCTTGGATTCGACGATCTCGTCGCCGGTGTTCATGAGCATAAAGCAGCCCGTGCCATAGGTGTTTTTGGTCTGGCCGGGACGGAAACAGCAGTGGCCGAACAGCGACGCCTGTTGGTCACCCGCCACGCCCATGATGGGCGGCATGTTGGTCATGATGTCGCTCGCGACGCGGCCGTAGTCGCCCGAGCTCCAGCGAACCTCGGGCATCATGGAACGTGGAACGTCAAAGAGCGCCAGCAGGTCGTCGTCCCAATCGAGCGTATGGATATTAAAGAGTGCCGTGCGGCTGGCATTGGTGTAGTCGGTGGCAAAGACCTGGCCGCCGGTGAGGTTGTAGATGAGCCAGGTGTCGATGGTGCCAAACATGAGGTCGCCCGCCGCCGCGCTCTCGCGTGCGCCGTCGACGTTGTCGAGAATCCACTGCACCTTGGAGGCCGAGAAATACGGGTCAAGCGTGAGTCCCGTGCGGGAGCGCACCAGCTCCTCGCAACCCTGTTCAACCAACGCGTCGATCGCCGGCGCGGTACGACGGCACTGCCATACGATGGCGTTATAGATGGGCTGGCCGCTCACGCGGTCCCAGACCACCGTGGTCTCGCGCTGGTTGGAGATGCCGATGGCGGCGATGCGGTCAGAATGGATGCCGCTCTTAAACTGAACCTCCATCATGACGGCAATCTGGCTGGCAAGGACCGTCATGGGGTCTTGCTCTACCCAACCGGGACGCGGAAAACTCGTTTTGACGCTGCGACGTGCCTGCGCGACGATGCATCCATACTCGTCGACGATGGTCGCAAGTACCGAGGTGGTGCCGCAGTCGAGCGCCATGATGTAGGAACCGCCAAAGTTAAACGAGGCATCTTCCATGCCCAGGCTGCCCAGATTCAACGACATCGCTTACACCTTTCTATTGCATCGGGTCGGACAGGACCCGTTCGATCTCTGATGCGGGAAGTGCGCCTTGGCGCAGGATCTGGAGCCCGCCGCGCTGGAACGACACGATGGTCGAGGCGTCGCGACACGGGGTCTCACCGGCGTCGACGGCAACATCAACCCCCTCCAGGATGCGACCCTCGACGGCGGCAAAGCTTGCCGGCGAGGGCGCGCCGTGCGTGTTGGCGCTCGTGCAGGCAAGGGGACTGCCGCAGGCGCGGATGAGCGCCTGCACCACAGGCGAGGCCGACGCGCGAAGAGCCACCGTGTCATCGGCGGCGCGCATAAAGGTCGGCACGCAGGGGGCTGCCTTAATCACGATAGTCAGGGCTCCCGGCCAGCATCGTCGCGCGAGTACGCGGGCCTCGTTAGGGATATCCACGCCATAGCGGTCGAGTGCTTCGACGCCATCGACCAGCCAAGCAACGGTTTGCGTGAGTTCACGTTGCTTGAGAGTGAAGATACGGCGATAGCCGGTGCCGAGCGCAGGAACTGCGGCGCCGTTGACGGTGGCTTGCGGGTCGCATGACCACGACGGGAACTCGCTTGTATCTTGGGGGACGGCATCGGAGAAGGCATTGACTGCCACGGCGACGCCATAGACGGTCTCGGTCGGGATCAGTGCCAAGCCGCCGCGACCGAGCACCTCGGCCGTACGCTCGACGGCAAGCCGATGCGGCTCGCGCGCTCCCTCGTATACCCGATAGACCGTCTGCATGTGTATGCCAGCCCCTTACGCTCTGGTGCAAGTTTGTTTACTGTGGGGCATTCTCGCACGAAACGTTCAATCTATTTGCCCAGAGCGCATGTTGGTTTGGTGAGCGGCTCTAGTAGTCGGTGAAAGTGAGGGGGTTATTGGACGGCTACAAACTTCTTTGGTCTTCCGGCGTGGCGTTTTTGGGCGGCGTAGCGCTCGATGCTGTCTATCGTTATCATCCGACGGCCGTCGACGAGTTCAACATCGAGCTTTCCGGCTTTGACCAGAGCGGTAATCCGCGGAGCGGAGACTTTGAGGTCCAGCGCTGCGTCTTTAAATGTTCGGCACGCCGCTTCCCGAGCGTCCTCGTGGTCGATTTCGACTGAAAGGGCCACGACCTCGGCCGAGCGTTCGTACCCCGCCGGAGTCAAACCGTTGTTGAGGTCGTCGGCCAAAAACGCCATCAGCGCCTCGGTGGCATGGGCAATCGCTTCTTCGCGCGTATCACCATCGGCAAAGGCGCCGGGAATCTGCGGGAAGCTGGCGCAGTAACCGTCGTCTTCTTTTATGAGAACGCAGTCATAGGTAAATCGCTGCCTCATTTTGCCTCCAACTACCATCCAGCTTGGCGACGAATACTTGCCCACGTGCCCTTCTTTGGTCGATCACCACCAGAGCCGTTCACGGTGACAACACGGTCGCCAGAAACATACTTAGCATGACTACCGACTTGCGCGACCTTCACGAATCCATCGTGCTTGAGTAGGGCAATGATTTCCCGAAAGGTAGGAGGTTGCATGGGCCGACCTCTTTCAGCCGTCCTAATTATAAACTAGTTTATAATTTTTGCTAACCAGTTAATAAATATTACTGGCGCTGTTTGGGCTCGGTGACGATGGCTCGGACGATGCGGGGGCGATCGGTGAGGTCGCGGACGATGCGCACGTCCGAGAGACCCGCCTGGCGGCAGAGCTCGGCGGCGGCGTCGAGGGCACCCTCGTAGAGCTCGCAGGCAAACAGGCCGCCGGCGCGCAGCATGTAAGGCGCCGCATTGAGCAGGCGGCGGAAGATATCGAGGCCGTCGGCGCCGCCCTCAAGCGCCAGGTCGGGCTCGAAGTCCTTGACCTCGTGCGGCAGTGAGCGCATGACGTCGGTCGGAATGTAGGGCGGATTGGAGACAAGCACGTCGAAGGTGCCCCACTCGTCGTGGGGAATGGAACTCACCAGGTTGGTGAGGCTAAAGGCAACCTCATCTGCCGTGAGACCGAGCGCGTCGCGGTTTTTGGTGGCCAGATCGATAGCGCGCGGCTCGATATCGGTGGCGGTGCAGGTAACGTGGCCGCGACGCTCCCAGGCAAGGGAGAGCGAGATGCAGCCCGTGCCGCAGCCGACCTCGAGAACGCGGGCAGTGCGGGGCTCGGCTGGAGCAGGCGCAGCGGCATCCTGAGCTGAAGCCGTCTCCTGGCCGGCACCCTCGATGGCGATGCCGTATTCGTCGAGCTCGGACTCGGCGGCTTCCGCGGCTTCGGCTTCTGCTGCCTGCGCGGCGGCTTCCTCGGCCTCGCGGTCGGCCAGCTCCTCGGCATAGGCACGGCTGCCGAGCACGTCGCTACCCAGCGCAGCCTCATCGGCGGCCGTCAGGTTGGCGGCACGGCGCTCGGCGGTCGCGCGTTCATCGGCCAGCGCGGCCTCGGCCTTGCGGGCCTGCTCGACCTCATCGTTCCAGGGCAACTCCACGCGCTGACGGGCAGCGGCCTCGGGGCTCAGCACCTCGGCATCCAGATAGTTCAGAACTTCTTCGACGAGCATCTCGGTCTCGGGGCGCGGGATGAGCACACCGGGGGCGCACGCGACGTCGATCATGCGAAACTGCGTGCTACCGGTGATGTACTGCAGCGGCTCGCCCTTCGCGCGACGGACGACCGCCGCGTGCATGGTCTCGAGCTGCGCTGCGTCGAGCGTCTCGTCCATGCGCATATATAAGTCGATACGCGCCAGACCCGTAGCTGCGCACAGCAGCCACTCGGCAGAAAGACGGGGGTGCTCCTCGCCGCGCTCGGCCAGGTACCCCTTGGTCCACTCGAGACAGCGCTTGATGGTCCAAATCTCGTTTGCCATGGGGCCCTCCCCTCTTAAGCGCCGGACGGCGCGCGAATGTCGGAGCAGATTGTAAGCGAGGCTAGCGCTTGGCAAGGGGCGATTGAAGGCGATTATCGAGAATCAGCCCAGAATTTTGCACCGGGCTCGCTCAAAGTGTTCATTCGCCGACGTCCAGATTTGCATTCGTCAAGCTTTTGGCAAGGTTGCCCAAAACTGACCAATATCTAACCAAGAACATGCCAAATCACTTGACGCGCGACGCGGTAAAAATCACCCCGCGACTTCTTGAACGATTTTTCGAGCAATATTTTCAATTGCAGATGAAGGCTGCTGATTACTTTAAGCAGTTAGACAGCTTAATTTCTAACAAAGCAGATTATATAAACTTGAAAAGTAATTTACCCAACCTAGTCATTTAAGAACGTCCCCAATGACTACCCCGCATCCGGAGCAAGGCAACGCCGCAGGTAGAGGGCGGACAGCGAAAACGCCCCTAAGCGAGCAAGGTGACGTGAAAGAGGAGGGAGGCGTACTTTGGTACGCGACCGACGATTGAACGTCAGATTGCCGCTTAGGGGCGTTTGCAGCGTCGAGCCGTTACGGCGTTTGGTAAAACGCCGTAACCTAAACAGCCTGCGCCAGCTTCTCGGCTCGCTCGGCGGCGGCGAGCGCCTCGATGACGGTGCCGAGCTGGTCGCCCAGAAGCACGCCGTTGTAGGTGGAGTTGAAACCGATGCGGTGGTCGGTCACGCGGTCCTGGGGCTGGTTGTAGGTGCGGATCTTCTCGGAACGGTTGCCGTGGCCGATCTGGCTCTGGCGCTCGGCACCGAGCTCTGCCTGCTGCTTCTCGAGCTCCATCTCGTACAGACGAGCGCGCAGCATCTGCATGCAGACCTCGCGGTTCTGGATCTGGGAGCGCTGCTCCTGCGACTGCACCACGGTGTTGGTGGGCAGGTGGGTGATGCGCACGGCAGAGTAGGTGGTGTTAACGCACTGACCGCCAGGGCCGGAAGCACAGTAGGTATCGATGCGCAGATCGGACTGGTTAATCTGGACGTCAATCTCCTCGGCCTCGGGAAGCACGGCGACGGTGGCCGTGGAAGTCTGGATACGGCCCTGAGACTCGGTCTTGGGGACACGCTGGACGCGGTGCACGCCGGATTCGTACTTCATGACGGAGTAAACGCGGTCGCCCTCGACCTTGAACTCGATGGACTTAAAGCCGCCAGCCTCGCTGGGGCTGGAATCGAGCACGGTGGTCTTCCAGCCGCGCGATTCGCAGAAGCGCTGATACATCTTGTACAGATCGCCGGCAAAGATGGCAGCCTCGTCGCCACCGGCGGCGGAGCGAATCTCGACGATGGTGTTCTTGTCGTCGTTGGGATCGCTCGGGATGAGCATGTACTTGATATCTTCCTCGAGCTGCGGGAGCTTTTCCTCGTTCTCGGAGATGTCCATCTGGAGCATCTCCTTCTCGTCCGCATCGCTGGTGTCGCGGAGCATCTCCTTGGCGGCCTCGATGTCATCGAGCGCGCCGATGTACTCACGCGAGGCAGCGATGAGGTCGGACTGGTGTGCGTACTCCTTGTTGAGACGCGTGAACTCCTTGATGTCGGAGGCGACGGCCGGGTCGGAAAGCTTCTTCTCGAGCTCCTCGTAGGCCTTGATGATCTTTTCGAGCTTGTCGCGCATGGCGGGACTCCTTTATGTGCGTGAAGGTGAAAATCGGCAGAGTTGATGGGGCGCGCGGCGCCACTGCGGGGGTAAGCCCAGCTAGAACATGTCGATCTTCAGATACATGCGCATCCCTTCGCGTATGGGGTACATAGTTGCGGTCTAACCCATACATGATAGCGTGCGCAGGCATACCTGCATATAACCCGCACGGAATGTGACACAGGGTCAGTCCGCCAACGTAAGGCTCTACTTTAAGAACATGGCCATATATAACGGAAGCGTCACCTTTTTGCCGTCTCGGCCGACGTTACCGTCTATCAGCTTGTACCCAAGGTTCACGTCCTGCCGCTCGAGCATGTCGTTGAGCGATACCGTAGATCCGCGCGAGGCCTTCACCTCAATGGGCACAACGCTCGCGTCGGGCGAGTCGACGAGAAACTCTATTTCCCTATCGCCCTTCTGCGACCGCCAATAACGCAGAGCCACACCCCGCGCCGCAAGCATGCAGGCGACCAGGTTCTCGTAGAGGCCGCCCTTCATGGGACCCGCGAGCTTGTTGTTCACCACCGCCTCCAGCATTTCGAAGCCGTACATGGCCATGAGCACGCCCGTATCGGCAGCATAGAGGCGAAACTTCGTCCCGTCTTCATAGGCGGCAAGAGGGAATTGGGCGGCGCTCACCGACTGGCACCGTCGCACCATACCTGCTCCCACGAGCCAATCCACAGACGAGCCAAATTTGCGCGCCGTTCCCCTGTTCTCGACCACGGAATACTGGAACTTCGTATTCTCCTTTGCGAGCTGGCGCGGCAACGATTCAAAGCACGCCCGCGCACGCACGCGCTCGGGGGCTTGCGCGTATCGAGCCACGTCGTCGAGATACGAGGCGAGCAGCCTGCTTTGCTCGTCGAAAGCAACGGCGAAGTTGCCCGTCCGCGCAAAGGCGTCCACCACCGCAGGCATACCGCCGACCGCGAGGTACTCGCGCAGCATCTGCATCATCTTCTGATTCACCGCAACGGGCACGGGCATCAACGACTCATAGTATTCCCGCAAATTGGCGATATCGTCCTCCCCATACCCGCGCGCCCAAAGGTACTCCTCGAAATCGAGGGGGCCCATTTCGACCTCTCGCTCGTACCCAACGGGAATGGAGGCGAGCGCAGCCTCCTCCTTGAACCGAATGCCCAGAAGCGAGCCCGACGCAACGACATCGCACCTGCCGTCGAGAGCGAGATACTTAAGCGCAGCGCGAGCACGCGGGCACTCCTGAATCTCGTCGAGGAAAAGAAGCGTTCGTCCTGGAACAAAGCGCACGCCGGGCACGACGAGCGATATCTGCCGGTAGATCGAGTCGGCATCGATTGGGCCATCGAACACCCGCTTAAGGTCCGGGGACCCAATGAAGTCTATGGAGATGAAGCTTTCGTAGTCCTGCCGCCCGAACTCGGCGACTATGTACGACTTGCCAACCTGTCGCGCGCCCTTGATGAGAAGGCATTCGGCGCCCTTTTCCGCCCGCCACGAACGGAGGGTGTCGAGCATCTTTCGCTTCAGCACACTACGCACCATCCTTCACCTGCTGTTTGCAGCTTTTCAGGATGGATTTTACCAACTTTTGCAGCTTTTCCGGGTGTATTTGGCCTAGATTTGCAGCTTTTCCGGGTCAAGATAGCCGCTTCGTGCAGCTTTTCCGGACTTCTAGAGGGCGCGGCGCGCTTAGGAGCTGCAGAATCATAATCGCGTGCAAACGGCGGGCTAACATAGCCTTTCACCGAAAAGGGCGGGCGGCCGCGCCCTGCGACCACCCGCCCTCAATCAAAGCCCTTCTCGGCCGCCGCAGCTACCGGTTCCGGCGCCGCAGGATCACACCTGTGGCGATCAGCACCACTGCGCCGCCCGCGATGCCACCCAGGGCCATCGGCGACAAGCTGGTATCGCCCATGTTCGGCAGACCCGGCTTCTCCTCCTTCGACACCGGTGGGTTGGTGGGCGGCTCCGTCGGCGGGTTGACCGGCGGGGTGGTCGGCGGCGTGTACGTGTTCTTGAACACCGGCGCCACGGCGCCGTCATAGGTTACCGTCGCCACCAGATGGCCCGCGCCGTCGTCCGTCACCATCACCGTTACCTGGTGCTCGGCCGCGTCGTACGTCACGTTCTTCTGACCGTCGTCCACCTCGGAGATGCTGTAGGTGTATGTCCCGGGCTTGTCGTACGAGATCGCCTCGAAGCCCACCGTGCCGCCTGCCGCGTTCTTGGCGGTCTGCAGCACTTTGCCATCGGCATCCTTCAGCTGGAAGGAGAACTGCCCTTCCTTTAGGTCCTTGCCGCTCAGCACCTTGGAGGCCCCCAGCTTCACCTCAGTCGCGGCCGGCGCGTAGCTGTTGCTGAATGCCACCGCATCCGCAGCCTTGCCGCCCTTGCTGTAGGCAACCTGCGCCTCCAGCGCGTGCGTCTCCGCATTCTCCGTCACCGTCACCGTCGCGGTAAAGACCGTCGTGTCGTAGGTGACGCCGTTCGCCGTCGCCCCTGCCCGCTCGGACACGGTGTAGACGTACGTCCCCACCTTGTCCAGCTGCAGCGGCGCGAAGCCAAACGTGCCGTCGGCGCCGTTCTGCACCGTCTGCACCACGTTACCGTCGGCGTCCTTCAGGTCGAAGGAGAACTCACCCTCGGCCAAGTCGCGGCCGGTCAGAGCCTTCGTTCCGGTAATCGTCGCCGTCGTTGCCGTCGGCGTGTAGATGTTGGTGAAGGTCAGATCCGCAGCCGTCTTGTTCGCCGTCGCGGTCAGCTGGCCGCTGCCGTCGTCGGTCGCACTCACCGTCACATCCAACACCGCATCGCTGTAAGTGATGGTGCCATCTTGGCCCGCAACCTCCTTCACCTGGTACGCATGCGAACCAGTCGCAGTGTACGAGATGGCCTTGAAGGTAAACGCGTTACCCACGTTCGTGGTCCGGTCGATCTCCTGCCCGGTGGCCACGTCAATCAGCGCGAACGTGAACTCGCCATCGGCGGGCGTCCGCATGGTGGCCGAATCGGTATTCTCAAGCACCTTGGTGCCGGAGATCTGGTAGGAGGTCGCGCCCGGCTGGTAGCTGTTCGCAAACGTCATGGTGTTGGGGGTGACGCCGTTCTCGGTGCCCTCGCTCGGCTTCACCGTGGAGTTCTCTACCACCAGCTTGCCGTCGTTGTTGTCCTTCACCACGTAGGTCAGGGTGTACGTCTTGCCGGTGTAGGTCACGCCCGGCACGCCCGGCGCGTCCCCCGTCGGCTGCACCTCGCGGACCGTGTAGGTAAAGGTGCCCGCATGGTCGAAGGTCAGCTTGTCGAAGGCAACCTTGCCGTGCGCATCGTTCTTCTGGGTCTGGATCACCGAGCCGTCAGACCCCACCAGCTCGAAGGCGAAGTCTCCCGCCTTTAGCTGATAGCTGCCGTCGTGCACGTCAACGCTCTTGGTGAGGGCGATCGCGCCGGAGTCCGTCGCCTGTGCCTCATAGGTGTTGGTGAAGCTGGGCTTCGTGACATTCGTGCCGTCGTAGGCGACGCTCGCCTGCAGCGTGCCGGCATTGTCCGCAACCGTCACCACGGCATGGTGCACCGCGGCGTCGTAGGTCACGTAGGCCAGATCACCCTTCCGCTCCACGATGGTGTACTCGTGCGTGCCCGGCTTCGCGTAGGAGAAGGCGTCGAAGTTAACACTTCCGTCCGCGCCGTTGGTCGCGGTCCGGACGGGCTTGGCCCCGGCAAGCTGCTCAGCCGTCAGGTTGCCCTCGTACACATCGAAGGTGAACTCGCCGCACTTGGGGACGATCGGCGTGTTGTCGTCCTTCTTCACATAGCTCTTCTGCGCACCGAGGGCCAGGCCGGTCGCGGCCGGCTGGTAGGTGTTGGTGAAGGTATCCGAGCCGGATGCGCTCGTCACGATCGCCTTCGCATTCAGTGCTCCGTTCCCGCCGTCCGTGACCGTCACCGTATAGGTGAGGGGATGGCTGTCATAGACCATGCCCGGCTCCGCGCCCGGCTGCTCCGCGATGGTGTAGGTGAAGTCCTTGCTCGCAGCGCCGCCCAGGTTGGAGAGCGTGAACTTGCGCGTGAACTTCACCGTGCCATCGGCCTTGTTCGTCGTGGTGCCGAGCACCTTGCCGTCGGCGTCCTTCAGCTCGAACGTGTATTCGCCGCCCTTCAGCTTGGTGTCGTGCGTGAAGCCCGGCGCGACCGCAACGATCTTGGTCGCCGTCAGCTCCACGGATCCCTTTGCGGTGTAGGTGTTCGTGAAGGTGGGGGCGACCGTCTTGCCGTCATCGTAGGTGACGCTCGCCTCCAACTGGCCGGCGTTGTCCACGACCTTCACCACGGCGTGGTGAACCGCATCGTCGTAGACCACGTGGGACAGGTCGCCCTTCTGCTCCACGATAGTGTATTTGTACTCGCCGGCCTTGGTGTAGTTGATGGCCGGGAAGGTAACGGTGCCGTCCTCGCCGTTCTTAGCGGTCTGGATGGGCTGCTTGCCCTTCAGCTGCTCAGCCGTCAGATCACCCTCGTACAGGTCGAAGGTGAACTCGCCGCCCTTGAGCGTGGCCTGCGTGTTGTCGGACTTCACGTACGATTTCTTCGCCGTGAGTGTAGCCAAGGTCTCGGCAGGCTGATACTTGTTAGTGAAGGTCGGGGCATCATTCTTGTCGTCATAGGTGACAGTCGCCTTTGCCTTGTCACCGTCCGCCTTCACCGAGACGTGGACCTTCACCGCCGTGGAATCGTAGGTGATGGTCGAATCGCTGTCAGCGACCTCCTTGAGCGTGTAGTCGTACTCGCCTATGGTCAGACCGGTGAGGATGAGCTTAATCTTGCCGTCCTTGTCGTTCTGGACAGTCTGGATGGGATCAACCGTAGTCGTGTCGCCTTGATATAGGCCGAAAGTGAACGCACCAGCCGTCAGGTCCTTGCCCTTGAGGGTCTTCGTCGCCTCGATAGTGGCGTCGGCCGTCGGCTTCGAGTTGGTGAAGGTCGGAGCGTCGGCCTTGCCGTCGTAGGTGGCGGTCGCGCTCAGCGTGCCGTTCTTGTTATCGGTGACGCTAACGTGCACTTTCACCGTCTTGCCGTCGTAAACGATAGTCGGGTCGGTGCCTTCGACCTCCTTGATGGCGTAGTCGTGCTCACCAGCCTCGGTGTAATCAATGGCCGGGAAGGTGATGTCGCCATTGGCATCGTTCTTTTCTTCGGCGACAACCTTATCGCCCTCCTTCACCTGGAATGAGAACTGCTGGTTCTCAAGGGTGCCGCCCGTAAATTGCTTCTTCGCCGCCAGGGTCACGGAACCCTTCGCAGCATAGCTGTTGTTGAAGGTGGCGAGGTTCACCTTGCCGTTCTTGACCTCAAGCGTCTCGCGCTTGTCATCGCCGCTCTTCTCCACCGTCACGCCTGTAACAGTCAGCTTGGCGTTCTTATCCTCGACCCTCACCGTGACGGTATAGGTCGAGGCGTCCATCGTCCAGCCGGAGTTCTGCACGCCGTCCACCGCCGCGTCGTCGTCGGCGTCGTGCGCCTCGGTGAGCGTGAACGTGTACGTACCGGCCTTGTTGAACTTCATGCCGGAGAAGTCGACCGTCTGGCCCTTGTCCTTGATGATCTTGCCACTCGTGGCCTTGGACTCGGCATGCTCATTGCCCGCCAGAGCATCCGAGACTTTGAGGTCATCATCATCGATCTGCTTCTGCGTCTCTTCCGTGGCGGTCAGCGTGAACGAGAACGCCTTCTCCGTGCTCTCAACACCGGAGACCTTCTTCGTTACCTGCGGGGTCAGTTCGTCGCTAGCTTCCGCCTTGTAGGTGTTTGTGAACACCAGCTTGTTGGCTTCGGCCAACGTGCCGTCGGGTTTTTGCTTCTCGATCTCACCGGTGATACTATCGCCTGCGCCGGTCAGATTCGTGGTACCCTGCTTGCGGCCGGTCAGCTTATAGCCCGCGGGCATCTTGTCTGCGCCGGTCAGCTCCTGCACCGCGCACTCGTCGCCCTCGCCAAGACCGTACACGCGAATCGTCTCGTCGGCCTTGATAGCATGGGTGTCGCCGTTCTTCAAATCGAACACGTCGCCGGCTTGCTTTCCGGCCCCAGCGTTCTTGAACACTGCAGCCTTGTAGGTCTTCCCCTCGGGCACGGTGAACTTGAAGGTGAACTCCGCGTCCTTATTGCCCGTCAGGCCATCGGGCAGGGCAACCTTCTTCGTCACCTCGAGGCTCGCCTCGCGTTCGTTCGCCACGCGCACGCAGGTGGCACCTGTGAACAGGGCGTTCAAATTCATGTCGTCCAGATTGGCACGGGCACCCTTCGCATTAGTGTCACCAGGCACGTCCTGCGTGATGCCCATACGTATCCAGCCCGTCTCGGTCTCCAAGCGATAAGGTTTGCCTTCCTCGGTGGGCCCATACTGGTAGACACGTCCGTTGGCGCCGTACTTGAGGTGCACCTCATCCTCGCCGCCCTTGGCGTCATTGTTCCAGGAAAGGTTGTCGTTGCCGTCGAGCGTCCCGTCGGACGTCTGGCGCTGGCCCTTGATCCACGTGAGCGTGTTGTCGATGTCGCCCTCTGCGCCAAACTGGCCCAGGCTCTTCATGAGCGCGCCCGGGCCCACGAACGTCGAAACACCGTCATCGGCCGTACCAGCATCGGCATGGACGCCGTAATCGTCCACAATCACCTTGGTGAGCGTGTCGTTAAGCAGGAAGCCCTTGGGCGCCGAGACCTCCTTTAGGAAGTAGGTCCCCTTCACGAGCGGCCTGTTACCGTCGCTCGTATTCGGGAATATGCCCGCACCTTCGAGCGGAACCGGGTTGCCGACCAACCCCGTCGTCAGGGTGTCAAAGGGGGTCTGCTCGCCATTGAGCATGACCTTGCCGTTCGCGTCCATTTTCACCTGATCGGCCTTGTACAGGCCGAACTTCGCCCCGTCAACGGGCTTGCCCTCGGTATCGGTCTTCTGCACGAACAGGCGATTCTGGATGTTCGTGACGAGCGAGCGCGTGGCAAACTGGCGCTGGAAATTCTTCTCGCCGCTGGGGAGGTCATCGCTGAACACGTGAACCGTGTTGTCCGTATTCGCGTTGGCGATAGAGCTTGCCGTCGTGTGGTAGATGGCCACCGCGTACTCGGCATCCTTGCGGGCATCACCGCTCAGCATGTAGTAGTAGCTGGAGATGTCACCGGGCAGATACGGAATCTCTACCTGGTACTGGCCGCTCGTGTTGAGCGTGAAGGCGTGCAGGTCCTTCTTCGCCGCCTCGATAGCGCCGGCTTTGCTCGGCTCCTTGGCGAGGGTGTATCCCGCTCCCGTCGATGGGTCGCCCGACACGGCGTACCAATTGTTCTGATCTTTGATATCTGTGCTTGCGCTTTTATCGCGCTTGAGCACCACGGCGAACAGTATGCCGGAGTCCAGGCCGACGGTCTTGTCGGATATCGTCTGGTCATCGTTCGCCTTGTACACGGTCGACGGCGCGGTGATGGTCTCCTTCGCGCCGGCGAACGCACCCGTCTGCCACACGGCGCTGTCCGCGTCCATACCGCCGCGGTTGATGATGACGCCGCCCGCGGCGTCCTTGTCGCTCGTGGGCACGTACTCGAGCTGCATGCTGCCATCCGTCGCCGTGAGACTCGAGCGATATCCCTCGGGCACGCGCGTCTCCTTCAGGAGGTAGTACTTGCTGCCGGAGTCCTCGTAGAGATCGTCGAAGTTGATGACGCCGTTGTCATCGTCGTTCGTGAGCGTTAGGTGGCCGGCCTCGTCCGTGGTGCCAGAGCCGAGGGGCTTGCCCTCGGTCTTGAAGTCTTTGTCGGTCTTATAGAGCTTGAACTCGGCGCCCTGTACGAACTTGCCGTCCTGGTCGAACTTGATGATGTCGGACTCGGGCACCGTCACGAGGTTGAACTTGAGCTCCATGTTGGAGTAGAGGGCGCCGCGCTCCAGGTAGAAGAACTTGAGGGTGTGGTTGGTGCTGTCTTTGAAGGTGTTGCCGGCAAAGCCCGAAGTAGTGTCCTTATTTGCCGCCCGGTACTTGCTCAGCAGCGTGCCGTCGTTATTGCCGTTCACCTTAATGTCGCCCGTTTGAAAGTCGATGCTCAGACTCGCCCGGTCGTGAATACCGCCGATATCACCCACGAGGACATCGTCGATGAACACCCAGACGTCATCATCGCCGGCGAACTCGAAGGTCATGGGCTTGTCATCGTTCGTCAGGCCGCCGTTGGGCTGCACGAATCGCGTGGACATTGAGAGGCCGAAGTGGTGGTTGACGGGCTTGCCGCCGTTGTAGCTCGAATTACCGGTGTTGTCTGCCGTGATGCCGTTTTGGACGAGCCAGCCGTTTTCCTCATTGAACACCTCGTCTGCCGCGTCGAACGGGAAGAACTGACCCTGGTGGGACGAATTGCCAATGCCCCAGGTGTCATAGATGTCGAAGGCATTCTTGTCAGCGTTGTAGGCTGCGTAGTTTTCGGAGCTGTCATAGACGTAGTAGCCGCCCTGAACCTTGAGGAGGCCCGTCACGCCAAAATGGGACGTCTTGCCGGTCTGGGCAGAGGAATCGAACAGGTAGTCGAGGGACTCGTCGCCCAAGGCTTCGGAAAGCTTCGGGTAGCCGTCTGAAAGCGTGTTGTTGACGATGCCGGGCCGCGGGCTCGTGCCGCCCGTCCATTGGTTGAGCGGCCCATCACCCTTGCCGTCGTTAAACTGGAACTTGTGGCCTGCGTTGACGCCGCCGCTGCCGGAAACCGACAGACGGTCATCGGGATTCACCCAGTAATCAAACAGGTTGATTGTTGTCCCCGAAGGCGAAATCGTCGGAACCGTGTGGTTCGAAAACGGAACCGTATGGTCCGAAACCTTCGCCTCCGCGCGGGTCGGCAGGAAGAAACTCGCCGTCAGCACGACGGCGAGGGCCAGAACAATCACATATGGCGAGACCGGACGCAGCCCGCGACGACGGCCATAAGACATGACGGACCACCGCTCGCGCGGCCGATGTTTACCAGGAAGTTCCCTGCTTAGACACCCCCCCCGGTAGCAATATTCACGAGTCGAGACGTCGTCTCTCTGAGCTCCTGCATAATTTCCTCCCCAGTCACACGGCGACCTGCCCGGGTGCTCCCCGGGGGCCGAGGCAGTCTGGCACATGCCCGCAGTCGTTCAAGGAATACCAACCCCAGCATATGTCTCTTAAGATATCTTAGTCTTTTTCTATAACAATTTTTGTCTCATTACCGATGAAATCGGCTCAGTCCCCTTGTCGCATTCTAGAGCGTGTGGAGCAGGGCGATGAGGAAGCGGATGCCTTGGAGGTAGGCGCGACGGGTGATGCGCTCGTTGGTGCCGTGGACGCCGCGGTCGCATTCGTCATCGTCGACCACAAAGGCGGAGAAGCGGATGCACTCGTGGCAAATGCGCTGGTAGTTGGCGGCATCGGTTGCACCAATCACGGTCGAGGGCACGATGCCCATCGGCTCTTGACCCACCGCAGACGATCTGTTTTCCTCCATCCCCTTGGGATTACGGAAATAGCGGGCGGCGATGGCGCGGACGGCCTCGAGCCCCGGACCGCCCACGCGCGGGGACGGTGAGGGCTCGGAGCTGCCGGGGCCCAGCTCGACCTCGACTCGGCCAGCGAGCCCAGCGGTGGCAACGGCCTCGCGGCAGCAGGCCACGACATCGGCCACGCTCGTACCCTCGAGCATGCGGAAGTTGACATTGGCCCACATATCCTGCGGCATTACGTTGGCACCGGTACTGCCGCCTTCGATTTGCGTGGGCGCGCAGGTGGTGGTCACAAGCGGGTACAGCTTTTTGCTGGCGAGGCAGTCGCGCACGATGGCATCCTTGCTGGTAGCAATCTCGTCTGCGGTATAAAGTCCCAGCTCGACGAGCTGCGCGGCAAGCAGATCGGTCACACGCGCCGGCCACTCGATATCGCAAATCGCGGTAATAGCGCGGCTGAGCACTTCGAGCGACGTGCCACCGTAAGGGTTGGAAGAATGCCCGCCTTCGCTTCTCGTCTTGAGCACGATATCGGCATAGCCCTTCTCGGCAAGATCGGCATGCATAAGCCAACCCGCACCTGCGCTGTACTCGGCAGCCGCAACGATACGATAGTCGCCCTCGTCGATCAGGTACTCAAGTTCAACGCCACGCTCCTCGAGCGCGCGGCCAATGGCACCCGCGCCGTACTGCGTAGTCTCCTCATCCTGGCCAAAGGCCAGCAGCAGGGTTCGTTCGTGTTGCCAGCCGTGCGCCAGCGCATACTCAACCGCCTCCAGGATGCCCGCAACCTGGTCTTTCATATCGATGGCGCCGCGACCCCAAATATAGGTGTCGTCCACGTGCCCGCTAAAGGGATCGTACGTCCAGTCTGTCTGGGTGCCCGGCACCACGGGGACCACGTCCATGTGACCCATGAGCATGACCGGCTTGAGGGCGGGGTCGGTGCCGGCAAGCGTCACGAGCAGCGAATGGTCGATGAGCTCGACCTCGCCCGCCGCAAACACGCGCGGCCAGGCCTGCTGCATATAGGCGCGCAGGTCGGCAAACGCCTGCCAATCCACCGTCTGAGCATCCATGCTCGAAATCGTCGGAAACGACAGCACGCAGCCCAGGCGCTCGCACGCGCCGACCTCATCGATATCGGCAAAATCATCCTCGTGCGCAAAGAAGCGCCAAACCTCGGCCATGCCTTCCTCCAAAAACAGCGTGGCAAAGAGGCGGTCCCTTTGCCACGTCCACTTGCATTATTTGTCGTTGAGATAACGCGAGAGGAACTCGCGGGTGCGCTGGTGCTTAGGGTTGCCAAAGAGCTCAGCCGGCGCGGCGTCCTCGAGCACCACGCCCTGGTCCATAAAGACCACGCGGTCGGACACGGTGCGCGCGAAGGCCATCTCGTGGGTAACGACGACCATGGTCATGCCGTCGGCGGCGAGCTTGCGCATAACGTCGAGCACCTCGCCCACGATCTCGGGATCGAGCGCGGAGGTAGGCTCGTCAAACAACATGATCTGCGGGTTCATGCACAGGGCGCGGGCAATGGCAACGCGCTGCTTTTGGCCACCGGACAGGCGACCAACCGCGGCATGGGCGAATTTTTCGAGTCCCACGCTCGCCAGATGTTCCATCGCGACCTTCTCGGCCTCGGCCTTGCTCATCTTTTTGAGCGTGACGGGCGCGAGCGTGCAGTTGTCGAGCACGTCCATGTTGTTGAACAGGTTAAAGCCCTGGAACACCATGCCGATGTCCTCACGCAGCTTGTTAATGTTGCAGCGCTCGGCCGTGAGGTCCTGGCCGTGAAACCAGATGTGGCCCGCGTCCGGGGTCTCGAGCAGGTTGAGGCAGCGCAGAAAGGTCGATTTGCCCGAACCCGAAGCGCCGATAATGGTAACGACCTCGCCAGGATTGACGGACAAGTCGATGCCCTTGAGCACCTCGAGCGAGCCGAAGCTCTTGCGCAGGCCCTCGACGCGGATGAGCGGCTCATTGGTCTGTGCGGCGGCCGTGGTGCCGGTGGTAGTGGTATCTGCCATGATGATTCTCCTCGTCTTGCGCCTAGTTGGAGCTGGGCAGCGTGGCCGGGGCCGCGGCGCCGAGCTTTTTGCCAAAGGCCTCGAGCAGGCGGCTCGCCACGAGCGTCAGGATCAGGTAGACCACGAGCGCCACGCAGTAGACCTCCATCTGGCGGTAGTACACGCCGGCGACGGTGGTGGTGGCGTACATGAGGTCGAACACGCCGATGACCGAAAGCACCGACGAATCCTTGATGTTGATGATGAGCTCGTTGGTGAGCGCCGGAATCGCATTTTTAATGCCCTGGGGGAACACGACCTTGCGCATAGCCTGCCACTGCGACAGGCCCAGCGAGCGCGCTGCCTCGGCCTGGCCGGGATCGATAGACTCGATGCCGCCGCGCAGGACCTCCATCATGTAGGCGGTGGAGTTGAGCGAGATGGTGACGAGGCCGGCGGTGAAGGTGCTCCAAATCTGGTTGGCCTGAGCGGTCTCGAAGCCCATGCCGCGCAAAACGGTGAAGCCCGCGTAATAGATGAGCAGACCTTGGACCATCATGGGCGTGCCGCGCACGATGGTGGAGTAGACGGTCGCAAAGCCGCGGCCGATACTCTTAAAGAAGCGCACCAGGTCGTTATCCACGCGGTCGAAGGTCTGAATACGCAGGAACACCAGCAACAGCGCCAGGAAGAAGGCGATGATGGTGCCAAAGAACGCGAGCGCAATGGTGATCTGAATGCCGCGGATAAAGAAGTCGCCACTCTTGTAGGTCATATAGACCAGGCTCGACAGAAAGTCGCTGGGATTGGAGTCCGAGACAATGCTCACCCGCACCAGATCGATAAACGACATAACGCAGCGGTCGATAAAGAAGATCGCCGCGATGGCAACCGCGACATAGCTGCCCAGGCGCGCGCCGCGACGGAAACGCTCGGATGCGAATGGCGATTTTTCGCGATAGTCGTTCCAGTGCATGAGCTTGGTGACGAGCGCCGCCGCCGACACGACGAGCCAGGCCCAAAGGATCGCCCAGAGGCAATCCTGGAAGATGCCGGTGGGTGCCAAAAAGCTCAGCGGGGTGGGGTTGCGCTGGCTAAACGCCAGACCGAGCGCCGCGATGACGCTCGTGCCCAGGTATACGTAACGATGATCGGCCTCGATAAAGGAGGCCAGGCGATTAATGGTTTTCATGCTGCCTCCCTATGCCGGCTGACGGTCGAGGCACGCGTCCCACATTTGGTCGCGCTCCTCCTGGCTGACGCCCTTGAGCGTCTTATCGATGAGTTTGAGCAGCTTGTCCGAGCCCTTGCGGCAGCCGACGTTTGCCGTGACCTCCTGCTGAAAGCCCTCGCCCTCGGCAAATTGAATCGGCACGATGCCCGGATTTTGGGCCATATAGCCCTTCTCGTTCTCGGTGTTGTAGGTCACGGCGTCGCACGTGCCCTGCAGCAGGTTCGAGAACACCGTGGGGACCGAATCGACCGGATTCTTGTGGACGACGCCCGGGATCTCGTCGATGACGGTATCGAGCATGGTGTCCTTTTGACCGAGCACCGTGGCGCCGCTGAAGTCGCTGAGCTTGGTCGCGTTTTGGTAGGGTGAGCCCTCTTTTACGAACAGACCAAAGTACCCGATAAAGTACGGGTCGGAAAAGCCGACGGACTCCTCGCGCTCGGGCGTGGCGCTCATGCCGGCGATGATGAGGTCGATCTGGCCGTTGTTGAGCGAATCGATGAGGCCCGAGAAGCTCTGCTTGACGGCAACGGGTTCGCCGCCGAGGGCCTTGCAAACGATCTTGGCGATCTGCACGTCGTAGCCATCGGCATAGGCGCCCTGCACGTTATCGATGGGGATGGTGAACTCGCTGGCCTCGGAGACCTGCCAGTTGTACGGGGCGTAGGCCGCCTCCATGCCAATGCGGATCTTGTCCTTGCCGATCACGGAATCGGACAGGTCATCGCGACCGCTGCCCGTCGTTGGCTGGACCACTTCCAGCGTAGAGGGGCGCTGGCAGCCGGCGAGCGCGCCGGCGACGACGGTAGCGCTCGCGGCGAGGGCGCTACCCAAAAAGATGCGGCGGCTGCACACCGGTTGGCGCTGCGCATCGCGCTGTTGGGGAGAATGCATAATCTGCCTTCCCTGTTGAATCGTATGCTAACGACTCAACAGGATACCGCACGCCGCCATCCACTTGTATGCATACATACAAGTTTACGAACTGGAAAATGACAAATTAGCTACCCCGACCCATGCATCGAAATGAGGGTGGAAAATCTCCCACTTTTGGCTCGCACATGAGCTCAAAACGGGAGATTATCCACGCTCAAGTTATGACCGCCCAGAACGGCGGAACCCCTAGAGCAGCGTAACGCTAAAGCTGCGCTCGTCCGTCTCGCCCGGCGCCAAGGTGATGGTGTTGACCTTGTGCTCGAAGACGTCGTCCTCGGTGTCCATGGTGGTGTGGCCGGTCCAGGGCTCGAGCGCCACAAACGGGGCATCGTTGGCGGCAGACCACACGCCGATGTACTTAAAGCCCTCAAAGTCGATCTTGACGCCGTGGCCCGACTTGCGACCGCGCAGCGTGAGCGTGGAGCCCGGGGTATCGGTGAACATGATGGCATCGTTATCGAAGCTGCGATGCGTGATGGGCACAACGTCCGAATTGTCGGGGGCCTTGTAGGAACCCTCGAACGTCATGAGACCATCGGGCGTGATGATGGGAGCCTCGTTGGTCCAAACCTCGGTAAACGCCAGCTCGTAATCCTCGAATGCCTCGTCCTCGGCACCGGGAGCGGGCACGTTAAACGCAGGGTGGCCGCCCACCGAGAACGGCAGGTCCACGTCGCCGGTGTTGGTGACGGCAAAGGTCTGCGTGAGCATGGCGTCGCCGGTGAGCGCATAGGTCATGTTGAGCTTAAAGTGGAAGGGGAAGGCCTTGAGCGACTCGGGAGTGTCGGTGATCTCATAGGTTACCGAGGAGCCGTCCTCGGAGACTTCGACCAGCTTGTGCTCGACGATGCGCGCGATGCCGTGGCGTGCCATCTCGCAGGTGCCGGCCGCAGACGTTGCCGTGTTGTTTCGCAGCGAGCCCACGATGGGGAACAGAATGGGCGCGTGCTTGCCCCAAAAGGCGGGATCGCCCTGCCACAGATACTCGTTGCCGTTAAGGGCAAGGCTCGTGAGCTGGGCGCCCATGGAATCGATGGCGGCGGTGAGGCCGCCGCGCTTGATGGTGGTGACGGTGGACATGCTACTTCCTCCAAAAGTAAACAACAGTGTCGAGGGCTATTGTCCCACTCTTGGCTGCGGGAAGAGGCGGCACGCAATTATTGAGCGTCCACGTAAAGATCGAACCCGCCCTGCGGCGTGCTGTCGACCGTATCGGGCGCCTGCGAGTTAAAACTCACGGGGACCATGCGCTTCGAGGCGCGGAAGCGCGTGCCGTCGGTGGCGACGGGCGCCTCATCGACCGTGAGCTCGTAGTCTCCGGGCTTGAGCTCGATGCCGTCACCGTCAGAGTTGACATATTGATACTCATCGACCGCCTGCCCCTTGAGCGTGCGGCCCACGATGTGGATGAGCATCTGGCTGTCGCCGCGGGCGGTATCCCATGTCGCACCGTCCTTGACCTCGACCGACACATGCACCGAGCGCGTGCGGCTGAGCGATTGCTCGACAGACATCTCGACCTTGGCGGCGTCTTCGCGCTGTCGTTCCACATGGCTCCAGACGCTGCCGATTGCCGAGCAGGCGATGACGCCGGCCATAAAGGCGATGAGGATGGGGCCGAGTGGCGAGCGGCGGCCCGCGTCTTCCTCACGAGCCAAGTTGGGACGATGCGTGGGGGCGGGCGCCTGGGCACCCTGCGCGGGTACGTCGAGAATGCTGAAAGACGCCGTGCTGTCAGGATCGATGGTGTGGCGCGGCTGCGGGGTCTTTGCCGGCGAGATCGACATGTCGGCTGGCTCGCCGAGCGTGGCCGTAGCGTCGGCCTTGGCCTCGTCTGCCTCGGCCTGGGCCCAGGCCTGTTCAAAGGTTAGGGATTCGGCGGAGTCGGAAGCGGCGTCCGAGCCGGCGGCGGCGTCGTTGCCGGTCTCGTCCTCGTCGCTCGACATGTCACGCGGCATGGACTCGTCCCACTCCTCATCCGGAGCCTCACCCTCGCTATACCACCATTCAAAGTCATCGATATCCATACGGGACGCCCCCTTGGCCTCGCAAATAAACACTTGCCAGCCTTATACCCCCAGACGACACGAGGGCTCGCACGGAACGCGAAAAAGGACTGCTCCTTTGTCGCATCGAAACGGATCTGCTTGCGTTTAGCCGCGGGCAATCTTTTTTCTCAACAAGAAGTCGACTGCCCCCACGATTCTGATGCCATCGATGTCCGTTGGATGGTCGCCATCCCTGACAATCAGGATCTTCTCATACGAATCAGGAATTTTTCCTAGCGTGCTTAGCTTGAGCGGTCGCAGCTCGCGTTCTCTCGTCGCCTCGGCATCGATCCGTTCGGTAACCTGGATATATTTGCGGTCCGACCCCTCGCCGATTGCGACAAAGTCGATTTCCCCCGCGCGCAGATGGCCGCAAAACACTTCGTATCCTTCAAATACAAGCTGGTTGTAGATAACGTTCTCGAGCATCCTTCCGCTATCGCTACCTCTATATCCGTCAAGATAGCTGCGAATTCCCATATCAGCTATGTAATATTTACCGCCTGTCTTAAGAAGCTCCCGCCCCTTGATGTCATACCTTTTTACTTTGGTAAACAGGTATGTCTCTTCCAGAGCGTCAATATATGCCGACACCGTCGATGCGTTGGTCTTACCGCCTGCCGATTCGTTGAGCGTCCCTACGATTTTGTTGACCGAGGTTTGGTTGGAGATGTTGTCTGCCAGATACGCACAGAGCCGCTCGAGAACATCGCGCTTGGTGATAGCTCCGCGACCCCTACGCGTCGCACGCGACAGGATATCGCGCGCGACGATCGTCTGGTAGAGGCTACGGATATAGTCGCGGCACAGCTCACGTCTCGGCTCATCATGGGCCAGAAACGGCATGCCGCCATAGGTTATGTACTGCTCAAGCACGGTATTTGAATTAAGGCGATCGCCCGTCTTGGAAACAAGTTCGACCCTCTCACCAAGCCCTTCAGCGGCGACCGCATCAATCGAGCGAAAATCAAGATATTCGCTAAACGTGAGAGGTTGCATCTTGACCTCGACATATCGGCCCGAGATAAGCGTTGCGAGCTCGCTCGATAGCAAAAAGGCATTGGAGCCCGTGACATAGATATCGCACGGCAAATCCACTCGGAGTGAGTTGACTGCCTTTTCCCAACCTTCGACATTCTGGAGCTCGTCAAAGAACAGGTAGGGATGATCGATGCCGTCGATGCGCTCCCGAACCATACGATAAAACGTCAGATAATCCGTAATTCCCGCGTGCTCTAGAGATTCCATCTTAAAGGTCAGCAAACGCTCGGCTGGCACCCCCTGTTGCGCCAGATAGTCCCTCATCATGTCCAATAACGTTGATTTGCCACAACGGCGTATGCCCGTCACGATTTTGATGAGGTCGGTATCCTGAAAAGCAATGAGTCGATCAAGATAACGGCTTCGGCGAACGATATCCATAGAGTCTCCCTAGCGCCCGACCAGACATGAAATCTTATAAACTTGCATTTTTTGCAAGTTTATAAGATGTTACCTTAGAAACTTGAAGAATTTGCAAGTTTCTAAGGCATGGAATGTGACAAACGGACTGCCCCTTTGTCACATTGCGAGGGCAACGCGAATGGAGGGGGCCTCGAGGGCCTCCTCGAGCGCAAACTTGCCCTCGCCCGCTGCAACCTTTGTCGTGTGCACACCCATGGGATCTCCCGTCGCCCGCGATGTACCTGAGACCATCTTCGCCTGTATTGCGACTATACAGGCAAGCGCAGCCTGCGACAAAGGGGGCGGGCACCTGACACATTCTGGTAGAGTTGCAGGGACTGAATCCAGCTCATATAACGCAACATGGGAGCAACTGCTTTGACCACCGCAACTTCGTCCACAACAGCATCAACCGCCGCCGCGCTCTCCCCCGCGCGCACCAAGCTCTGCCTGGCGCTGCTCGTGCTGTTGGGATTTTCGCTCGGCTGCTCGGAGTTCGTGGTCATCGGCATCGAGAGCGACCTGGCGACGGAGCTCGGCATCTCGCTTGCCACCGCGGGCCAGCTCATCAGCGTGTTTGCGCTCGTCTACGCCATCGCGACGCCAGTGCTTGCGCTCAGCACGGGGCGTTTTCGCCGCTACCAGCTGCTCGTGTGCTACAGCATCGTCTTTGTGCTCGGCAACCTGGTCATGGCGTTGGCGCCCAACTTCCAGGTGCTGTTTATCTCGCGCATTGTCCTGGGCTCCGTCTCGGGCGCACTGCTCGCCGTGGGGGTGACGTACATCCCTGAGCTTCTGTCCCCGCAGCAAACTTCGCTTGCCATCTCGGTGGTATATGGTGCGTTTTCCGTGGCGATGGTCTTTGTCACTTCGATCGGCAAGTTTGTGGCCGACACGCTCGATTGGCACGTGGCCATGTACGGCACGCTGACCTTTGCCGTTCTGATCTGCGGAGCGCTCGTGGCGTTTATGCCGCGCGCTGGGCAAACCGACGAGCCTGCCACCTTTCGCGAGCAGGCGGGTCTGCTACGCGAGCCGAGCATCATCACCGGCATGCTCATCTTTTTGTTTGGCGTGGGGTCGGTCTACGTTTTCTACGGCTACGTGACGCCTTATCTAGAGCAGGTGCTGGGCATGGGCACGGTCGAAGCCAGTACCACGCTTATGGCCTACGGCGTATTCTGCCTGATCTCGAACATCCTGGGCGGATGGATCGATGCGCGCTTTGGTATGAAGGCACTGCTTGTGACGTTTGTGCTGCAAGCTGCAGCGTTACTCGGGCTGTTTGCTGTGGGCGGCACCATACCGCCCGCGCTGGTCTTTGTCTTTAGCTTGGCGCTGCTCATGTACCTGTTCTCGGTGTCGTGCATCACGCACTTTATGGACGTGGCTCGCAGCCGCCATCCCAAGTCGATGGTACTCGCAAGTTCGGTTGAGCCCATGGCGTTTAACGTCGGCATCTCGTTTGGCACCGCAGTGGGCGGTGCTGTGGTAAGCGGCGTTGGCATTGCGTACGTGGGCGCAGTGGGTGCCGCGTTCTCGCTTGTGGCCTGGGCGCTCACGCTGGTGACGATTAGGTTGGCTCGCTGGGAGCGCCACCGTCAATCAGCACAGCCCCGGATGCAGGCATAGGGGCGAACATAGCCCAAGGTGGCGAGCAACCGGTGAAAACCGCCCAATATGAGTATGTTTATCCGCCTGGAAGCTTCAGCAGTGCAATTTCGTGTACTTCAGATACACGCTTTTCTACGATTTCGTGTATTTCACGTACACGAAATGCGCGCGGGGCAACTCAAAAGCGGCGGCAGACGCATTGTCTGCCGCCGCTTTTTGTACCGGATTTTATAGATATGTGGAGCGTTTATTCCATGCCCAGCAGCTCGCGCATCTGAGTTGCGTAGTTAGATGCCATGTTGCCGTAGACAATCTGCACGCCGCCGTTAACGTGCACGATGCCACGCGCTTCGAGCTTTTCGGTAAACTCGGCGTCATCAACCACCTTGTCACAGTCATTGAGCTGGATGCGCAGACGGGTGAAGCAGGCCTCGACAGACTTAATATTGTTGTCGCCGCCCACTGCCTCAACGATGGCGGGAATGAGGTCGCTGATCACGGTCTTGGGAGCCTTTTCGGCCTCATCGTCAGACTCTTCCTCGCGGCCGGGGGTCTTAAGGCCCTTCTTAAGAATGATGAACTTGAAGACGAAGTAGTACACCACGAAGTAGATGGGGCCGAGGAACAGGATAACCTGCCAGTTGGAGCCCTTGGCTGCACCCATAATGCCGTTAAAAATCAACGACAAGAGCGGGCCGCCAAAGGATGCGGAGCCAGCCACGTTGAACTGCAGGATACAGGTCAGCGCATAGGCAAGACCAGCCATGAGAGCGTGGAACACGTAGAGGATGGGCGCGATAAACAGGAAGGAGTACTCGAGCGGCTCGGTAATGCCGGAGAGGATGCAAGGCACCACGATGGCGATCATGAGCGCTGCGGTCTTCTTCTTGTTCTTGGGAAGCGCCGTCTTGTAGAAGGCGAGTGCAGCGCCGGGCAGGCCGAACATGGCGAAGATAACCTTGCCGTTCATGACAAAACGGCTGACCTCGATGTTAAACGGCGTGCTGGGAGAGCCCAGGATCGCGTTGTAGATATTGATAGCGCCCTGAACGGTCTGGCCGTCGATGGTCTCGACGCCACCGAGCGACGTGAAGAAGAACGGCAAATAGACAAAGTGATGCAGGCCAAAAGGCAGAAGCATGCGCTCGCCGGCGCCGTAGACAAATGCACCAAAGGCACCCGTGGTCTTGATGAACTCGGACAGCGCACCGAGAGCGTTCTGAATAAACGGGAAAACAAAGGACATGGCCAATGCGAGGACACTGCATGAGAGCAGCGTTACCGCCGGAATAAAGCGTGTGCCGTTGAAGATGGAGAACACGGCGGGCAGCTCAATCTTGTAGTAACGGTTATGCAACCATGCGACGATTGCACCAACCAGAAGACCGCCGATAACGCCAGTGTCGAGCGTGGTGATACCGAGGATCGTGCTCTGGCCCGTCGTAAGATTCGCGGGATCGATAACGCCAGTCGCCGTAAGGAACGTGCCCATCACGGAGTTCATGCACATGTAGCCCAAAAAGCCACAAAGCGCCGCGGTAGCCTTCTCGGACTTGGCGAAGCCATAGGCGAGACAAATCGAGAAGATAACCGGGATGTTGTTCATAACGATGCCGGCTGCGGCCTTAAGAATCGAAAAGAAAATCGCAAAGCCCGGAGCAGCAAGCCAGGGAACAGCTGCCGTAAGGGTGGGGCTGGTAAAGGCATTACCAAAGCCCTGAAGGATACCGGCGATTGGCAGGATCAGGACAGGCGTCATGAGGACTTTGCCCAGGCGCTGGAACTTTGCCAGCAGCTCATCTTTGTTCATGGGATACCCCTCTTAAAGAAACGGGGCGTGCAGCTCTACAATCCACACGCCCCATAACAGTTATCATGCACTGTAGAACTAGCTACTTAAGCTCCGGCCAGTAATCCTTATTGGCCTCGATGAGCTTATCGAGCACCTTACGCGCCTTCTTTGCGTCACCGACCAGACGATTAAGCGTGAGTGCCTGCAGGGCCTTCTCGTAGGAGCCCTCCATCCAAGCCTCAACAGTCAGACGCTCATAGGCGTACTGGTTCTCCATAAGGCCGCGATAGAAGGTGCCGATCTTACCGACAGCGTAGGGATGCGGGCCATTGGAGCCAACGCTCGCCGCAACCTCGACCATGGCGTCATCGGGCATGCCCTCGATAATCCCGTTGTTGGGAACCATGACAATGAAGGTCTTGTTGGTGTTGCGATAAATGGCCGAGGTGATTTCCACGATCATATCGCCATGAGCATCGTTCTGCACAACCGAGGAGTTCTTTGCGGTGCCGACTTTGGCAACACGCTCGCACTCGGCGAACACGCGCTTCTCACGACCGTTGATGACCTCGTCGGAACGAGTGTAGTCGGGGTCGAGGTGAGCGACCTTGTACTCGGGATACAGATAGTACTGCAGATAAGTGTTGGGCAGATAGTCGGGGAAGTCCTCGAGCATGTCCTTGACCATGGCGTAGGTATCAAGCCAGGACTGGTCACGCTGCTCGGCATCGGCAGGAAGGAAGCCGTTCTTCTCCGTGTGTTCCTTAATCTGCGGGACGAGGTCATGGCCCTCTTCATCGTAGATGTGCTTGAACCAACCGAAGTGATTGAGACCAAAGTACACGGGCTCCGTCTTGCTCATATCGCGACCGAGCAGGCGACCGTAAGAGCGCATGAGGTTGACGGGCTGATCGCAGATGTTGAGGAAGCGATGCTCATCGGGCAGGACGCGCTCGAGACCATATGCCACAATAGCAGCCGGGTTGGTGTAGTTGATAATCCACGCCTCCGGGCTATGAGCGCGAACGTCGTTGACGATCTCAACCATGTCATGCATGGAGCGCATACCGTAAGCCATGCCGCCAGGGCCCACCGTTTCCTGACCGATGATTCCCATATGCAGCGGAATCTTCTCGTCCTTGCTACGCATCTCGTAGCCGCCGGTACGAATCTGGCAGAGCACAAAGTCGACGTCGGTGTAAGCCTCGTCCTTATCGGTGGTGTAACCAAACTCCACACCGGGCTCCTCCTCGGCGAAGAGGATCTTGCCAAACTCGCCAATCGGACGCTGACGCTCGGCATCGATGTCATAGAGCATCACGCGGTTCAGCGGCAGAATGTCCATGTGCTTGGTCAGGGCTTTAAGAATGCCAGGGCACCACGTGGAGCCGCCGCCAACGATCACAATATTGAGCTTATCCTTCATGTTCCGTCCTTCCAGGGTTGGCTGATCGGTGTTCTCGAAGACCTTGGGCTCCGCGGTTGTCCTCGGCTTGCTTCGTTTCGATTGATATTTTGCGACATGAGGTCATCTGAGAGTCTCCGTGTGGGCCAATGCGAAACGGGGACACATGATTTCGCTCACAACACAGATATGTGTAGGCAGACACGCACGTTTGCCCAGTTCATGGGCAATAGGCAATCTTGACCGATTACCGATTTCTCACCTGGCAACACAAAGCGGTACCATATATACGACGAGGTGCGAGGGGCTGAAACATCTTATGAAAGATCAAGAATCTTTTTATGATCATGTGCGAGTTGGCGAGAGCAAGCTCAACGATCTCGAAGGCGAGATCATGCGCTACATCATCGAGCTGCGTGATGATATTGACGATGTCACGCTTAAGAGCGTTGCTGAACGGTTCTTCGTCGCTCCCAATACAATCGTCAGGCTTGCCCACAAGCTTGGCTTCTCGGGGTTTACAGAGCTCAAACAATCGTATTCCGCCTCGCTCGACCGCAATCGATTCACTATCGAGGCACTTCCTCTTGATACCCAGCTCGTACAGACCAAAGATTTGCTTAACGACCGGGTCATCGATTCGGTCGTGAGTCTTATCCAGGACGCCTCGCATATCGTGTTCTTCTGCTCGGGCTTTTCGAAGTACCCGTGCCTTGAGATGGCTGAAAAGCTCAAAATAATGGGCAAGAATACCGACACGCTCAGTGAACGCCACGTCATGAGGCATTACGCAGAACTCCTCGGCAAAAACGACCTGGTCTTCAGCGTTTCCGTAAGCGGCGAGACGCAGGTGTCTATTGACGCCACATCGATAGCCAAAACGCGCGGATGCAAGGTCGTCACGCTCACCGGCTTTTCTCGAAATTCTCTCTCGAAACTAGCCGACTACCCTATCTACACCGTGCAAAAAGAATTCCGCTTGGGCAGCATGGACCTCGACAGTCGATTGATGTTCTATTACGTTTTCGAATTGATATTTGAGCGCTACTTCAAACTGGCGAAGAAATAAAACTTGGCATGCGCCCGGCTTCGACTCTTTAGCAGCCTTCTATATGAAAGGTATCGTTCTATGCAACGCGTACTGTTTATCTGCCATGGCAACATCTGTCGCTCGACGTTGGCTGAGTCGGTGTTTACCGAGTTGGTGCGCCGCGCCGGGCGCGAGGGCGAATTTGTCATCGATTCCGCTGCGACCTCGACCGAGGAGATTGGCAACCCGCCGCATCATGGCACGGTCGCCAAGCTGCGCGAAGCCGGGATTCCCGTCGTCGCGCACCGTGCCCGCCAGGTGCGTCGCGCGGAGTATGGCGACTGGGACCACATTGTATATATGGATGCTGAGAACGCGCGCGGCCTGCGTCGCATTTTTGGCGACGACCCCGACGTCAAGATTACGCGCTTGCTCGATTGGACCGATCGCCCCGGCGACGTGGCCGATCCCTGGTACACCGGCAATTTCGATGCCACCTACCGCGATGTGCTCGCCGGTTGCACCGCCATGCTCGAGCAGCTGTAGGTTCGTGGGCGCACGAACCATGCTAACCGCGCCCTCGGCATAAATTGAGCGTGGACAATCTCCCACTTTGAGCGCGAAACGGCGCTCTAAACGGGAGATTGCCCACGCTCATGAATGTGACAAAGGGACTGGCCCTAGACCGGCTTGACCTCCAACTTTATCCCCTCGGCACAGGAGTCGCCCAAAACATCCGAAAGGGCCCAGGTCGCATATAGCGGCAAATAGAGAACCGCTCCGTTGCGCTCAACGTTGCCTCTCGAGAAAACGATCCCGAGCCTTACGCCATATTCAGCCGTATCAAGCACACGACCGAGCGCAGCGTGCGCGTGGTAATAGGAGCCCGATTTAACCTCGATCGGAACAGCCGTCCCATCCGGTCCATCGACCACAAAGTCCACTTCACCGCGCTTTTTTGTCTGATAGTAGTAAAGCTGGCGATTTTGGGCAGCTAGCTGCTGGGCCACCACGTTTTCGTAAATGCCGCCCAGATTGGGCTCCTTGCTATCAAGATACGCCGCTTGGGCGACTCCAACGGGGTAGCGCGCCATCAACATGCCCGTATCCGATTGATATAGCTTGAACTGCGATGGCCGTGCCGTCTTGAGCAGGGGCGATTTTGGCTCGGTTACGATATCGGCTTTGAGAGCAACGCCGGCATCGACAAGCCATACAAAATCTCGCTGATACTTCTCGTAGTGCGCCTTAGGGTCAATGGAATTGAGCACGAAGCGCTTGTTTTCGCCCTCGAGCATAATAGGGAGCTGATCGTAGATGCTCTGCACCTGCAGGGCTCGCCCGCTTGCATACTTGGAGATATCCCGCCGGTACTGTTCGTTGAGCTCTGACTGTAGCTGACGAACAGAGGCAAGGTCGCCCTGTGTGTCGAGGAAACGCTGCACGACCTCCGGCATTCCGCCGACAACGGTATAGGTCCTGAAGTTTGCCATCATCGCGTCATGAATGTAATCAGGAATGGGCCTCTCGCTGATACACGCGTCACGTATCGTTTGGCGAGCCCCCTCGCTCACCCCGATTGCCCAGCAAAACTCCTCAAAATCGAGCGGGAACATCCTAAGCTCGTGAACATACCCCACGGGATAGGACCTGACGCCCTTGAACTGAGTCCCGAGCATTGACCCCGAAAACGCCCAACGGCACCTCCCGTCCTCAACAAGGAACTTTGCCATCGTCATGATGTCGGGGGCCTCTTGGACCTCATCGATAAACACGAGCGTTTTGCCTGGCGCAATCGACTTTCCCGAAAGAAGCGTCACCCTGCTGATGAAATCATCGGCATCCCGCGCCTCGAGAAGAGCATCTTTTGCCTGGCGGTTTTCCATGAGGTTAAGCTCGATGTAGGTTGCATGGTTGGCTTTGCCAAATGCGCGAATCGAATAGCTTTTGCCGATCTGGCGAGAACCCGTAATGAACAAGGCCTTTTGCTCGGAAGACTTCAGCCAACGCTCCAGCTCTGCCGCTATTTTCCTACGCAGCATAGGCTCTCCCCTCGGTGTCATCGAATGAAATGCAAAGTTTTATATGCTTGATTATCGATGAAACGCAGATTTTTTAGAACCTAAAATCGGATGAAATGCAAAGATTTGAGATTATAAGCGAAAGAAGGGGCACCACCGGCGAATGTGTCAAAGGGGCTGTCCCTTTGACACATTGCGCTCGACTATTCGTCTACGATCTCAGCAAGCCAGACGTTCAGCGTGTCGACCTCGGGACAGCAGAACTTTGCCGTGCCGGGCTCGTTGCCGGGCACATTTCCGCCATAGCGCAGGATATCGATATAGGGAAAGCCCACGTGGCAGGCCATGGCGCACATCTTGCCGCGATCGCGATCGAAGTCGAAGACATCGCCCGGCTTGTGCCCGTGGTGACAACGGCACGCACCCAGCTGGTCCACGCAGCTAATACGGATACGCGGACGCTTGCCACGCGGAGCGCCGAGCGGTTTGCTCTCGCCCGAAGGCTCGGTGGAGCCGCTCTCAGCCGTGCTACTCATGGTCAATCACGTCCAGGCACGCCTCGATGGGAAGTCCGGCCGACTTGTCCTCCTGGTCGGCATTACGCTCGATAAGCTCGGCCACCACGCGCATGGCGTCGGCCGTCGCACGCTGCAGGCTCCAACCGGCCATAACGCGGCCCACAAGCACCGCCGAGAACGTGTCGCCCGTGCCGGGGAAATAGACCGGGATCAGCTCGAAGGGAATCGTGAAGTACTCCCCCGCCACATGGTCATAGCCGATAACGGAATTCTGCCCATCGACCACAGCGCTCGTAACGACCACCGACTTGGCGCCCAGCGCGCGCACGGCGTCCACGAGCGCGTGGGCCTCGTCGACCGAAATCTGCTCGGCAATAGGCGTATCGGCGAGCAGGCATGCCTCGGTGTAGTTGGGCACCGCGTAGTCGGCGCACTCGAGCAGGCTGCGCATGAGGCCAATCGTAGACTCGGGCACGCCGGCGTAGAGCTTGCCGTTATCACCCATGATGGGATCGACAAACACTTTGGTGCCCTTTTGCGCACGGCGGTGGCAAAAGTCCGAGATAATGCGCGTCTCTTCCTCGGTCACAATAAAGCCGGTCGAGATGGCATCGAACTCAAAGCCGAGCTCTTCCCAGATGGCAAGACTCTGACGCACGTACTCCGTGGTGTCATGGATGTAGAACTTGGGATAGTTGAGCGTATCGGACACAAGCGCCGTCGGCAGGTTGTGGATGCGGTAGCCCATATGCGACAGCACTGGCAGCATGGCGGAAAGCGCGACTTTGCCGTAGCCGCACATATCGTTGATCAGCAGCAGCTGAGTGTTCTTCATGAGAGTCCCCCTTGGGTCGGGCATGGCGCGGCGGCGCCACCGTGCGACTAAGTGTAGCGCAGGGAGGATTGCCGGCGAGCGCCAGCACCACGAAGGGCGCATTGTTGCCGAAAGGTTTCGAAAATGCAGCGTCGGCCGGTTGCGGCGTTTGGGAAAACGCCGCAACTAATTAATTTGGTACCTTGACAATTATTTCTTGCGCTCCTAGATTAGTTAGGCACAAAACAATCCCACTACCTAACTAAAGAAAGGAGCGATACGAATTCATGTGCGATGAACCCCTTAACCTTCGTCCGCACGAGCCCGGCGGCGACCCGTCGCAGCCGGCAGACGTGCCCGAAGCGGTTAACGGCGGAGACAAGCTCGCCAAGCGCATCCTGAGCGGCCTAGGCTTTTGCGGCCACTACATGCACTTTCACGGCGGCGGCGTGTCCGGCAAGGCGCCCATCGTCTGCCTGCTTGCCAAGCAGGAAAACGGCGAAATGTCGCAGCAGGAGCTCGGCATGCACTTCGACCTCAAGCCGGGGTCGCTTTCCGAAATCCTGTCCAAGCTCGAGTGCGCCGGCATCATCGAACGCAGCCGCAATCCAAAAGATCGCCGGCAGCTCACCATTCGCCTGACCGAGATCGGCTGGGAGAAGGCCCGCATCGACCAAGCCGCCCGCATCCGCTTTAGGGAGCAGGCCTTTAGCGCCCTCAACCACGACGAGCGTGAACAGCTCGCCGAGATGCTCGAGAAAATCCGCGTAACCTGGGAGGAACTGGATGATTAAAACCCTTATGGGCAGCATCCGCGATTACATGAAGGTCACGATCGCCACGCCGCTGCTGGTGCTTGGCGAGGTAATCTGCCAGATGACGATCCCGTTTATCACCGCCGACATGATCGACGCCATCAAGGACGGCACCGCCGTTACCGAGATGCTGCCCACCGCCGGCCTTCTCGTACTCATCGCGCTGACGTCACTCGCCTTTGGCGCCGCCGCGGGCATCACCTGCAGCCATGCCAGCTGCGGCTTTGCCAAGAACCTGCGTCGCGACCTGTTCTACAAGATCCAGACGTTCAGCTTCGCCAACATCGACGAGTTCTCGAGCTCCTCGCTCGTCACCCGCCTCACCACCGACATCAACAACGTGCAGCAGGCCTTTATGATGCTCATCCGCATCGCCGTGCGCTCGCCGTTGGTGCTGATCTTCGCCTTTACCATGGCCTACGCCATGGGCGGCAGCGTCTCGTTTGTCTACCTGGTCATCATCCCACTGCTGGGCTTTGGCCTGTTCTTTATCATCTACAAGGTACGTCCGATCTTTGCCCGCGTGTTCCACAAGTACGACGCCCTCAACGAATCCGTCGAGGAAAACGTCACCGGCATGCGCGTGGTCAAGAGCTATGTGCGCGAAGACTTTGAGAAGGAGAAGTTCGCGACCGCTGCGCGCGACGTCCAGATGGACTTCACCCGCGCCGAGAAGCTCCTTGCCTTTAACAACCCCATGATGAACATCTGCGTCAACGGCGCGTTCGTCGTCATCATCTACCTGGGCTCCAAGCTCATCATCACGAGCCAGGGCACCCTGTTCGACGTGGGCCAGCTCTCCTCCATCTTTACCTACGGCTTCCAGATTCTGATGAGCCTAATGCAGCTGTCGATGATCTTTGTCATGGTAACCATGGCAGACGAGTCGGCGCACCGCATTACCGAGGTGCTGGCCGCCGAGCCCACGATCGCCAACCCGACCGAGCCCGTGCACGAGGTTGCCGACGGCTCCATCGACTTCGATCACGTGAGCTTTAAGTATTCCGAGCATGCCCGCCGCCAGGCGCTCGACGATATCGACCTGCATATTAAGAGCGGCGAGACCATCGGCATTATCGGTGGCACCGGCTCGGCCAAGTCGACGCTCGTGAACCTGATCGCCCGTCTGTACGATGTCACGGAGGGCACCGTGCGCGTCGGCGGCGTGGACGTGCGCGACTACGACCTGGACGCGCTGCGCCACCAGGTAGCCATGGTCCTGCAGAAAAACGTGCTGTTTAGCGGCACCATCGCCGAGAACCTGCGCTGGGGCGACCCGAACGCCACCGACGAGGAAGTCCGCGAGGCCGCACATCTGGCCTGCGCCGACGAGTTCGTCGACGGCTTCCCCAAGGGCTACGACACCTGGATCGAGCAGGGCGGCTCCAACGTTTCCGGCGGCCAGAAGCAGCGCCTGTGCATCGCGCGTGCCCTGCTGCGTCGCCCCAAGATCTTGATCCTGGACGACTCCACGAGCGCCGTCGACACCAAGACCGACGCCAAGATCCGCGAGGGCCTGGCGAGCTACCTGCCCAACACGACCAAGCTCATCATCGCCCAGCGCATCAGCTCCGTGCAGGACGCCGACCGCATCATCGTCATGGAGGGCGGCCGCATCAAGGACATCGGCAACCACGATGAGCTGCTCAAGACGAGCGAGATCTACCGCGAGACCTTTACCTCGCAAAATAAGATGAGTGCCGAAGGCGAGGACGCGGGCGAGACCGCCGCAGCCGACACCGAGGCATCCGCACCGCAAGCTCAGACCCAGGAAGGAGGCGAGGCACATGAGTAAGGCCGCTACCGCCGAGCGCGCGCGCAACCGCAAGGGCGGCACCATGACGCGCCTGATCAAGATGCTCTTTGGCTTCTACCCGGTGCTTTTGCCCCTCGTCGTCGCCGGCGTTGTGCTCTGCGCCATCATCAACTCCATCGGCGCGACGTTTCTCCAGAGCGCGCTGCAGGTCATTAGCGAATCGTGGCAGTCGGGCGACTGGACGGCCGCGCAGCCCAAGATTCTGAAGCTCGTGACCACCCTCGGCTGCATCTACGCCGTGGGCGTCGCCTCCTCGCTCTTCTGGAACCGCGCCATGGCCGTCATCACGCAGGGCTCGCTCGAGAAGCTGCGCGAAAAGATGTTCAACCGCATGCAAGACCTGCCGATTCGCTACTTCGACACGCACCAGCGCGGCGACATCATGAGCCACTACACCAACGACATCGACACGCTGCGTCAGATGATCAGCCAGTCGCTGCCCAACCTGCTCATGACGATCATCGTCATCGTCACCGTGTTCTTCATCATGCTGTATTACAGCGTGTGGATGTGCCTGGTCATCATTGCCGGCGTCGCCTTTATGACCTTTATGACCAAGCTGCTCGGCTCCAACTCCGCGCGCTTCTTTATCGCGCAGCAGACCGAGCTCGGCGTGGTCGAGGGCCATATCGAGGAAGTCATGAACGGCCAGAAAGTCGTCAAGGCGTTCTGTCACGAGTCCGCTGCCGAGGCCGATTTTGACGAGCGCAACGAGAAGCTCTTCGAGGTCTCGCAGAAGGCCAACATGTACGCCAACATCCTCATGCCGATCCTCGGGAACCTGGGCGACTTGCTCTACGTGCTGGTCGCGCTGACCGGCGGCATCTTCCTGGCGCTGGGCGTGCCCAACCTGAGCCTCTCGGGCATGGCGCTCTCCATCGCCGTCGTGGTGCCGTTCCTCAACATGACCAAGCAGTTCTGCGGCCAGATCGGCCAGATCTCGCAGCAGATCAACGCCGTGGTCATGGGCCTCGCCGGCGCCGACCGTATCTTTGAGCTCATCGACGAGAAGCCCGAGGCCGACGAAGGCTACGTGACGCTCGTCAACGCGCAGGTGAACCCCGATACCTGGCAGCTCGAGGAGGCCGACCACCACACCGGCATGTGGGCATGGAAACATCCGCACCGTGCAACCGGCGAGATCGAGTACGTACCGCTGCGCGGCGACCTGGTCATGGACAACGTCGACTTTGGCTACACGCCCGACCACGAGGTGCTGCACGGCGTGTCCGTGTTTGCTAAGCCGGGTCAGAAGGTCGCGTTTGTCGGTGCCACCGGTGCCGGCAAGACGACCATCACCAACCTCATCAACCGTTTCTATGACATCGCCGATGGCAAGATCCGCTACGACGGCATCAACGTCAACAAGATCCGCAAGGCCGATCTGCGCCGCTCGCTGGGCGTGGTGCTGCAGGACGTGAACCTGTTCACCGGCACCGTGATGGATAACATCCGCTACGGCAACCTGGACGCCACCGACGAGGAGTGTATCGCGGCGGCCAAGCTCGCGGGCGCGGACGACTTTATCACCCGCCTGCCCGACGGCTACGACACGATGCTCACCGGCAACGGCGCGCAGCTGTCGCAGGGCCAGCGCCAGCTGATTTCGATCGCACGCGCCGCCGTCGCCGATCCGCCGGCGATGATTCTGGACGAGGCCACGAGCTCCATCGACACCCGCACCGAGGCCATCGTGCAAGCGGGCATGGACAAGCTCATGGAGGGCCGCACGACGTTTATCATCGCGCACCGCCTGTCCACCGTGCGCAACTCCGACGCGATCATCTGTCTGGACCACGGCCGCATCATCGAGCGCGGTAACCACGACGAGCTGATCGCCAAGCGCGGGTATTACTACCAGCTCTACACCGGAGCGTTTGAGCTGGAGTAGCTCAAAACAGCCCCAACGCTCCCAACGGAGTTCCCCGAGGGAGACGGGGTGTTTACTCCGTGCTCAAACATTCTCGCTTCGCTGCGAAACTGCGCGCGGAGCAAACACCCCGTCTCCCTCGGGGAACTCCTACGCGCAGCCTTTTCTCGCAGCCTAAAAAGAAGTGGTGAGGCCCTGGCCGTTTGGCCAGGGCCTCATTTTGTAAGGAGTCAAAAAAGTCCCGTTCCAGGTGAGCTACTTGAGGAGTTGGGCCATGGCGTTGACGAATTTTTGGACTTGGAGGGTGGGCTCGAGCGGATAGTGCAGAAAGACCGGTACCTCACGGCCGCACAGGAACGGCACGCCCACAAAGGCCGGGTGCACCCCCGACCATGCGCCGCAGGTGAGCACCGCGTCGCCCTTTTCCTCCGCCTCGTTAAAGAGCGCGAAGTCAAAGCTATCCGCATCGATCACGTCCACACCGCCGTCGGCCAACAGGTCGATGCGCAGGCTGTCCATGGCATCGTTGCCGTGGCGCAGTACGCGCAGGCGCATGCCCTCCAAGTCGGCGACCGTAATGCGTGTCTTGCGCGCCAGCGGGCTCGTGCGCGGCAGGTCGATATAAAACGGCACGTTGACGATGCGGAGCTTTTGGCAAGTGTCGCCCCAGCGTGGGGTCGAAAAACTCGACTGCACTACATCAACCTCTCGACCGAGGCTGCGCATGACGGATTCGCGCTCGTCATAGAGGTCGCTTACCGGCACGATCTCAAATCGCAACGATGGCTCCAGCTCGTGCACACCCGTCCACATCGACAGCGTCTGGCGCCCCGGGCACATCATCGACACGCCCAGGCGCACGGCACCGCCATCACCCGCCGCGCGTCGGGCACGGCGCAGCGCGTCCTCGGACTGCCGCATGATCGAGCGCGCGTCGTCCACCAGCAGAGCGCCCGCCGGCGTCACCTTGACGCCCGAGTGCGAGCGTTCGAACAGCGTAATACCGAACTCCGCCTCAAAACCCGATACCTGCTTGACGAGTGCCGGCGTCGACACACGCAATTTTGCCGCCGCACGCGAGAAGCTTCCCAGCTCCGCGGCGGCCGATATGGCCTCAAGTCGTCGATCGTACACGTCAATCTCCCGTTTTCGCGCCTGTGACCGCATGGTGCCACAGGGGGTTGTTTTCGCAGGTCACGCGCTCAATTGAGAATAATCTGCATCGCACAGTGTAAACCTACGGTTAACGCTATTCTAACAAATATGCAATTCACCTGCGCAAATGCAAAGCATACGATAACCAGCGAAAACCACGTGGGTCGATTAATGGGAGCGGCCCACCGGGAGGCACAAGAAGGGAAGTTCCTATGAGCAATTGGCTTAAGCTCGAGGGCGATGTCTGCGCCGTGACTGGCGCGCTCGGCGGTATGGGCGCCGAGATCTGCCGCGAGTTCGCCCGCAATGGCGCCAACGTCGTCATGCTCGACCTGGACGAGGAGAAGGTCAAGGCCGCTGCCGCCGACCTCGCTGCCGAATTTGGCATCCACGCCGAGGGCTACAAGATGAACGCCACCGACGAGGCCGAGGTTCAGGCTGCCGTCGACGCCACCATCGCCAACTTCGGCCGCGTCGACGTCCTCGTCAACACCGCCGGTATCCTGCGCTTCGCCGCCATGGAGGACCTGCCGCTGAGCGACTGGGAGCAGGTGCTCAACGTCAACCTCACCGGTTACTTCATCACCTCGCAGCGCTTTGGTCGCGAGATGATCAAGGCCGGCCAGGGTCGCCTGGTGCACATCTCGACCGTCGCCAGCCACTCCCCCGAGACGTTCTCGGGCGTGTACAGCTCCACCAAGGCCGGCGTCAACATGATGTCCAAGATGCTCGCCGCCGAGTGGGGCCCCTACGGCGTCCGCTCCAACTGCGTCGAGCCTTGCTTCGTTAAGACCCCGATGTCGGCCAATTTCTACGCCGACCCCGAGGTCGAAAAGAGCCGCAGCCGTCTGATCGCCACGCGCCGCATCGGCGAGGTCAGCGATATCGCCAACGCCGTCATGTTCCTGGCGTCCACGCGCTCGGACTTCACCACCGGCGACGCCATCAAGGTCGACGGCGGCTTCTCCAACATGATGGGCGACCTCACCGCCAAGCCCGGCGGCCGTCGCGCCTATGCCGACAACTACCTTAAGAACAAGGGTGTCGAGCTCTGGTCCGATGAGTCCGGCGTCGCCAAGCCGACTGACCAGTAAACCAACCTGACAGGGAGGTCCCGCGGACACGCCCGCTCCTCCCCCGTATCGATCAGAAAGAGTCCAATGGCTTCCACCAACTCCAACAAGGGTCGCGCCGTCGTGCTTTCCGCCGCGTGCGTCACCATGTTCTTTATCAGCTCCATCGCGCTGTATTCCGTCGTGAGCAAGAACCTGCTCGCCGTCTACCCCGAGTGGTCGAGCGCCCTCACCTGGGCCTTCCCGGTCTTTCAGACCATCATGGCCGTGACGGGCATCTTCGCCGGCCGCATCTCCGACAAGATCGGCCCGCGCAACGTCGTGATCGCCGCCGCCGTGTGCTACGGCCTGGGCTGGTTCATGTCCGGCACCGTCACCGAGCCGTGGCAGTTCTACCTGTGGTTCTCGCTCGTCGCCGCCGTCGGCAACGGCCTGGGGTACAACCCGGCGCTCACCACGGGTCAGAAGTGGTTCATCGACAAGAAGGGCCTCGCCTCCGGCATCACCCTGGCCGCTTCGACCGCCGGTCCCGCCGTGCTGTCCCCGGTACTCGCCTCGCTGCTCATCCCGAGCCTGGGCATCTTTGGCGCCCTTAAGGCGCTCGGCGTCATCTTCTTTGTGATGATCGCCGCCTCCGCCCTGTTCCTGAAGGCCCCCGAGGCCGGTTGGCTGCCCGAGGGCTTCGAGGCCCCCAAGGGTGGCGCACATGCCGGCACCTTCGGCGACCTCACCCCGGGCGAGATGGTCAAGACCCCGCGCTTCTGGGTCCTCATCGTCACCTTCGCCTTTGCCGCCACCGCCGGCACCCTGCTCGTCGGCAAGGTTGCCTCCATCGCCGCCGTACAGCTCTTCGCCGATCCCACGAGCGCCGCTGCCGTCGCCCTCGGCGGTGTGGTCGTCTCCGTCAACACCTGCGCCAACCTGGTCGGCCGTCTGTCCTTTGGTCAGATCATCGACAAGCTCGGTGCCTACAAGTCGCTGCTCATCAGCCTTGTCGTCACCATCGTCGCCCTCGTCATCATGTCGATGAGCTTTACGCAGGGTATGTTCTTTGTGGCGCTCGCCCTGCTCGGCTTTAGCTTTGGCGCCCTGCTCGTCATCTACCCGCCGCTCACCGGCGGCGCCTTTGGCACCAGCAACATCGGTGTCAACTACGGCATCATGTTTTTGGGCTACGCCGCTTCCACCTGGATCAGCCAGCCCATCACCGCCGTGCTGTATCACGCCGAGGCCGGCAGCGCCGCCTACCAGCAGTCCTTCTACGGCGCTATTGTGATCGCCGCCATCGCCGTCGTGCTCACCGTCTACATGATGGTCTCCGACAGCAAGAAGAAGTCCGCTTAGCAATTGCCAATGTGACAAAGGGACTGTCCCTTTGTCACACTCCATCGCCACCACCATTAAGGAGTCGAAATGTCTGAGCTCAACCCCGTCCGCATTGCCGTTATCGGCGCCGGCGCCATGGGCCGCAACCACATCCGCTTTGTCACCGAGGAGCCCGAGGCCGAGCTCGTCGCCATCGCCGACGCCTTTGAGGGCGCCCGCGCCACGGCCGAGGCCGCCGGCGTGCCGTTCTTCACCGATCCCGCCCAGATGATGGACGAGATCAAGCCCGAGGCCGTCATCATCGCCACCCCCAACGACCTGCACCTGGGCGTTGCCCGCGAGGCCGTGAAGCGCAACATCGTGCCGCTGGTCGAAAAGCCGATCTCCAACGACCTCGAGGATGCCCAGGCCTTCGCCGCCGAGGCCGAGACCGCCGGCGTGCCCGTGCTCGTGGGTCAGCACCGTCGCCACAACCCCTTCGTCAACAAGGCCAAGGAGATCATCGAGTCCGGCGAGCTGGGCAAGCTCACCGTGTCGAGCTTCCACTATATGATCTATAAGAATGACGAGTACTTCGACGTCGAGTGGCGCCGTAAGAAGGGTGCCGGCCCGATCCTGGTCAACCTGGTTCACGACGTCGACCTGCTCCGCTACCTGCTGGGCGAGCCCGTTGCCGTCCAGGGTATGCAGTCCAGCGCCGCCCGCGGTTTTGAGACCGAGGACTCCGCCGTGGTCAACGTCCGTTTTGCCGATGGCGCGCTCGCAAGCATGACCATCTCCGACGCCACCGCCAGCCCCTGGAACTGGGAGGCAACCGCTCGCGAGGATCCGCAGTACCGCCCCTTCGACGCCGACGCCTACTTTATCGGCGGCACTAAGGGCGCCCTGTCGCTGCCCCGCCTGCACCAGTTCTCTTACGACGGCGCCTCCAACTGGCACAAGCCGCTGCAGATGGAGATTCCGGCCGTGGACCCGGCGCTGCCGCACAAGATGCAGCTCAAGCACTTTGTGAAGGTCGTCCGCCGCGAGGTCGAGCCCGTCGTGACCCCCGCCGATAACGTCAAGACGCTCACGCTTCTCAACGCCATCAAGGAGGCCGCCGAGACCGGCCAGCTCGTCGAGCTGTAATGCTGTATTAGGGCAGGCCTCGGCAGAAACCCCATGCCGAGCCCTTCGGTCCGCCACCAACAAGCCCCTCTTCTTTGCCCTGCGAGCAGCCTCCTGCCCGCGGGGCTTTTTGCTACCTTGCCGACGATTATTCTGGAGCGAGGCTATTTTGCGCCTCAGCTTGGTTCGTTCGCCACGAAATGGGCCTATCTACTACGTTTAACCGATCGCCCTCAAGCATGCCGAATTTCGCGAGATAAAAACCGCAGGTAAACGGCTTGCCGACTTTCGGAAAACCCAGGTATGGTCAGCCCCTACGGGTAAAACGTAGTAGATAGGCCGTTTTCGTGGCGCGGCCCCAAAACAGCCTTTTGGGACGGGTGGTATCCTTGGTAGCCCTGTGCTGCAAACGCACCTTAAACGCAAGGAGTCCCATGGATCTTATCGCCCAGCTCGCCCACGAGCTCAACCTTAAGGCCGCCAACATCGAGGCGGCCGTCAAGCTCATCGACGAGGGCAACACCATCCCCTTTATCTCGCGCTACCGCAAGGAAGCCACGGGCGGCATGGACGACGTCGCCCTGCGCGCACTCGACGAGCGCCTGTCCTACCTGCGCAATCTTGAACAGCGCAAAGAGGACGTCATTCTGCTCATCGACGCCCAGGGCAAACTTACGCCCGAGCTCGAACAGCAGATTCGCGAGGCCACGCAGCTCCAGCGTGTCGAGGACCTCTACAAGCCCTACCGCAAAAAGCGCATGACCCGCGCGCAGAAGGCCCGCGAGGCAGGTCTGGAGCCGCTTGCCAACATGATCATCATGCAGGCATCCGCCAAGGGCAGCGCGCTCGACGCCGCCGCGGCCTACGTCAACGAGGAAGCCGGCTTCGACACGCCCGAGAAGGCGCTCGCCGGCGCGGCGGACATCGTGGCCGAGACGGTGGCCGAAGACCCCGAGAACGTCGCCGACCTGCGCGCCTTTACGCAAAACACCGCCGACATCATCGTCGAGGCCACCGACCCCGCCGAGAAGACCCCCTACGAGCCGTACTACAGCTATGATGAGCCGCTGCGCCGTATTCCCAACCACCGCGTGCTGGCTATCGACCGCGGTGAGCGCGAGGGCAAACTCCGCGTGCGCGTGAACGTCGACGGCGCTGCCGCCACGGCGCGCCTCGGCAGCCGTTGGCCCCGACGCCAGGGCGTCTTCGCGCCCGTCTTTGACGCCGCCATCGCTGACGGCTACAAGCGCCTCATGGCCCCCTCGCTGGAGCGCGAGGCCCGCGCCAAGCTCACCGTTCGCGCCCAGACCGAGGCCATTAATGTCTTTGCCAAGAATCTCGAGGGCCTGCTCTCGGCACGCCCCGTGCGCGGCGCCCGCGTGCTCGCGCTCGATCCGGGCTACCGCACCGGCTGCAAGGTCGCCGTCATGGACGAGACCGGCAAGCTGCTCGACCACGGCGTGGTCTACCCCACCAAGCCGCGCCACGACGTCGCCGGCACCAAGCGCGAGCTCGCCCGCCTCGTCAAAAAGGACGGCGTCAACACCATCGTCATCGGCAACGGCACCGCCAGCCGCGAGACCGAGGAAGTCGTCTCGGAGTTCATTGCCGAGCAGGCGCCCAGCCTTCGCTACACCATCGTTAACGAAGCCGGCGCGTCGGTGTACTCCGCTTCCGAGCTCGCCAGCCAGGAATACCCCGACCTGGACGTCACCGTGCGTGGCGCCATGAGCCTGGGCCGCCGCCTGCAGGACCCGCTGGCAGAGCTCGTCAAGATTCCGCCCCAGTCCATCGGTGTGGGCCAGTACCAGCATGACCTTGACCAGGCCGAGCTCTCGCGCACTCTGGGCCACGTGGTGGAGGACGTCGTTAACCGCGTGGGTGTCGACGTAAACACCGCGAGCGCAAGTCTGCTGGGATACGTATCGGGCATCACGCCGAGCGTGGCCAAAAACATCGTGGCCTACCGCGAGGAAAACGGCGCCTTTACCGATCGCCGCCAGCTCAAGAAGGTCCCCAAGCTGGGGCCCAAGGCATATCTCAACGCCGCGGGTTTCCTGCGCATTAGCGGCGGCAAGAACCCACTCGACGCGACAAGCGTCCACCCCGAGAGCTACGAGGTGGCCACGGCCGTCCTGGAGCGTGCCGGCGTTGCGGCAAGCGAGCTCAGCCGCGGCGGCGTGCCCGACATCGAGCGCCGCCTGGGCAGCATCTCGGCGCTAGCAAGCGACCTGAACTGCGGTACCCTGACGCTCATCGACATTGTCAACGAGCTCAAGAAGCCCGGCCGCGACCCGCGCGACGACGCGCCCGAGGTGGTCTTTAGCCGCTCGGCACTTTCCATCGACGACCCGGAACCCGGCATGGAGCTCAAGGGCACGGTGCGCAACGTCGTCGACTTTGGCGCCTTCGTCGACGTGGGAGTGCACCAGGACGGCCTTGTGCACATCTCCAAGCTGGCCAACCGCTTTGTCAAGCACCCGAGCGACGTGGTGCGCATCGGTGACACGGTCAAGGTGTGGGTCGAAAAGGTCGATCGCGACCGCAAGAAGATCTCGCTCACCATGGTACAGGGCAAGTAAACCGCCAAAGCAAAGGTACCCCCTGTAGCGATGTGCAAAATCGCGAGTATTCTGCAAATTCCACCGTTCCGGATGCCCCTCAGAGACGAAAAAGCATGGAACAGCCCCCGTTTTAGCGTCATCAGAGCCAAAACGGGGGCCGTTCCATGCTTCGGTTAACTGATAAAGACCTTTACCTTGCTGAATACTCTCAATTTTGCACGGCGCAGGCGGGGGTACCTTTGCCCACGGCAGGATATGGAAGCCAAGCGCCAACTTGCTGGCAAGCTCGTACCGGCAGCCCCGGCCTTTCCTTTGCCTAGCGCGACCCTCGCGGAGCGCGTGAGCGATAGGGAAAGGAAAGGCCGGAGCGAACAGCCCACGGTACAGTCGGTGTTCGCGCTACGGCAGGATATGGAAACCGAGCGCCGCGATATCCTTGGCAAAGCCGCGCACGGTGTCGAGCGAGACCTCATACGGGTCGCGACCAATGTTCTTGCGCTTGGCCAGGATGCTGTTGGGCACCGTGATGATCTGGCAACCGCAGGCCTCGGCCTGGTAAATGTTGATGAGCTCGCGCGTGGACGCCCACAGGACCTCGCAGTTGGGCTTTGCGGCGGCCTTCTTAACCGACTCCGTCATAAACGGAATGGGGTCGACGCCGGTATCGGCGATGCGGCCGGCAAAGAGCGAGATGATGGACGGCGTCTCGGCGTCGACGGCCTCGACCATCTCATCAACCTGCGTAGGCGTAAAGATGGTGGTGACGTTGACCTTGATGCCGTCGGCCGAAAGCTTGCGCACCAGCTCGGCGGTGGACTCGCCCTTGGTGGTCACGCACGGAATCTTGACGTAGACGTTCTCGGCCCAGGTAGCGATCTCGCGCGCCTCGACCTCCATGGTCTCGACGTCGTCGGCAAAGACCTCAAACGAGACGGACACATCGGTGATGTGGGCCAGGACCTCCTTGGCAAACGCGCGGTAATCCGTCACGCCGCCCTTCTTCATAAGGGACGGGTTGGTCGTGAAACCCTGAACGTTGCCGTTCTCGTACATGTCGAGCATGCCCTCGAGGTTTGCACCGTCAGCGAACACCTTGATTGCCATCTGCCTGATTCCTTTCGCTTGCACATGGGCGTTAAACTGCTAAACACTTTACCTACGTTTATCAAGGCGTGAGCTGCGGTTTTTTATCTTCTCGGCGAACGGTATAAACACCTCAGTGTTTGGATTGATAAATCGATTGAGCATGCAAAAGCAAAGAGTCGCAGTTTGGGCAAACGTCAGAACGCGGGATTCATTAGATGAGGCCGAAATGCTGCATCGCTGTGACGGTGCCGTCGTGTGCGACATCATCGGTCACGTAGTCGGCGAGCGCCTTGACCTCGGGCATGGCGTTGCCCATGGCGACAGCCGTCTCGACCGCAGCGAGCATGCCCAGGTCGTTACCCGAATCGCCGAAGCCAAAGGTGCGCGCGTTGCCGGTGCGACCCAGGTATTCCAGCGCTCGCGCCACGCCCACGCCCTTGTCAATGCCCTTGGGGCTCAGCTCGCGATTCTGACCACCGGTGTTGCACAGCTCAAACTCGCGATCGATAAAGCCATCATCGTTGGCTACGCGAGCCAGGTCACTCGCGACGATGCCTACCTTGCCCACGCGCAGACGGCCGTCGACGCGCATTTCCTCGGTGCCGTGCACCACAGAAGTGCCGATCAGAGACGACTGCTCAACACCCGCGGGTTCCAGGGCAAAAGTAGCCACGTTGGTCTCGAAAAAGGCCTCAATCCCTGCCGCGGCCATACGGCGCGCAAGCTCCTCGATAACGTCCTCGTCAAAGCAGTCCTCATGCACCACGCGGCCCTCGACCTCGAGCGTCGCTCCCGCCATGGCAACGACACCCGCCGGGTTCAGCGCGCGCAGGCCATCGGCAATCAGCCACAAGGGACGACCCGTGCAGATAAATGCCTGGTGTCCCGCGTCGCGCAGACGATGAAACGCCTCGACGACCGCCTGCGAGGGGTGAACCGCCGAAAAGTCCTTGTCGGTCATGTTGTCGGGATCGAACGACGTCAGCGTGCCGTCCACGTCAAAAAAGAGCACGGCAGAATCGGGGCACGCATCAATCATATGGGTTCCTTTCGGGGGCGAGAGTAAACGAAGTATCCATCATATAATGGAGCGACGCAACCAGAGAGGTCACCCATGGAATTTTACGCAAGCTGCCCCGAGGGCTTTGAGTCCGCACTCGCCGATGAGCTTAAACGCCTCGGGCTTTCGCATGTTCGCCGGCTGAAGGGCCGCGCTACATTTGAGGGCGAGCTCGAAGAAGGCTACCGCGCCTGCCTGTGGTCACGCCTGGCGAGCCGTGTGTTCGTGGTACTCGGGCGCTTTGAGGCGCAGGATGCCGATGAACTGTACGACAGCGTTTACGACATCGCCTGGGAGACCATCATCCGCCCCGGTGCCACCATCGCCATCACCGCCCGCGGCGTGACCGAGCAGCTGCGCAACACGCACTTCTCGGCCCTGCGCGCCAAGGACGCATTGTGCGACCGCTTGGCCGAAACCACGGGCCGTCGCGCCGATGTCGACGCCGCCGATCCCGATGTTCACCTGCTGCTTTCGCTGCGTCAGCGCCGCGCGAGCATCAGCCTGGACCTTTCGGGCGACCCGCTGTTCAAGCGCCTACCGCCCGCGGCGACCCGTGCCGGCGAGGGCGCGCACGTGTTGCGCCCCGACTACGCCGCCCTGGTGTTGGCGCAGGTCGGCTGGACCGCACTGTGCGAGCGCGAGTTAACGGCTGACGATTACGAGAATGAAGCCCTTCCCACGCTAATCGATGCCTCGTGCGCCGGCGGCGGCCTGTTGCTGGAAGCCGTGAACATTCTGACCGACCGCGCCCCGGGCGCCGCACGCGAGCGCTGGGGCTTTGAGGGCTGGCAGCTGCACGACGCCGCCCTGTGGGAGCAGCTGCTTGCCGAGGCGCGCTCGTGCGAGGCGGCAGCGCGCGAGCGGCAGGCGCGCATCGTGGCCGTAGACATCGACCCCGCCGCCCGCAAGACTGCCGAGCGCATGGTCAAGTGCGCCGGCTACAAGCGTTTTGTCGACTTTTGCGCCGCCAAGCCCGCCACCGTGCTGGACCATGCGGGCGCCGTCGCCGGTGCCGCCGTGGTCGCAGACACCACCGAGACCCCGCTTTCGCTCATGCACGACGCCATGACGCTGGTCGGTGAGCTGCGCCACGCGCCCGAGCTCGCTTCGGCACCGGTCGCCGCGCTCACCCGCGATGGCCTTATGGCCCGCGCGCTCCATGCCGAGCCCGCGCGCTCCATCGCCGTCATGCCCAATAACGAGGAGGCGGCTCTTGAGGTTTGGCCCTCGCTCGACCACGCCGCCGCAGCTTTTGAGGCTGCGACCAGTGCGGATGCCGAGGAGCAGACCGCAGACGCTCAAGACGAAACCGCCGACACCCCCACGTCCGAACCTGCTGCCACGCTCGACCTGGGCGACGGCAAGCCGCTGCCCGTGCTCATCCCCGAGTCGGAGCAGTTCGCCAACCGCCTGCGCAAGAATGCCCGTCTGCGTCGCAAGTGGGCAAAGCGCGAGGGCGTGAGCTGCTACCGCGTCTACGATGCCGACCTGCCCGACTACTCCGCCGCCATTGACCTGTACGAGGGCTGCCCGCAGACGCCGGGCCGCTGGCTCGTCATCGCCGAGTACGCCGCGCCTAAGACCATCGATCCCGCGCTAGCCCAGGCCCGCATGCTCGACATCTTGGCCATCGCGCCGCGCATCCTGGATGTTCCGGCCGAGCATGTGCACGCCAAGGCCCGCATGCGCTCGCGTGGCGGCTCGCAGTACGGCAAGCAGGGCGCCGGCAAGGGCGGATCGGGCGAGCGCGCCAACATCGCTCGCCGTCGCCTGCCGCTCATCGAAGAGGGTGGACTCACCTTTGCCGTCAACTTTGACGATTATCTGGATGTGGGCATCTTCCTGGATCACCGCGTCACCCGCAACCTGGTGCGCGAGCACGCCAAGCAGGCGCGCCGCTTCCTCAACCTGTTTGCCTACACCGGCACTGCCACCTGCTACGCGGCCGATGGCGGCGTCGAGGAGACCGTGACGGTCGACCTTTCCAACACCTATCTGGACTGGGCCGAGCGCAACATGCGCCAAAACGGCTTTGTGGGGCCGCAGCATCACTTTGTGCGCGACGACGTGCTCGCCTGGATTCGTGACCAGCGCCAGACGCGCAACCGCTGGGACTTGATCTTTATCGACCCGCCCACGTTCTCGAACTCGTCCAAGATGGGCCGTCGCACTTGGGATGTCCAGCGCGACCATGTCGAGCTTTTGGCCGGCATATCTCGCCTGCTTGCACAGGGCGGACATGCCATCTTTAGCTGCAACCTGCGCGGCTTCCGCCCCGAGACACGCAAGCTCGCCCGCGCGGGCGTGGTGTTGGAGGACATTACGGCGCAGACCATCCCCGAGGATTTCGCGCGCAACCAGAAGGTGCACCACTGCTATATCGTGCGCCGCCTGCCCATTGAGGACGCCATGGCCGAGGTCGGCTTTAGCGCCGAGGAGATTGCCGAGCGCGTCGAGGAGCTACGCAACCCCGAGGCCCGCAAGCCTCGCGCGGCAGTGCCCGCGCACGCGCAGGCCGGCAACGGCAAGTCCAACTTTGCCGGCAAGCCCTCCCCCGCAGGCAAGTCCAAAAAGAAGAAGTTCTACGCCAGCAAGCCCAAGGGCAAATAACAAAGTTGCGGTGGAATATGGACTGCTTTGCCTGGAATTAGGCAAATTTAGACCGTATTTCACCGCAACTCATAGTGGGATGGCGGATGCCGACCTATCCCTGGATGACCAATCGGTAACCAATACCCACGTGCGTCTGGATATAGCGCGGATGCGCGGGGTCGGACTCGATCTTCTTGCGCAGCGTGCCCATAAAGACACGCAGGCTCGCCAGGTCGCTCTTGGTCGCCGTGCCCCAAATCTCGTGCAGGATAAACTGGTGCGTCAGTACCTTGTCGGCGTTATGCGCCAGCAGGCACAGGAGCTTATACTCGATCGGCGTCAGATGCAGTTCCTCGCCATCCATCGTGGCGATGCCGGCATCAAAATCGATATGCAGCTCACCGGTATCGAACGAGCCCTCGGAGACAACGCCGCCCGTCTGCGCATACGAAAGGCGCCTGAGCGTCGTGCGAATGCGCGCGAGCAGTTCCTCGACCGAAAACGGCTTGGTCAGATAGTCGTCGGCACCGGCATCGAGCGCGCGGATTTTGTCCGCATCCTCGCTGCGCGCCGAGACCACGATAATCGGCATGCCCGACCATGCGCGCACCGACTCCACCACCTTGACGCCGTCCATATCGGGCAGGCCCAGATCGAGCAGCACAATGCTCGGCGCCTGCGATGAGGCGGCGGCGATGGCGGCATGGGCGGTCTCCACAGCCATATGGCGCAAGCCGTGCGCCTCGAGCGCGGCAACAATAAGATTGCGAACCGCGGGGTCGTCCTCAACGACCAAGATGAGCGGTTTTACGGCAGAGTTCGGCACAGCGTTACTCCTTATCAAACGAAACGTCGGCGACGGGAAGCTCAATCGTAAAGACCGAGCCGTGCGGGTCCGCCGCGGCAACCTCTATGCTACCGCCATGCGCCAATGCAATGGAACGGCAGAGCGAAAGTCCCAGGCCCACGCTACGGTGGCTGTCGGCCAAACCGTGGTTGGCGGTGTAGAACGACTCAAAGATTCGCTCGCGGTCCTCGGGCGCAATGCCCGGGCCGTCATCGGCCACCGAGCACGCCACGCGTCCATCGTCGACGCCAATCGAAATCACGATATGCGAGCCTGCGGGCGTATAGGTGATGGCATTGTTCACCAGATTGACCACCAGCTGCACCATCAGGCGCGCATCGACGTTAACGAGCGCCGGCTCGTCGCACGGCACCACCTTAAGGTCGTGCTCGCGCACGGCCGGACTTACGTGGCGCAGTGCCTCCTCGACGATATCGTCCATGAGCTCGAGCGTGGTCGACAGGCGCATGCCGCCACCCTCGAGCTTGGTGATAGCGAGCAGATTCTCGACAGTGGCGTTGAGCCATTGCGCATCCGAGCGAATGGACAGGAGCAGGCCGCGGCGCGTCTGGGCGTCGAGCACGGCGGTGCCGGTCGAGCCCTGGTCGAGCAGCACGTCGGCATTACCCGAAATACTGGTGAGCGGCGTGCGCAGGTCGTGCGAGATGGAGCGCAGCAGGTTGGCGCGCAGCTGCTCGTTTTTGGCGAGCACCGCCGCCTCCTCACGGGCCTCCATGGCGCGGGCGCGATCGAGTGCCAGCTCGCCTTCGCTCACGATGGCATCGGCAAGTGTCCGTTCCTCGTGTGTTAGCACATCGGGCTCGGCAACGATAGCCAGCACGCCCACCACCGAGGCGGGGTCGCCCGAGCGCACGAAGCCGTCGCCTGTGCGAACCGTCAGGTAGATGCCATAAAACGCCGAACCGCCAAACGTGGCGTCGAGCGGCGTTCCCACGTAGGCGGACGCCGAGAGCCTCGGCGGCATCTGCGGCGCCAGCTCGTGCACCGGGGCGGCATCGCCCACGGCCGTGTACGTCGCACGCGGCAGCAGGTCATCGCCCTCGGCGTCGGCGCTGTACCACACAACCGGACAGCCCGAAAGACGCGCCAGCTGCGTGGCCATGGCGTGAACGATCTGATGCTGATCGGCGCACCGCTGCAGCATGCGGTTGGTCTCGAGCACCATATGCGTGCGGCGGTCGCTGGCGGCAGCCTGTGCCAAGGCGCGGCGCAGGGCCAACGCAATCGAGCTCGACACAAGCGAAACCACGAACATGATGAAGAACATGCCGGGATAGCCGCGGTCGATAAGCGACAGCGAGTAGCGCGGGTCGACAAACAAAAAGTTGTAGAGCGCCACGGCGGCAGCCGAGCTCAGCAAGCAATACAGGCGACTCCAGGTAAAGAATGCGCACAGCTGAACGGCGAACACATAGACGATCATGATGCTCGGCGCGAGACCCGGATGGTCGAGCAGCGCGCCCACAATCGTCGCCGCGACCAGCAGCCCCACCGATACGCAGGCGTCATACAGAGGAGTGCGGCGCGTCAGCGTTGTGCGCCGCCACCAAAAGCTATCGGCAATATCGCCGTCCGTACGGACGTCCATCAGCGTCCCGCCCCTCTCTCAAAAACAAAAACCACCACAAAGGGGACAGGCACCCTTGTGGTGGTTTCCCCTTGTGGTGGTTCCAAGTGTAAAGCCTTTGCAACCTGCGGTCGTTAGACAAACAGCACGTGCGCGAGCAGTGCGCACACGCACGCCGCGACAAGCACCGTCACCACGATCGAAATCACGCGGTCGGCCATATCCATGTTGGCCCGATTCGTAAAGAACCGATCTTCGGCAGCATCGGCGCGTACCTCACGCACCAGCTCGGTCGCAAGATCGCAACCGTCAAGCACCTTTGCATCCATGGTTTCCTCCCAGGACTCAATCCCCGTCAATACAAACCCGCCCGTTCGCAGACAAACCTCGAGCGTCGACTACGGCCGCTCGTTGGGAGCCAGGCGCTGCATCTTATTCACGGCCTTGAACTTGGTGAACAGCGGCACGTACTCAAAGCTCACGTTGGAGTTCTCCAGGCCGTACCAACGCGCGGGCGTGCCGGCGGCGCGGCGGATGATGTACTTGAGCGTGATGGCCGTACGCTCGCTGGGCTCCACATCGCTTTCGGGCGCCAGAAGCTTACGGATCAGGACGAACTTGAACGTGCCGATGTTACCCGGATCCTTGTAGACCGAGTAGTCATGCGTCTGCGGCGGCAGCTCGCCGGTGGCAGCCAGGTCCTGAACAACCTGACGCAGGTAGGCATTGACGCGCTGGTTGATCTTGTAGCCCAGGTACAGATGCACGCGGAACACGTAGTCGGTGCCGAACGTCTCGACCGAATAGGCAAAGGTGTGCGGTTCGTCCATGGTCTCGACATTCACAAACCACCAGGCGCGGGCGCGCTTGGGATGCTTATCCAAGATCGAGTAAACGATATCGCGGTCGATGTAGTCGGTATGGGTGTCCTTGGTCAGGTACACGATGTTGTCGCTCACGAGCTCGTAACGGTCGTCGTCGCGCAGGCGCTTGAGCTGCGGCAGGTAGCTGCGCAGCGGCAGTAGCGTAAACTGGCGCTGCTCGACCGCCGTGCCGTTGTACCAGCACACCATAATGCCCATGATGAGTGCAGCCATAAGGATGGTGAAATAGCCGCCGTGGAAGAACTTGGTGAGCGAGCTCACGAAGAAGAAGCCTTCGAGCAAAAGGAAGAAGGCCGCGAAGATCCACGGAGCAACCTTGAGCTTGCGCTCCTCGTGCAGGTAGAAGAAGAGCAGCAGCGTGGTGCACATCATAGTCAGCGTAATGGCAAGGCCGTAGGCGGCTTCCATATGCGCCGAGTTCTGGAACAGCAGCACCACGATGACGCAGCCCACGAGCATGACGTTGTTGACCATGGGGATGTAGAGCTGGCCCTTGGTCTCGGCAGGGTAGAAGACCTGCATGTGCGGCATAAGGTCCAGACGGCTGGCCTCGGACACCAGCGAGAATGCGCCGGTGATGAGCGCCTGCGAGGCGATGATGGCCGCAACGGTGGAAAGGCCTACGGCAAACGGGCGCAGGCCCGGGGCGAGCATCTGGTAGAACGGGTTGAGGTCGGCAATGCCCATGAGCTCGGGGTTGGCAGCGTTGTTCATAAGCCAAGCGCCCTGGCCCATATAGGAAAGCAGCAGACAGCACTTAACGAACGGCCAGGTGGCGTAGATGTTGCCGCGGCCGACGTGGCCCATGTCGGAGTAGAGCGCCTCGGCACCGGTGGTGGCGAGGAAGCAGCTGCCCAGAATCATGATGCCCGCGTGGTTGTTGGGGCTCAGCAAAAAGGCGATGCCGCGCACCGGGTTGAGGCACAGCAGCACGGCGGGGTGCTGGAAGACAAAAAACAGACCCGTGCCGCCCAGGAACAGGAACCACAGCGTCATGATGGGGCCAAAGGCGTGACCGATCTTGGCCGTACCGATGCGTTGCACCAAAAAGAGCGCGATGATGATGGCGAGCGTAATGGCGACGACGCGGCCCTGGTCATCGCCCAGCACGGCATGGACCGCCGGGATGGTGCGCAGGCCCTCGATGGCCGTGGTAACGGTAACGGCCGGCGTCAGGATGCCGTCGGCGAGCAGCGCGGCGCCACCCAGCATGGCGGGGATGATAAGCCACTTGCCGCAGCGCTTGACCAGGCTGTACAGGGCAAAGATGCCGCCCTCACCATGGTTATCGGCACGCAGCGAGATCAGCACGTACTTGATGGTGGTCAGCAGCGTGACCGTCCACACGACAAGGGAGAGCGCGCCGAGCACGAACTCCTCCGTCACGCTTCCGATGCCGCCGTTGCCGGCAACGAGCGCCTTGGTTACATACATAGGGCTGGTGCCGATATCGCCGTACACCACACCCAGCGTGACGAGCATCGCCGAGATGCTCACAGGAATCGCAGCGTGCGAGGCTGCCTCCTTGGCCTTCTGTTCCATAAGCCGGTTTCCTCCCAACTTTAATGTTCGAAGGAATTATAGGTAATCGGCCTATGTTTGAATGGCACTGTTTTCCCAGCTAGATAAACATTTATACGGCCTTTAGGCCACCGCGGCGATATGGAATGTGACAAAGGGGCTGTCCCTTTGTCACATCCGTCATTTTCCGAGCCAGTTTTTGAACCACCACTCCATGGAGCGGCTCATCTCGGCCATAAAGGGACTCGTGTGCTTGCGGGTATAGATGTCCACGACGCGCTCCCCCGCCTCGCGGGCATGCGGACGGAACATCGCGTCCATCTCGGCCACCTGCGCGTCCATGGTCGCGGCATCCGCGCGGCAGTAGCGCTCCTCGTGCACCAGGTTCACCACGGGATGCGCGATTGCCGGACGCTCCTTACGGGGCGTGCCGATGATGAGCATCGATAGCGGCATGGTATAGGGCGGCAGATCGAGCAGCTCGGCGACTTCCTCGGCATTCTCGACGATATCGCCGATGTAGCAGCTCCCCAGCCCCAGGGCCTCGGCGGCAACCACGGCGTTTTGCGCGGCGATCACGGCATCCTGCGCCGCGATGGCAAAGTCGCCCAAACCCGGAGCGCGGCGGGGTGCCTTGCCCGTGCGCTCGACAAACTCGGGCTCAAAGCAGCCCACGTGCTCAAACAGATCGATCCACTTGGCATAATCGACCACAAATATGAGTGCCCAGGGCGCCTTGGCAATCATGGGCTGGTGGTCGCACAGGTCGGCCAGGCGGTCGAGCGTAGCCTGCTCGCGGATGCTCACGATGGAATACATCATCATGGCGCCTGCCGACGGCGCACGGCTCGCCGCATGCAAAATCGCTGCGCGCTGCTCGTCGGTCACCGCCACGGGACGGTCGTCGTCATCACGCGCGAAGGCACGCGTGGAGGAACGGTGCTCCAACGTGTCCAGCACCGCATTGCCCGTGGTCTCGACCGGATAGCCACACGTATCCACAGCCTTGGTGCAAACCTGCTCGTTCATCGCCTCATCCTCGCTAATTCTTTAAGAAGCCTTTACGTTTCCGTGTAATTCCCGTCCATTATCGCGCAGGTCGCCACTACATTGCGCCACACCGCCACACGTGCGCGTTAATATGGCTGGTTGTTGTGCGCAGACACCAATTGCAGCGCATATCTTGGTAACAATCGGGTAAACCCCCGCTTTCGTAGGTTTTAAGTTTGTGAGGAGTCTCAGCATGTTCGCTGCCGCCATCTCGCTCGTCGGTCTTGCGGCGACCGTCTACCTTGTCTTGCGCGAGGCCAAGGCCATTCGCGCTCAGTCGGGCACCGTTGCCAAAAGCGCTCTTGGGTGGAGCGTCGCCTTCGGCCTGTTCCAGGTCTTTTTGACCGTTTGGGGCGCCATTGGCCTCGTCGCCCAAAACGAGCCGCTCGCCTTTGTGATGCTCATCCTGACCAACGCCATCCTCACCGGCTGCGCTTGGGCCAGCATCGCACGCGACCGCATCGCCCCGCGCGTCTTTGCGTTCGCCGCGCCCGACGCCCCCGCCCCCACCGGCAAGCTCGCCCGTCTGCGCGGCGCCTTTGTGGGCAAGCCACTCGTCGCCGCCGTCCTGTGTCTGCTGCTCGCCGGCGTCTTTGCGCTGCTGGGCATGGAAGTCTCGTCCAACCACGACTTTACCTGGGTCTACCCCCTGTGCATCCTGCTCGAGTGGGCCATCATCACCGTGCTCATGACCGGCTTGTTCTTCCTGTTCCAGCGCCACGGCGCAGCTCCGGCCGTCCTGGCCTTCGCCCTCTTTATCCTGGGCATTGCCGAGTTCTTCGTCATCACGTTTAAATCCATGCCCATCCAGCCGGGCGACCTTTCGGCCATCTCCACCGCCGCCGCGGTCGCCGGCACCGGCTACACCTTCTCGATCTCACTGTTCTGCGTGCTGTCCATGGGCTTTACCGCCATCGCCATGCTGCTGTGCGAGTACGCCGGCCTGGTGGCACCGCACCGTCAGAAGGGCGCCGCCAACGCCAAGCGCATGCTGCTCACCAACCTGCTCGTGGCGGTGCTGTGCCTGGGCGGCGTGACCGCGCATGTCACGCTCATCGACTACTACAACACCCTCGGCATCACCGTCTACACCTGGCGCCCGCTCGAGAGCTACTGGCGCGAGGGCTACCTGCCCGCTTTCATTAGCGCAGCGCAGTCCATCAAGCCGCCCAAACCCGCCGACTACTCCGTCGACGATGCCAAGGCCACGCTCAAAAAGTACGCCAAGGCCTACGACAAGTCCGACGCCGCCAAGAGTGACGAGCGCACCGCCGCAAAGGAGCAGTTCGACAGCGAGAAGCCCACGGTCATCGCCATCATGAACGAGACCTTCTCGGATCTGTCGATCTACCAGAACATGCGCGCCGGCTACGAGGGTCCGCAGTACTTTAAGAACCTGTCCAACTGCCTCAGCCGCGGCAAGCTCTACGTGAGCGCCTACGGCGGCGGCACCGCCAATACCGAGTTTGAGTTTATGACCGGCAACTCCATGGCCAACCTGGGCTCGGGCGTGTACCCCTACACCATCTACAACATGGAAACGACCGGGAATCTGGCAGAGCAGTTCAAGTCGCTCGGCTATTCCACCACCGCCATGCACCCCAACCACGCGACCAACTGGAACCGCGAGAACGTGTACAAGGACTTTGGCTTTGACCAGTTCCTGTCCATCAACGATTTCCAGGGCGCCGATACCCTGCGCGGTATGGTGACCGACCAGGCGACCTACGACAAGATTCTTGAGCTGCTCGACCAGAACGCCGATCCGCAGTTTATCTTCGACGTGACCATGCAGAACCACTCGGGCTACGACACAGGCCTGCTGCCGGCCGACAAGCAAATGCACCTGAACATCGACACGACCGACCTGGACGCTAAGACCGTCGAGGACGGCACGCTCTCCGATGTCGACGAGTATGTCTCGTGCATCGAGCAGTCCGACCAGGCGCTTCGCTACTTCCTCAACGCCCTGAGCAAGCTCGACCGTAAGGTAGTCGTGGTGTTCTGGGGCGACCACCAGCCGTTCTTCCCGTCCAAGTTCAACGACAAGTGGTTTACCGGCGAGGACGATGCCACGCACCAGGAACGTCTGTGGCAGACCGACTACATCATCTGGGCCAACTACGACGTTGCCGGCTGCAACCAGACGAGCGAGGTCGACGACCTGTCCACCAACTACCTGTCCACCCAGCTGATGCAGCTGATCGGTGCCCCGCTTTCCGACTATCAGAAGGCGCACATGACGCTGCGCGAGTCGCTGCCCGCCATCAACTCGGTGGGCTACGAGGACGCCAGCCTGCGCTGGGCGCTCTCCTCCAACGTCACCGGCGACGACGCCGCTGCCGCAGCCGCCACCAAGGCGCGCGAGGATTACGCCAAGATGCAGTACTACGAGATGTTCCGCGACGGCAAGAACGTCTACACCGAGCATTTCCAGACCGAGGCCAACGAAACCGACCCCAACCTGGCACCGGGTACGACCAAGATCAAGTAGCGGGTCACTCATAACTGGTTCGTCTGCCCGGCGGCGCGGAACGTAAGGTTCCCTGCTCGGACAGTCCTGCTCGCACGGAGAGCACATTAAGTGCTCTCCGGCTCGTGCGGAACTCGCGATGAACCTTACGTTCCGCGTCGCCGGGCAGACGCCTTGTTGTTGGAGCGCGTCTTGTCGTAGGGGTATCCGCTGAACATATATAAGTCGAAGGCCACGTCATGTGGCCTTTTTGCATCCGGAAACCGTGTCCCAGAATTCACGTCCGGAACGGGATGCAATTTCCGCTTGGGACCTGATTGGGAAAGTGTGCCCCACTATTCAGCTGGATTCCGGGATGTATTTTCCGGTTGAGGCTCGTTGGGAAAGTGGGGACCTCGGACAAAATCTCGGACCCAATCTGGGTCCAGGAGGGAGTCCGATGTATACGAAAGAGGAGCGCGAGGGGATTCTCTGGGAGTTCCACCGGAGCGGCCTGTCCGCCCCCGCCGCCTGCAGGAGCCTGCCGCTTTTCCCGAACAAGGACAACCTGTATGCTTGGCTCAAGCTGGAGGAGGCGGGCGAGCTGACCGCCCGTGAGATGCCCGACCGGGCGGAGCGCATGCACTGCTCGCACGGCGAGGGCAGCCCCGCATTCGCCGCGAGGCGACCGGGCACCGAGCCCGCCTCCCCGCGGAAGCGTCGAGCCGAAGGGGGCGCGGGCAAGATGGAGAGGACCGGGCGCGGAGGGGCCGGCGGCGAGCCGCCCGAGCAGACCGACTGGCGGGACTGGGGCCTGGAGGGGCTTCCCGACGACCCCGCCGAGCGCGCCCGCGAGGCCGAGGTCAGGCTCGCCGAGGCCCTGGCGGTGTTGGACGTCCTAAAAGCACCAGGCCCTGGCTCTTTGACGAACGAGGAGAAGCACAGGGCGGGAGAGGCGGCGAGGAGGCTCTCGCCGGCGGTGAGGCTCGCGGACGTGACCAGGACCCTGTCGATCCCGAAGAGCACCTATCTTGACCAGGCGTCCAGGATCTCGAGGCCCGACCCCAAGGCCGCGCTCAGGGAGCGCGTGCGCGCGTCGTTCGAGGCGAGCGGCGGCGCCTACGGGCCTGAGTCCGTGACCGCCGACCTCAGGAGGGGACCCGGCGAGCCCGTCTCGTGGCGCGAGCTCGCGCCCGGGGACGCCGAGAGCCCCGTCGTCGCGTCCGAGAAGGTCGTGCGCCGGATCATGCGCGAGGAGGGCCTGGTCGCCCGCAAGGCGGCGCAGATGCGCCGGAGGGCGAGGTACCGCAGCTACCGGGGCGAGCTCGCGGAGCGCCCGGCCAACGTCCCACTGCGCGCGGACGGGACGCACGACTTCCGCGCGCCCGCGCCCGGCCTGCTCGTGGTCACCGACGTCACGGAGTTCAGGCTCGACGGGTACAGGGCGTACCTGTCGCCCGCGATCGACTGCTTCGACGGGTGGCCGATCTGCTGGAGGGTCTCGGTCCACGCCGACTCCGACCTGATGGTCGGCATGCTCAGGGACCTGGTGGGGATAGTCGGGCCGACCGAGGACCGGCCGCTCACGGTGCACACCGACGACGGCGCCGTCTACATGGGGCGCGAGTGGCGCGAGGCGTGCGGCCCCGGGGTGGTGCGCTCGATGTCGAGGAGGGCCCGGAGCCCCGACAACGCGCGCGCCGAGGGGTTCTTCGGCACGCTCAAGTGCGACTTCTTCGAGGGCAGGGACTGGACCGGCGTGCCGTTCGACGAGTTCTCCCGCCTGCTCGGCGAATATATCGAGTGGTGCAGGGACGGCAAGCTCAAGAAGGACCTAGGATGGAAGACCATTAGGGAGTATCGCGAGGAGAGGGGCCATGCGGCATAGCGCCGGGACATGGTCCGGAAAAACGTCCGAGGCCCCCATTTTCCGAAAGCCCGCCCATCCGGAAAGCCCGTCCCACTTTGGACGCATCCGGGCACGGAACCATCGACCTATCAGGCCTTCCATCAATAAAGAGGCACCCTCCCGGACGACGGGGCACGAAGTTCGTCGCGAGTTCCGCACGCAAAGAAGGCCACTTAATGTGGCCTTCGTCTTGCGCAGGACTGTAGAGCAGGGAACTTCGTGCCCCGACGCCCGGGAGGACGTTGCATTTAGAAAGATGAACCGACCGCCGTCAGCGATGGGAGCTACTCCCCCAGCACGGCCTTCTTGGCCGCCATCGCCATGTTGTCCAGATCCTCCTTGGTGGGGTGATCCTTTGCGGCTACCCAGTTGTCGAGCAGCATCTTAAAACGGGCATTGTCGGGATCTTGCTCGAGCATGGCCTCGTAACGCTGCTTGACCGCGGGGCCCATCTTGCCCTGGCACATCGCCCAGCCCGCAAGCTCGGCATCCTCTGCCAAATTGGACGACACGCGATCGATAATCTGCTGATAATAGCTCTGATCGGCACCAAAGCCGCAGGTACCAAAGAGGAAAACGCGCTTGCCGTGTAGGGCGGAGAGCAACGCCGCGACCGAAGGCGTGCATGCGCCCTTGTCGCACCAAAAACCGACGAGCACGGTATCGGCCGCGCAAGCCCCCTGCGCTTCGCGCGCGACCTGCTCGGCATCCGCATCGTCGCTCAACGCCGCGGCATGGACAAACTCAACGCCCGCAGCCTGCAGGGCGCGCTTGATCGCGCCCGAAACCATCCTGGTATTACCGCTCTTGCTGTTAACCACCAAAGAGCATGTCATAGTCACGTTGCCTCGTTTCCCCCAAAACTAAAGCCGCTAATGCAATTTATTAGATGAATATCTTAGTACTAACGTGACAGATGTAAACCACCGTCTGCCGATTGGCGACGCAGGCGACATCAATGGACAAAAACGCCCGCAGCGCAAGCCCCGAAATCTATAAGCTTTGAGACAGCTAAGCTGCCCTATGCCCCGAATCGATGACAACCGTCACCACAGATACCCGCCAATCGTCACCATAGTTCGTAATCAATCGTCACCACAGATTACCGTCAATCGTCACCACGCAGCTGGTAAAATACATAATCAAGGCAAGTTGAGAAGGTGACGATATGGATAGGTATGTAGACAGATGCATCGACAAGGCAATCAGGCATAATCTCGATATCTTCGGTGCGGTTCTCATTCAAGGCCCGAAGTGGTGCGGAAAGACCACTACGGCCAGACGTTTTGCCAAATCATCCTTGTCTCTTTCCGATCCGGCTGGAAATTTTTCCGCTCTCCAGTTGGCTCGGATCGACCCAGCGCAGGCAATAGCAGGACCGTCGCCTAGACTCATCGACGAATGGCAGGAAGAACCAAAACTATGGGATGCCATACGTTTCGAGTGTGACGCAAGACAGGGAGAATCCGGACAGTTTATTCTTACGGGCTCAGCAACGCCGCAAGATTCGAAGCAGCCAATGCATAGCGGCGTTGGGCGAATAGCTAGATTGCGAATGGATACCATGACGCTGTTTGAGCTCGGCGTTTCTTCGGGCGCGGCTTCGATTAGAGCGCTGCTTTCCGGCCACCCCGCCAAGCAGGCGGTCGGATCGATCGCTGGTGTCGCCGGCATCGCCGATTTGCTGTGTCGCGGTGGTTGGCCTCAAGCGATGGGGAAAACAACTGAAAATGCTATGCGGATTGCCGCTGCTTATGTTGATGGCGTATGCGAATCGGATGTTTCTAGAACTGACGGCGTCAAACGTGATCCGGTCAAGGTCAGGTCTCTTTTGACATCGCTTGCGCGAAATGAGTCGACACTTGCTGGATCGAAGTCCATCGATAAAGATATCGGTACCGGCGTTTCGAAGAATTCGGTCTCCAGATACATGGATGCTCTGAGACGAATCAATATCATCGACGATATCCCGGCTTGGCATCCGGCGCTCAGGTCGCCGGTAAAGCTGCGGCAAAGTGCGAAAAGGCACCTCGCCGACCCTTCGCTTGCCGTTGCGCTGCTCGGAGCAAATCCGGAGTCATTGGCATCCGACCCGAAGACACTGGGGCTGCTCTTCGAATCCCTCGTCCTGCACGACCTTAAGGTCTATGCCGCCGCAAATGACTCATCGGTGTCCCACTACCACGACGCCGACGATCTCGAGGTCGATGCCGTTATACACAGGCGCGATGGAACTTGGATTGCCGTGGAAGTAAAACTCGGAAGCCCGCAGATCCCCGAGGCGTCTGCAAACCTGCTTCGACTCGAGCGCAAGCTGGTCGAACGCGGCGAGAGGCCTCCCGCGGCCAAACTCATCGTCATCGGGTTCGGCATGCCGGTCCACACAACGCCCGAGGGCATCATCGTTGCCCCCGTTGACACGCTCGCGCCCTAGCGCTGCGTTACATGTCCCGCGTCTTGCTCACTGGGCGAATTGGCTGCGGTAGAGCTCGGCGTAGAAGCCGCCTGCCGCCAGCAGCTCATCGTGCGTGCCGCGCTCGATAATCTGGCCGTCGCGCATCACCAAAATGCAGTCGGCGTTGCGGATCGTCGACAGACGGTGCGCCACGACAAAGCTCGTGCGGCCGGCCATGAGCTCGTCAAACGCCGCCTGTACCTGCAGTTCGGTACGGGTGTCGATGCTCGAGGTGGCCTCATCCAGCAAAAGGATCGCCGGGTCGGTGAGCATGACGCGCGCAATGCATAGCAGCTGCTTTTGGCCCTGGCTAAACGTGCCGCCGTCCTCGCCGATCACCGTATCGTAGCCCTGCGGCAGCTGCACGATAAACTTGTGCGCATGCGCGCGCTTGGCGGCCTCGATGACCTGCTCGCGCGTAGCATCGGGGCAGCCGTAGGCGATGTTTTCCGCCACCGTGCCCTCGAACAGCCAGGTATCCTGCAGCACCATGCCAAAGGCGCGGCGCAGGCTCGAGCGCGTGTAGTCGCGCGAGGAGCGACCGTCGACCATAATGCGCCCCGCACCGATATCGTAAAAGCGCAGCAGCAGGTTGATGAGCGTCGTCTTGCCGCAGCCCGTGGGGCCGACCAGGGCAAACCGCATGCCCGGCTTGGCGTTAATGCAGATATCCTGCAGCAGCTTGCGGTCGGGCACGTAGCTAAAGTCCACATGCTCAAAGGCGACCTCGCCCTGCGGGGCGGCAAGCTCTACGGCGTCCGACGCGTCGGGCTCCTGCTCGCGCGCATCGAGCAGCGCAAACATGCGGCGCGCCGAGGCGTACGCGGTCTGGATCTGCGTAATGACGTTGGTGACCTCGTTGAACGGCTTGGTGTACTGGTTGGCGTAGGACAGGAAAATCTGCACGCCGCCCACCGTGAGCGCCGCCGGCACGCCCGTGATCACGCCCACGCAGCCGATCACAGCGACCACGGCATAAATGATGTTATTGATAAAGCGCGTGCCGGGGTTGGAGAGCGAGCCCATAAACTGCGCGCGCTCGCCCGCGGTGTAGAGCTCAGCGTTGAGGGCATCGAAGCGCTGCTGAGCGTGCGGACCGTAGGCAAAGGCGTCGACAAGCTTTTGCTCGCCCACATACTCCTCGATATGACCACCGAGCTGCCCTTGGATGCGCTGCTGAGCCGTAAAGCTCTTGTTGGAAAGCTTGGCGATGGCGCCGGCTGCAAAAATGGAAAGCGGCGTGACGAGCACCACCACGAGCGTCATGATCAGGTTGATGGAGAGCATAAACGCGAGCGTGCCAACGATGGTGATAACGCCGGTAAAGAGCTGGGTAAAGCCCTGCAGCAGACCGTCGCCGACCTGGTCGACGTCGTTGACCACGCGGCTCATAAGGTCGCCGTGGGCATGGCTGTCGATAAAGCTGAGCGGCATGCGGCTGAGCTTGTCGCTCGCCTCCACGCGCATGTCGCGCACCGTCTCGTAGGACAGACGGTTGACGCAGTAGCCCTGCAGCCACTGGAAGGCCGCCGCGCCCACCACGACAATCGCGAGCTTGGTAACGAGCGGCAGCAGTGCGTCAAAGTCCACCTGCCCGGCGGCAACGATGAGGTCGATGCCCTCGCCGATGAGGATGGGCGTATAGAGTTGCAAGATCACCGAGATGGCGGCGCTCACAAACGACGCCGTAAACGAAATGCGATGCGGACGGACGTAACCCAGCAGGCGGCGAGTTACCGTGCCCACGGGGTAGCGCTCGGGGTCGCCGGGCTGACGCGGGCCGTCACCCAAGTCGTTGAGGCTATCGTTGCCGGACACGTTGGCCGTCATCGTGGCGACCGAACCGGAAGAAGTATACGGATTCATTTAGCAGCCCTCCTTTGCGCAAATGGATGCCGGGACAGCCGGGGCGAACGCGGGACTTGGGACGGGCGCGGGCGCCGCACTCCCCTGCTGGCCCTCGAGCTCCTCGCGGCGAAGCTGCGACTGGCAAATCTCGCGATAGAGTTGGCAGCTTGCGTACAGCTCGTCGTGCGTACCCAGGCCCGCGACCGAGCCGTGGTCGAGCACGCAGATCATGTCGGCATCGCGCACGGTCGAGACGCGCTGGCTCACGATCACTGTGGTCAGCGGGAGCCCGCCCGCGGCGGCACCGCGTACGCTGCGCTCGCGGATGGCGTGGCGAAGCGCCGCGTCGGTCTTAAAGTCGAGCGCCGAGGCGGAATCGTCCATGATCAGAATCTGCGGCGAGCCCACCAGAGCACGCGCAATGGTCAGGCGCTGGCGCTGACCGCCGCTAAAGTTCTTGCCGCCCGCCTCGACCGGGGCGTCGAGCCCCTGCGGCTTGTTGCGCACGAACTCGCTGGCCTGCGCTATATCGAGCGCCGCCCACAGCTCCTCGTCGGTCGCCGACTCGTCGCGCCAGGTTAGGTTGCTGCGGATCGTGCCGCTCACGAGCGACGCGCGCTGCGGAACGGTCGCGACCACGTGGCGCAGCTGATCGAGCGGCCAGGTGCGCACGTCGGCGCCCATCACGCTCACGCTGCCAGTGCTCGCATCGTACAGGCGCGGGATAAGCGAGACGAGCGTCGACTTACCGCTGCCCGTGCCGCCGATAATGCCGAGCGTTTTGCCCAGCGGGAGTTCCAGCGTCATATCGTTGACAGCATTGGCCGCGCCGGCGCCAAACGAGAAGCTCACATGGCTCAAGCTCAGCGCAGGAACGGGAGCGACATTGCCCGGCTTGGGCAGCGCGACCGGCTGGTTGCCCTCGTCGGTGATGCTCGGCACGCAATTGAGCACCTCGTTGATACGTGACGCACTGGCGCTCGCCTTGGTAAAAACCACGACCAGGTTGGCGACGTACACGATGGAGGTCAGGGTCTGCGTCATGTAGTTCACAAACGCCATGACCTGACCCTGCGTGAGCTCGCCCACGTTGACCTGGATGCCGCCCACCCACAGGATGGCGCACACGCCCAGGTTCATCACGAGAAACGTGACAGGGTTAAGAATCGAGGAGAGCTTGCCCACCGCGATGGCAGTATTGGCCTGGTCATCGGCGGCTTGGGCAAAGCGCTCGCGCTCGTGGTCCTCGCGCACGAAGGCGCGAACCACGCGAGCGCCCGAAAGCCCCTCGCGGCAAATGAGCGCGATGCGGTCGAGCTTTGCCTGCAGCTGCTTGTAGTACGGAATGCAGCGCGCCATGACAAACCAAAACACCAGGCCAATGGCGGGCGTGCAAATCAAAAAGATCATGCCGAGCTTAAGGTCGATGGCAAGGGCCGCGCACATAGAGCCCACCGCCAAGAAGGGCCAGCGGATGAGCATGCGTACGCCCAGCGCCACAGCGAGCTGCACCTGGTTGACGTCGTTGGTGATGCGGGTGATAAGCGACGGCGTGCCAAAGCGGTCGAGTTCGGCATAGCTCAGTTTGTTGATGTGCTCGTAGAGCGCGCCGCGGATATCGGTGCCCATGCCCTGCGAGGTGAGCGCCGCCATCTTTTGGCAGACGAGCGTAAACGAGATGCCGATCACGGCCATGGCGCCAAGCAGCATACCGTAGTGGACGACGGCGTTGACATCGTGTGCGCCAATACCCTTATCGATCATCTGGGCAATCACCAGCGGCGTCAGCAGGTCAAAGATCACTTCGATCAGCTTACACGCAGGGCCAATCACCATATACCGGCGAAACTTACCGCCAAAACGCCTGAGCAACTCAATCATAAAAAGGCGCTCCCTATCATCATTCACACTCAATTCGAACCATGATAGTACTGTCGCCCTAGAGCATGCGTAAACAACGAGTCATTTCTGGCGAGATTCAAGAGCAGGTCAATCGCCTGATATACTTACCTTAGTGCTACCAAGTTGAGCCGCCGACCCTTGAAATGAGGTGCCGAGATGAACGACATTCTCGCAAGAAGAGCAAGACGAGCAACCATGGGCATCGCCCTTTCCCTGGCACTTGCCGCGGGAATCGCCCCCGCAACGGCGATAGCGGCAGAAACCAACTCCCCTGTCGATGCAGTTGTCCTGCAGACGGCGGCCTCGAGCGAAACCGCGGCCACCGAAAAAGACAAGGCGTATGCAGCCATGCAGGAAGCGCTCAAAAACCTCGAAGCCGCACAAAACGCCGCAAGTCCAGAGAAAATCGCGATAATCGATGCTGACATTGCCGCTTCTCAAGAGCTCCACGACATGATGTTGGCAGAAGCCGCCAAACGGAGGGAACCCCTTCCCGCCATGCAAGCGGACGTCGATGCGGCCCAAGCCAAATACGATGAGGCCCACAACCGGGTAATCGAGCTTCAGGCAAAATTAAAAGAGGCATACGACAACGGAGATTACGCAGCTGCTCAACAGTTGCGTTCGGAGATCATGATGGCAGATTCGCGAGAACGTTCTTGCGAATATGAGCTTGCCCACTACCGAAGCCGCCTCGAAAGCCAGAAAGGACACGTTCAGTATTTCGAGAGTGCGGCGGAGGAAGCCAAAGCCAGCGTCGACGAAAGCATAGCCAAGCGAAATGCGCTCACCGACGATTTGGAAAAGGCGGAAGCGGCCTATGACGACGCCTGCAAGGCATACGAAGAGGCAAAAGCCGCGGCAGACAAGGCCGCCTCGCCCGAGATAACGCAACCGACCGAGACAACGCCTCCCTCCAGCTCGGCACAACCGGCCGAGACGACACAGCCCACCGGCTCGTCCGCGACCGGCAAGGGCGCTCCATCGAGCTCCACCAAGCAGGCGAACACGAGCAGCGGCAAGCAAGCAACTACGACCGCCGACAAGCTCGTAAACACAGGCGACACAGCGCCAAGCGCAATCGCACTAGCAGGAATCGCCGCCACGGGACTCGGAATAACCGCCACAGCCACACGCCGCCTCAAGAACTCAAAATAGCCGCCAGAGCATATCGTTCCCACCAATCTTCAAGCCCATAGACAAAAGAGGCCCGTTTCCCCAACCAAACCCAGGGAAACGGGCCTCTTTTCTTACTTGTAAAAACAGATGGTAATGCCGCCGTTTCTTGAAGCGCGCAACTATCAATGCCCAGGCAACGCCAACAAGCAGCACAAAACACGGGATTCAATTCTTCAGATAAATGCACCTTTACGGGTGATTTTTGGACGAAGTGGCCCGGCCGGCGGCGAGATATTTGGTAGTCGAGCGATCCCGCAGGCGCAGCCGAGGACCAGCGAGACACCAAGCGCCCTGCCGGCACTCGCGGGTAGCCGCGGCACCAAAAAACGCCTGCGCACTCGATGGATTCGGATGCCCGACAGAGGCTCCTTATGGCTGCTTCCTTCCGGACCTGACCAGATTCGGAACATGTCGTCATCCGAACCCATCGAACGCGCTAGGCGCTCGGTATATCTTACCTGCTCCCGCCCGCCAGAGCAAGCTAGCTAATTTGGGACGGAGCTTTTTTGACTACTTTTGCAGCCCGATTGCCAGAGCAGCCAATGAGTAGTCAAAATAGTCCCATCCCAAAATGACCGGCTTGGTGCCGCACCACAGAAAGGGCCCATCTACTACGTTTAGGCCACGGGGGTCAACCATAGCCGACTTTTTCGAAAATCGGCAAGCTTTCTACCTGCACTGATAATTGTCCTCGGGGGAAGCGGGCGCTGCGGGGGCGCGTCAACGGCGCGCGATTTCCGCGTCGCAGCGCTACCCTGATGC